>CAUWMY010000011.1:0-41863 GCA_963560155.1 uncultured Collinsella sp.
CGGCCTCGTCTTCACTCGGCCACCCGCGCGGCAAGGAGATATATTGCCAGAGTCCAAGACGCTGTGTAGTGAGAATTAGCACTTCACAATTCCTCCATAAAAGGCCTATTTGGCCCTTCATATAAAGGAAGATGCTTCAGGCGATCTTTCACCTTATATTGATGACGACCATTCGGTTCTCGTACATATATGCAGCGGTCATCTGTATGGAATACATACCCTGTCCCGGCCGGGCAATGCCATGCCTCCCACTTCCCCACACCGATTCATCTAAACGCTTGGCAACTTCGCCAAACCCAAAGGAAGAAGGAGCTTGAACTTGGCCTTTCTGGAGAGCGCCAAACCAGCTCGGGGATTGTGAGTGCATATAAGAAAACGGGACGCCCCTGCAGGGACATCCCGTTTAAAAGCACATTAAGCCTCGAGAGCCTTCTTGGCGATGGCGGCGAGCTCGTTGAAGGACTCGATGTCCTCGTAAGCCATCTGAGCGAGGACCTTGCGGTCGAGCTCGATGCCGGCGAGCTTCAGGCCGTGCATGAACTGGGAGTAGGAAATGTCGTTCATGCGAGCAGCAGCGTTGATACGAGTGATCCACAGGGAGCGAATCTCGCGCTTCTTGTTGCGGCGATCGCGGTACTGGTACTGGAGGGAGTGCTGCACCTGCTCCTTGGCGTACTTATAGGAACGGGATGCCTGACCGTAATAACCCTTTGCACGGTTAAGGACGGTACGACGCTTCTTCTTGGCGTTCACAGCGCGCTTCACACGAGCCATATCTAATCAACTCCTAAATGAGATTACAGCGGTAAATACGGATTAACGGCCGGCGAGGCGGGCGTTGATGACCTTGGCGTCGGCGGCGGCCAACTCGGTCTCCTGGCGGAAGCCACGCTTGCGCTTGGTGGACTTCTTGGTCAGGATGTGGCTCTTGTAAGCCTTGGCACGCATGATCTTGCCAGTGCCGCTGCGGCGGAAACGCTTCTTGCTGCCGCTGTGGGTCTTCATCTTAGGCATGGAAAACTCCTTCTAATACCTGGTGGTTAACTACTTATCGCTCGGCTCGGCGTCGCCCTCGTTGTCGAAGGCGCCCTTGATCGGGGCGAGCAGCATGAGCATGTTACGGCCTTCCAGCTTGGGCTGGGACTCGACCGTAGCGAACGGTTTGAGGTCCTCTGCGAGGCGCTCGAGCACGTTCAGACCCTGCTCCGGATGGGCCATCTCGCGGCCGCGGAACATGATGGTGATCTTGACGCGCGCGCCCTTCTTGAGGAAGCGCAGGACGTGGCCCTTCTTGGTCTCGTAATCGCCCTTGTCGATCTTCGGTCGGAACTTCATTTCCTTGACCTCGACCTTTGACTGGTTCTTACGAGCCTGTTTGGCCTTCATGGCCTGCTGGTACTTGAACTTGCCGTAGTCCATGACCTTGCACACGGGAGGCTCGGCGTTGGGCGCGATCTCCACCAAGTCAAGGTTCTGGTCGTCGGCGATGCGCTGCGCATCACGGGTGTCGAACAGACCCAGCTGCGATCCATCGACGCCGATGAGACGAACGCGCGGGGCGCGGATCTCATCGTTGATGCGGGTGTCATCAGACTTAGCTATCTCAATACCTCCTTCTTGCAACTCGAACAAAAAACCCGGCCACCTCAACGGTATCCGGGTCTACAGATCTTGGGAGATGCACACACCGAGGTGCGGACATGCATCTTGATTTGTACGACCAGACAGCTACCGATATGGCGCCGAAAGGTGGGGACCCGCAGGTCCCTCTTTCCTGCTGGAAAACCAGCGACTTGTGAATCATACCACGGAACGCATTTGCTCCATGGTTTCATCACGAGAATACCGCCTCCCTCAATCTTGCATCAAAGGAATGCGGATGCGCATATGGTGCCCGAGGTGAGAGTCGAACTCACACGCCCTCGCGGGCGGAGGATTTTGAGTCCCCTGCGTCTGCCATTCCGCCACTCGGGCATAAAAAATGCGCTGGGCTATGGTACCACAGCCCAGCGCTCGCATCAAAGCTGAAATGAATCAGTTACGCCTTGTTGACGGAGCCGAACTCCTCCATGAGCTCCTTGGTGCGGGCGACGATGGCCTCGCGACCGGGCTTGAGGAGCTTGCGGGGGTCAAAACCCTTGCCCTGCTGATCCTTGCCAGCCTCGATGTACTCGCGAACGCCCTTGGCGAAGACGAGCTGCAGGTCGGTGTTGACGTTGATCTTGGAGATACCCAGGGAGATGGCCTTCTTGATCTGATCCTCGGGGATGCCGGTGCCACCGTGCAGAACAAGGGGCAGGTCGCCGGTCTGGGCCTTGATCTCGCCCAGACGCTCGAAGGAAAGGCCAGCCCAGTCGGCGGGATACACGCCGTGGATGTTGCCGATACCGCAGGCGAGGAAGTCGACGCCCAGGTCAGCAATCTGCTTGCACTCAGCGGGGTCAGCGAGCTCGCCGTTGGAGGTCACGCCGTCCTCGGTGCCGCCGATGCCGCCGACCTCGGCCTCGATGGACATGCCCTTGGAGTGGGCAAGCTCAACGAGCTCCTTGGTGCGGTCAAGGTTAAGCTGGAAGGTCTCCTCGTGAGAGCCGTCATACATGATGGACGTAAAGCCGGCCTCGATGCACTTGAAGCAGTCCTCGTAGGAACCATGATCGAGGTGCAGCGCCACGGGGACGGTCACACCGGTGGCCTCGACGGCAGCCTTGACCATATCGGCGCAAACCTTGAAGCCGCCCATCCACTTAGCGGCACCGGCGGTGCACTGAAGGATCAGCGGGGACTTGGCCTCCTCGGCGGCCTGGAGGATGGCGAGCGTCCACTCCAGGTTGTTGGTGTTGAAGGCGCCCAGGGCGTAGTGACCGGCCTCGGCATCCTTGAGCATTTGAGCTGCATTGACGAGCATATTGGACCTCCCATTGTCCATACTCTGAACGGTAAACGTAAGTATTCTACCACTCGAGCGGATTCCTCAACACATGCGGCAGCCACGCGCCGAGATAGAAATATCAAGGAAACGATGGCTTACTTGTAATGGCGCAGACCGCGACGCATGAAGAGGTTGGTCTCGAGCTCATCGCCGATGGTGGTCGTGCCGTTGTGGCCGATCAGGCACAGGGTGTCGGCGGGCAGGAGCGCTCCGATCTTGCCGAGCGAGTCGATAATCTGCTTCTCCGAACCGCCCTCCAGGTCGGTGCGGCCGTGCGCGCCGGGGAACAGCGTATCCCCCACAAAGGCGACATTGCCGGTAGTTGCGGCACAGAAGAACACGATGCCGCCCGGCGTGTGCCCCGGCGTTGCCATGACCTGCAGGGTCACATCGCCGAAGGAAACGACGTCGCCCTCGTTGAGCAGACGGTCGGGCGCGGGCGGAAGCTCGTGGTCGAAGCCCCACATCTCGCGCATGTCCGCGATGGCGCGCTCCATGATCGCGGCATCCGCCTCAGAAATGAGGAACGGGACGCCCTCGCCGAGTACGCGGCGCAAGCCGGCGACGCCGCCGATGTGATCGGCGTGCCCATGCGTGCAGATGATGGCTCTCACGCGAGCGCCCGGGCAGCGCTCGTCAAACGCCTCGGCGAGCCTCTCGCCCTCCCAAGCGGGGTCGATGATCACGGCCTCGTCCCCACTCACCGCGAAATACGTGTTGGTCTGGATGGGACCGTTCGTCACGCAGTGGATGGCGAGGCTCCCCTTCCTGTCCATATCAAACGTCATGTCCATAACGCGCTCCCGTTCTTATTCAATACTCAGCAGAGCTCATTTTTACCCACGGCAACCCCGAGATTGCCCATGTCCACTCGAAGATTGCCTATGCCCACTCGAAGATTGCCTGTTGCCGGTCGGGGATTGCCTATGGAAACCTACCGTTCGGACCGCTCAAACGGCAGATATCCATAAGCAGTTCATCCGCTTCGCATGCCTTTCAACTGCAGCCAGCATGTCGCAATTTACATCTGTCCCCAATTGCACCTGACTCAATTTGGACTCAATTTGTACCTGTCCCCATTCGAGACGGTTACCCACTTGAGAGGTTTAGCGGCGGCGCTTCATGGTCTTGTTGCCCTCACCGGGCATGAGGCGACGGGCATCGTACACGCTCTCGACGGCACCGATGGCGCCGAGAAGCGGGTCGAGGCGGCTCGCGTCGGAGATCTCGATGAGGAAGCGCAGCGTCGCGATGCCCTCGCGGTTGGTGGACGTGGCCGCGGACAAGATGTTGCCGCCGGCGTCCCCGATGGCGATGGTGACGTCCTTGAGCAGGCCCATGCGGTCGATGCACTCGACGACGACCTCGACCTGGAAGAGCGCGTCCGCACCGGTGTCCCAGCTCACGCCGATCATCCGCTCGGGATGCTCCATGAGCCCCTTGACGTTGGGGCAGCTGGCGCGGTGCACGGAGACGCCGCGGCCGCGGGTGATGAATCCCACGATGTCGTCGCCCGTCACGGGGTTGCAGCAATGCGCGAGGCGCACGAGCATGCTATCGCCCTCGGCACCTTCGACCAACACGCCGCAATTGCCCTTGGAGCGCTTGCCGTGCCCGCCGCCCGTGCGGGGAGGCTGATGCACGACGCTCGCGATGGCCTCCGCCTTGGCGGCGGCGGTGTCCTGCCGCTTGGGATCGAGAATGGCCTGAACTTTGTTGCCCACGGCGCGCGGCTGGACCTTGCCCGCGCCGACGGCGGCGAACAGGTGCTCCAGGCTCTTGTAGTTGAGATCGCCCGCGACCGTGTTCAGGGCGCGCGTGGAGCGGGGCGTGGAGATGCCGTACCCGCGCTTGCGCAAATCGCGGGAGAGCATCTCGCGGCCCGCGGCCGCGTCCTCGTCCTTGGTCGCCGCGGCGAAATAGCGGCGGATCTTCGATTTGGCGCTCGGCGTCTTGACGATGTTGAGCCAGTCGCGCGAGGGCTTTGCGTTCTTGTTCGTGAGGATCTCCACGCGGTCGCCCATGGACAGCTCATGGGTGAGCGGTGCCACGGCGCCATTGACGATGGCGCCCACGCAATGGTTGCCGACCTCGGTGTGGACCGCGTAGGCGAAGTCGAGCGGCGTGGACCCCACACGGAGGTTCAGCACCTTCCCCTTGGGGGTGAAGACGTAGATCTCCTGGTCGTAGAGGTCGACCTTGAGCGCGTGCAGGAACTCCTTGGGGTCCTCGATCTCATCGCTCGCAGCCCAATCGAGGCTGCGCTTGAAGGCGTTGATCTGATCGTCCAGGCTCTGCGCGCCGGCGTCCTTGGTGGCGCTCGACCCGCCGGAGCGTTTGTACAGCCAATGGGCGGCGATGCCGTACTCGGCCTGCTCGTGCATCTCGTACGTGCGGATCTGGATCTCCAGCGGACGCGCCGTGGGGCCGATGACCGTCGTGTGCAGGCTCTGGTAGTTGTTCGCCTTGGGCATGTTGATGTAATCCTTGAAGCGCCCCGGCACGGGCGTCCACAGGGAGTGGGCGGCGCCCAGCGTGGAATAGCAATCGACCACGCTCTTGGTGATGACGCGCAGGGCCACCAGGTCGTAGATCTCGGAGAACTCCTTGCCCTTGCGCTTCATCTTCTGGTAAATGGACCAGTAGTGCTTGGAGCGGCCGGTGATCTGGTAACCGTCGATCCCGGCGCGCTTGAGCTCGTCGTCGAGCGCCTTGATGGTCTCGGCGAGGAAGCGCTCGCGGGCCTCGCGGCTCTCGCTCACCATACGGGCGATGCGCTGGTACGCCTCGGGCTCCAGATAGAAGAAGGACAGGTCCTCGAGCTCCCATTTGATCGAGCTCATGCCGAGGCGGTCGGCGAGCGGGGCGTAGACGTCCATCGTCTCGCGCGCCTTGAACAGGCGGCGGTCCGGGGGCAGGGCGGCGAGGGTCCGCATGTTGTGCAGGCGATCGGCGAGCTTGACGATCACCACGCGGATGTCCCGGCTCATGGCGAGGAACATCTTGCGCAGGTTGAGCGCCTGCTTGCCATCCATGGTGTCCACATCGATGTTGGTGAGCTTGGTCACGCCGTCGACCAGATCGGCGACGGTCGACCCGAAGTAGGTGCTCACCTCGGCGAGGGACGTGGTGGTGTCCTCCACCGTGTCATGCAGGAGCGCGGCGCAGACCACGTCGCAGTCCATCTTGAGCTCTGCGAGGATGATCGCGACCTCGACGGGATGGTTGATGTAGGCCTCGCCGCTGCGGCGCTTCTGCGCGCAATGCTTCTCGGCGGCGAAGCAATAGGCCCGCTCGACGAGGTCGCGGTCCTCCTCGCCCATATACTTGCCCGCGAGGCTCGCGAGGCGGTCGAAGCTGTCCGCTTGGAACTCGCTCGGCAAATCGTCCGCATGCGCGTAATGGACCATCTCATCGCTGGGGCGCAACTGATCGGAGGCCGACTTCCATTCGGCTGACTTGTCCGACCGGGTCCCATTGGCCGTCTGCTTATCCATTGACGGCACCCCCCTCGTGTACCTGCGGTGTTATAGGACGGTTGATGCGGGTCAGCATATCATGCGCGGGCGCCGACAGGGCCCACTCGCGGAAAGCCGAGAACTCGCAACGGGCGTGGAGCCCCTCGAGATACAGGATCGACTGGCCGAGGTCCACGTGCCCGGGGTTCTCGACCATGTCGATGGCGCGCGAGGATTCGTCGCCGCTCACATGCGCGAACCCGAGCTCCTCGAAGATCGCGAGACCGCTGGGGACGGCGCGCTCGTCGACGGGCGTGCGGGCGTCGACCGCCAGGCACATCTGCGCGATGTCGAGGTCGTTGGCGGTGAACGGCCCCGCCGTCCCAGCACCGCGATGACGGCGCCACATGGTCTGGAGCGCCCGATAGAGGGTCACCAGCTCGCGGCGGTCGGGCGCGGCGGCGTCCAGCAGGCGCTCGTTGATACGGGCGTCGCGAACGGAGTAGAGCAGGTGAATCCGCGCGGGATCGCCATCGCGACCGGCCCGGCCGCTCATCTGGTTGAACTCGATGTCGCCGAAGGGCATATGGTAAAGCACCACATGCCTGATGTCCGGGATGTTCACGCCCTCGCCGAAGGCGGAGGTGGAGACGATGCACGCGAGGTCGCCCGCGCGGAAGGCCGCCTCGACGGAGGCGCGTTGCGCGCGCGTGAGCCCGGCGTGGTAGAACGCGATGCGGTCGCCCAGCTCGGGAATGCGGCGGCGCAGGGTGCGGCAGAGGGCCTGGGCCTGGTCGCGCGAGTTGACGTACACGACGCACTTCTGCCCCGTGGCGACGATCGAGACGAGCCTGTTCTCGCGGCTCGCGAGGTCGCGCCCGTCGTCCAGCTCGAGGTTCTCGCGCACCGCGGCGTCCACAACCTGGACGTCGACGGGCAAAAGACGGCAAATCTCGGCCGTGACCTCGGCCGAGGCGGTCGCAGTCACCGCAAGCACAGTTGGATCGAGTAGATCGTGCAGGATCTGGGGCATGTCAAGATAGGCCGTACGGTCGCCGCCCTTGGCACCTGCCACATGATGCGCCTCGTCCACAACGACGAACCCGATCCGACGCGACGCGGCGAAACGCGCGCGGTGGATGGACAGGAACTCGGGGGTGGTGAGGACGATATCGAGCTTGCCGGCGGCGAGCTGGG
Organism: uncultured Collinsella sp.; assembly: GCA_963560155.1. Taxonomy (GTDB): domain Bacteria; phylum Actinomycetota; class Coriobacteriia; order Coriobacteriales; family Coriobacteriaceae; genus Collinsella. Next base: position 7,585 of record CAUWMY010000011.1, read on the forward strand.
AGAAGGCGCGATCGCGCGCAGCCGCGGGCGTGTCGCCCGCGAGGACGCCGACGCGCACGCCGAGGGCGGCGAGCGCCTCCCGGAGATGAAAGGACTGATCGGTCACGAGCGCGCGCAGGGGGTAGACGAAGATGCTCGCGGAGCCGTTGAGCATCGCCTCGCGGACGGCATGCACGTGGAAGATGAGCGACTTGCCCCGGCCGGTGCCCATCACGGCGAGCGTGCCGCGACGCCCCCTCAAGGCGTCGAGCGCCTCGAGCTGCGCGCGATGCGGCTCGGCGGAGCCGATGAACGCGTGGATGAGGCTGCGGGTGAGCTGATCGTAGGGCAGGCGGGCCAACGCGGCGCGCCTGTTGGCGTCCACCTGCGCGAACGGCGCCGCCTCACTCGCCGGGGGCGTTGGGTCCGCCTCGGGCCCCGGCACCTCGGCCGCCTCACGCGGACGGCTCTCGGGCGCCGCGTCATCGCACGAGCGGCACAGGATGTCCTTGACCATCAGCTTGGGCTTCACACGTCCCTGCCAGCACTCCGCGACCGCCTCGAAGACCAGGTCGACGACCGTATCGCAACTGACCAGCCTCTCGACCTCGGGCGCGCGGAACATGATGGCGGGCACGCTGGCGGCTCCGTCCGTCGCCACGAAGCGCATATGGTCGCCGGTCTTGCCCACGACGGCGCGATCGCACATCGTCACGCCGCGGGCGGCGAGCAGCGGCACGCGGTTGCCCTGGCCGAACGGCTCGAGAAGCCCTATCTGGCGGATGGTCTCGATGTCGAGCTCGGCGAGGCTCACCGTGGCGGCGATCTCCCCGCGGTCCTCGAAATCCTCGGCAGGCAGGTCGGACAGGACCGCGTTCAGGCGGTCGCGCAGGGCGTCGAGGTTCTCGACCGCGCAGGTGACGCCCACGGCGCCGGCATGACCCCCGAAGCGAATGAGCAGGTCGGAGCACTTCTCCACCGCCTCGAACAGGTTCACGCTACCCACCGATCGACCCGACCCGCGCGCCACGCCGTCTTCAATGGAGAACAACAGGGCGGGGACGTGGTAGCGGTTGACCAGGCGGCTCGCGACGATGCCCTTCACGCCCTCGTGCCACCCCTCGCCGCCGACGACGATGGCGCGGCCGCCGTCGTAGGTGCGCTCGGCGAGCTCCTCGGCCTGACAGGTGAGCTCGGCCTCGATCGCGCGGCGCTGCTGGTTTATATCCTCGAGCGCGGCGGCGAGCCTGCCCGCCTCCACGGCGTCGCGGGCGAGGAGCAAGTCGAGCGCGAGAGTCGGGTCGGCCATGCGGCCGGCGGCGTTCAGGCGCGGAATCAGGGAGAAGGAGAGCGCGTCGGCCGTTATGGAGGCGAGGTCGGTGCGGGTCACCGCGGCGAGGGCGATGTAACCGGGCCGGGAAGTGGAGCGCATGTGCGCGATGCCGTCCGCCACGAGGGCGCGGTTCTCGGGCGTGAGCGGCATCATGTCGCTCACGGTGCCGAGGGCGGCGACCTCGGTGTAAGCACGCCACAGGGCGGGCCGCCCGAGGCGCTCCCCCAGGACCTGGACGAGCTTGAGGGCGACGCCGGCGCCCGCGAGCTCGCGACTCGGGCTCGCGGCGTCCATCTTGGGGTCCGTGACGGGTATGCCCGCCGGCACGAGGTCCGACGGCTCATGATGGTCGGTGACCACGATGTCGATGCCGCGACCGGTGAACGCCGCGACCTCGTCGCGCGCCGCGATGCCGTTGTCGACCGTGATGACGAGAGAGGGCTCGCATGCCTCGACCACGCGGTCGAGCGCCTGGGCCGTGAGGCCGTATCCCTCCTCGAAGCGGTGGGGAATGAAGGGGTGCACACATGCGCCGAGCTGGCGAAGGGCCTCGGTCAACAGGCAGGTCGAGGTGATGCCGTCGACATCGAAGTCGCCGAAGACGGCGATGGTCTCGCCGTCCAGGACGGCGCGCTCGACGCGCGCTGCGACCTCCGTCATGCCCGGGATGATGAGCGGGTCCGCCCAATCGCGCTCGAGGGAGGGCGTGAGGAAGAGACGGCCCTCCTCGACGCTGCGGATGCCGTGCGCGACCATGATGCGCGCGACCAGGGGCGCGATATCGAGCCCCTTGGAAAGGCGCTCCTCAAGTTCGGGGTTTTCGGGGGCGATGCACCAGCGGTGCGTGGTGGAAAGCGAAGCCATGCGATCAGATCCTTTGTCGCCCGCTACGGCGGGCATGCACGTTGAACGAATCAAAGTATACACGTGCGTTCCGACAAGAATCTCACCCGCTCGGCGAATGCGCCGCAGCGGCCGGCACGGGGCCCGTAACGAAACGGCAATGCGCGCGGGGTATGCTGAGTGCCCAATGACCAAATGAGGAGGCCGGCATGGAAGCATGGAAGCGGCTTGGAGGATTCATCGGGGCGAACATGCCCATCATCGTCGTGGGATGCGTCGCCACGGGCGTGCTGCTCCCACACGAGCTCGCCTGGCTCAAACCGCTCGTCCCGGCTCTCTTCGCCTTCATGACGTTTCAAGGATCCCTCGGCAACACCTTGGGTCAACTCGGCGAGGTGCTCCGCCATCCGGCGCCACTGCTCGCCATCCTCGGCGTGGCCCTCGTCGCCATGCCCGCCCTCGCGTTCCTCCTGTCGAGCGCGATCTTCGCCGGCAACACCGATATCGTCACCGGGATTTTGATCGAATACAGCGTGCCCATTGGGATCGTCAGCTTCATGTGGGTGGGTATGTTCTCGGGCAACACCGCCCTCGGCCTGACGGCGATCCTCGTCTCCACCCTGGTGTCGCCGATCACCATCCCGCTCACGCTCAAGCTGCTCATGGGAGCAAGCATCGATGTCGATGCGCCGGCCATGATGTTCGACATGACGCTCATGATCGCGGCGCCGGCGCTCGTCGGTATGATCGTGAACGACTTCACGAGAGGCTGGGGACGCGACGTGCTCTCGCCCGCCGCCGCCCCGCTCTCCAAGATATTCCTTGTGCTCATCATCACGTCGAACTCGACGGCCATGAGCGAGTACGTTCTGCACATGACCTGGACGCGACTGGGCGTCGCGCTGTTCATCCTGTTGTTCGCGCTGAGCGGCTTTGCCTGGGGCGCGCTCATGGCCCGGATCCTACGCGTGAACGCGTCCACGGCCGTGACGATGAGCTTCGATTGCGGTCTGCGCAACATCTCGTCGGGCGCCGTGATCGCCACGCGTTATTTCCCGGGGGAGGTCGTGTTCCCCGTCATGTGCGGGACTTTGTTCCAGCAGCTGCTGGCGTCGTTGGTGGGACGCGCCATGACTCGCGCGACAGGACGAAGGGACGCACCGCAGGGACAAGAGGGCCGATGCGACGAGGAACGCAGCTAGAGGACGACGATCTTGGTGCCGTGCAGTTCATCGACGCCCAGGGCACACGCGACCTGCTCCGCGTTCTTTGCGGTGATACCGCCGCCGGGCAGGATCGTGAGTCGATCGCCCGCATGGGCGATCAGGGCGCGGAGGTGCTCGTAGTTGTCCTCGATGGGCGTGCTGGCCGGACCGCCATGCGTGAGAATGTGATCGACCCCGAGCTCCGCCAGTGCATCGATCGCGGTGAGCTGCTCGGCCTCATCGAGAGCATCGAACGCCATATGGAACGTGATGCCGAGTTCGCGGCCGCGCATCTCGCCCACGCCCTGAGCGACCTTGACGAGGCGGCCGGTGGCATCGAGGTCGAGTTCGAAGCCCTTGCCCTTAGAACGGCGCTTGAGGCAGCCGAGGACGACGCCGTCGACGCCGTTGGCACCCGCGTAGCGGATGTCGGTCTCCATCGCCCTCATCTCCGCCTTGGAATAATCGAAGTTGCCGCGACGGGGGCGGATGATCACACGGAGCTCTGCCCCCTCGTGCCCACGCACGATGCGCACAGCCTGCTCGATCACGCCGGCGGACGGTGTGGTACCGCCCTGGGCGAGGTTATCGCACAGCTCGATGCGATCGGCACCGGCGCGCAGGGCCGCCTCGATATTGGTGAAGTTCTCGGCGCAATATTCGAACAGCATAAGGTCTCCCCAAAGTAGAAACGTTTGCCCCCAGGATAGCGCACGCCCCCGCGTCGCGATCGGGAACAGGCGCAAATTGCGACATTGGACGCACTCCGATTCGCGCTGATTCCCAAATAACGCGCACTCCCGTGCGGCGTCGACGCATGAAAATGCGCGCCTCCCGCCGGATGGCATTGCGGGAGGCGCGCTGAGGCAGGGACACTCATCTCAGGTACGGATCTGAGGCGAACGTCAGCCACCGAGATAAGCGCGACGGACGTCGTCGTTGTGCAAGAGCTCCTCGCCCGTGCCGGAGAGCGTGACCTTGCCCGTCTCCATAACATAGGCGCGCGAGGCGATGGAGAGCGCCATTTGGGCGTTTTGCTCCACAAGCAGGATTGTGGTGCCCGCCTCATGCAGGTCCTTCACGATCTGGAAAATCTGCTCGATCAAGATGGGTGCCAGGCCCATGGAGGGCTCGTCGAGCATGAGGAGCTTGGGCGAGCTCATGAGGGCGCGGCCCATGGCGAGCATCTGCTGCTCGCCACCGGAAAGCGTTCCGGCCACCTGCCTACGGCGCTCCTTCAGGCGCGGGAAATGCGCGTAGACGCGCTCCAGGCCGGGGGCGATCTCGGAATTGGGACGGGTGTAGGCGCCCATCTCGAGATTCTCCTCGACACTCATCTGGGCGAAGACACGGCGCCCCTCCGGGACGTGCGCCAAGCCGCGAGACACGAGCTTGTCGGCGGGGGCGCGCATGATATCCTCGCCCATGAATTCAATGGAACCGGTGTTGGAGCGCAGAAGGCCGGAGACGGTCTTCAGTGTGGTGGACTTGCCGGCGCCGTTCGCGCCGATGAGCGCCACGATCTCGCCGTCGGACACCCGGAATGAAACGTCCTTGATGGCATGGATCGCGCCGTAATACACGTTGATGTCCTCGACGTTCAGAATGCAATCGGCCATGGCCCTTACGCCTCCTTCCGCTTGCCGAGATACGCCTCGATGACGGTCTCGTTGTTCTGGATCTCCTCGGCGGTGCCCTTGGCGATCACCTTGCCGAAATTGAGCACGCAGATGCCCTCGCAGATGTTCATGACGAGGTTCATGTCGTGCTCGATGAGCATGATCGCGATGTTGAACGTGTCGCGGATCTTGACGATGTTCTCCATGAGCTCGGCGGTCTCGGACGGGTTCATGCCGGCGGCGGGCTCATCGAGCAACAACAGGCTCGGGTTGGTCGCAAGTGCGCGGACGATCTCCAAGCGGCGTTGGGCTCCGTAGGGCAGGCTTCCCGCCTGATGGTTGGCGAGATCCTGCATGTCGAAGATCGACAGCAGCTCCAGCGCACGCTCATGCGCCTCGCGCTCGCGCCTCCAATAGGCGGGCGTGCGCAGGATGCCGGAGACCGTCGAATAGGCCTTGGTGTTGTGCAGGCCCACCTTGACGTTCTCCTCGACCGTCATGGTATCGAACAGGCGGATATTCTGGAACGTGCGGGCGATGCCCATGCGGTTGACCTGGTAGACGGATTTGCCGCTCGTATCGTTGCCGTTGAGCAGAATCGTCCCGCGCGTGGGCGCATAGACTTTGGTGAGCAGGTTGAACACCGTGGTCTTGCCTGCGCCGTTGGGACCGATGAGGCCGGCGATCTCGGTTTTGCCGATGGTGAGGTTGAAGTCGTCGACCGCCTTGAGGCCGCCGAAGTCGATCCCCAAGTGCAGCGCCTCCAAGACCGGCGCGGAGTTGACGTCGCGCTCGGGCACGATGGAATGGCTGGGGACCGGCACCATCTTGCCGCGTTCGAATTCGAACTTAGGCATCGGCGCTCACCTCCTCCTTCTCACGCGACGCAAGGTTCCCGCGCGACGTCAGACGCTCGCGGATGCGCCCCGCCATGCCCTTGAGCGCATCATTGTTCGACACGATCATCACGAGGATCAAGACGATGGCGTAGACGAGCATGCGGTAGTCGGAGAACTGGCGCAGCGCCTCCGGCAGGATCGTAAGGGCCACGGCGGCGATGATGGAGCCGCGCATGTTGCCCAGGCCGCCCAGGACCACGAACACCAGGATGAGGATCGAGGTGTTGAAATCGAACTTGGTGGCGGACAGCTGCGAGAAGCCGTTTCCGAACAGTGCGCCGGCGGCGCCCGCCAGCGCGGCGGACACCACGAAGGCGATCATGCGGTACTTGGTGGTCGAGATGCCCACGCTCTCGGCGGCGATGCGGTTGTCGCGCACGGCCATGATGGCGCGACCGGTGCGGCTGCGCACGAGGTTGAGCACCACGATGAGGGCGACCATCACGAGCAGGAACCCGGCGAAGAACGTGGAGATGGTCTCCACGCCCGAGGCGCCCTGCGCGCCCTTGATGATGGCGACGCCGCCCTCGGAGAGGTTGAGGTCGCTCACGGACAGACTGCCGGTGAGATTGAACATCACGTGCAGGCCGCGCTCGTCCACGCCCACGATCAGGCAGGTGACGATCTCCTTGATGATCTCGCCGAACGCCAACGTCACGATGGCGAGGTAGTCGCCGGACAGACGCAGCACCGGGATGCCGATGACGAATCCGGCCAGCGCGGCGGAGGCGGCGCCGACCGCCATGGCGATGATGAGGCGCAGGCCGTCATCGGGGATGGCGCCCGTCAGGCTCATGGCCGCCACGACGCCGGTGTACGCGCCGACGCTCATGAAGCCGGCATGTCCGAGCGACAGGTCGCCCGCGACGCCGACCACCAGGTTGAGCGAGAGCGCCATCACGATGTAGGCGCAGATCGGAACGAGCTGGCCCGCGATCATGCGAGGGATCATGTGGTTCGCCTGCAGGAGGTAGACGATGGCGAACGCGGCGATCACGAGCGCGTAGGTGAGGAGGTCCCGACGGGTCCTCTTGTCCCGCAAACACTTCATCATGGCCATCACCTACACCTTCTCCGGGACGTACTTGCCGAAGAGCCCTGCGGGCTTGACCAGCAGTACCACGATAAGCACGCCGAACACGATCGAGTTGGCGAGGCTCGTGGAGATATAGGCCTGCGCCATGGCCTCGATGATGCCGAGCAGGATGCCGCCGACGAACGCGCCGGGAATCGACCCGATGCCGCCGAAGACCGCGGCGGTGAACGCCTTGATGCCGGGCATGGAGCCGGTGGTGGGCTGCAGCACGGGCGAATAGGAGCACAGCAGGACGCCCGCGATGGCGGCGAGCGCGGAGCCGATGGCGAAGGTCATGGAGATGGTCCGGTTGACGTTGATGCCCATGAGCTGTGCGGCCGCCTTGTCCTCGGAAACCGCGCGCATGGCCTTGCCCATCTTGGTCTTGCCGGTGAACCACATGAGCGCCGCCATGATGACCAGGCACGCCGCGACGGTCACGATGCCGACCGCCGAGACGTTGTAGGCGCGCAGGGCCTCGGGCACCTGGAAACTCACGATGGACGTGAAGTTCTTGGGCGTGGCGCCCCAGACGAGCTGCGCCGCGTTCTGCAGGAAATACGACACGCCGATGGCCGTGATGAGCACCGCCAGCGGCCCGGCCTGACGCAGGGGCTTGTAGGCGAGTCCCTCGATGAGGATGCCGAGCGCCGTGCAGACGGCGGCTGCGGCGAGGACCGAGACGATGGCGGGCATGCCGAGATACGAGGTGACGCAGAACGAGATGTACGCACCGATCATGATGACGTCGCCGTGGGCGAAGTTCAGCATCTTGGCGATGCCGTAGACCATGGTGTAGCCGAGCGCGATGATCGCGTACACGCTACCCATGGTGAGGCCATTGGCGAGATATTGCAGAAAGACCGTCATGCGCGGATCCCCCTTTCTTCAAATGGGGAGGCCTTAAGGCCCCCGCAACCGAAAAGCAGGGACAAAGCACCGAGGGCCCTGTCCCTGCGACGGTTGTCGTCGAGTAGATGTGGACGAAGATGGCCGCGCCGTTACGCCAGGGCGTACTTCCCATCCTTGATGACGTAGACGGTGGTCTCCTTCTCGACCTCGCCCTTGTCGTTCCAGGTGAGCACGCCGGTGAGGCCGTCGACCTGGATCTTGGTCATGGCCTCGGGCAGCTTGTCGGCCACCTCGGAGGGGTCGGAGTCGGCGGTGAGGCCTGCCTCCGCCGCGGCGAGCGCCACGGCGTGGACCGAGTCGTAGGCGTCGGCGGCGAACTGGTCTGGCAACTCGCCGAACTTGTCCTGATACGCCTTGACGAAATCGGCGTTCTTGGGATCGTCGGCGGAGAAGGGGGTAAGCAGGTACAGGCCCTCGGCGATCGAGGCGTCGAAGCCCTCGACGCCCAGGATGCCGTCCATGCCGTCGCACCCCATCATCTTGACGTCGTAACCCATGTCCTTGGCGTTGGTGAGCAGCACCGAGGCGGGCGTGTAGTAGATGGGGGCGAAGATCATGGTCGCGCCCTTGTCCTTGGCCTTGGTGAGCTGGTTGGTGAAGCTCGTGGCGGAATCGTCCTTGAAGGTCTCCTCGTCGACAATCTCGAGCTTCAGCGACTCCGCCTCGGCGGCGAACGCGTCGCGCACACCGGAGGAGTAGGTGTCACCGGCGTTGTAGAAGACGGCGAACTTCTCATCGGCGAAGTTCTCGGCCAGCCACCTGGCGGAGTTGACACCCAGGGCGGGATCGTTGTAGCACGCGCGATAGACGACCGTCTTATCGGCGGTGACGTCGGGCGCTGTGGCGGAGGGGGTGATCATGAACAGATGGGCGTCCTCGGCCGCCTGGGCGACGGTGAGCGAGCAGCCGGTCGTGGTGGGGCCGACGAGCACCTGCATGCCCCAGTCGGCGAGGCTGTTGAAGGCGTTGACGGCCTTCTCGCCGTCGGCGACGTCGTCCTCCGACTTGAAGGTGAGCGGCAGATCGTCGGTGGAGAAGTCCTTGCAGGCAAGCTCCGCACCGCCGCAGACGGACACGCCGTAAGAGGCGGCGGGGCCGGTCAGCGGGCCCATGGAGCCGATCTTGAAGCCGGCGGGCTCGGCGGGATCGTCCTTAGCCGCGCCATCATCGGAGCAGCCGCTAATAAGGGAGCACGCCCCCAGACCTGCTACGCCTGCGATAACGCTCCTGCGATTCATAACAGGATTGAATGACTTACCGGTGAGGCTCGACATGCGGCTCTCCTTTCGAATGCGGCCGGCCCTGCGGCGCGGCGATGTACCTGTCCCCGCCGACGTCCGCCGGCAAGGTCGCTTCAGCTTACACGCTTTACCAAAGAAAAGTACAGACCGACGCCCCCGAAATATCGACGAAACAATTCGCCCCTTTTGCGCGTCGACGCGCGCCGTTCGCATGTCAAGAGGTTGCCCGGCGGCAACTTTGTGCTAACGGCGGCCGTCCTTGCCGCGCCGGCGGGACCGCGGGGCGCGGCTCTCGAATCCCCACCGACTTTGTAAACGATGGCGCACCTCAATGGCCCGAGCGAACGGGACCGTCCCACGGCGGGTAGAATGCACGTTATGCGAAATCAGCCGAACCCCGGTCACGACCAGTCTGGGGACGAGAGGAGCCCTCATGCAGTCGAGCAACCGCACCGTCAACGTCGGCCTCATCGGTCTGGGCACCGTGGGCGGCGGCGTCTTCCGCCTCATCCAATCCCACGCAGACGGGTACCGCAAGAACCGCGGCATCGACCTGCGCGTCGCGCGCGCCTGCGGCCTCGACGAGGAGCGCGCACGGGAGCTCGGCGTCACGGCCGAGCAGTTCACGACCGACTGGCGCGAGGTGGCGAGCGACCCGTCCATCGACATCGTGGTCGAGGTCATCGGCGGCGAGCACCCCGCCACCGAGATCTTCCTGGAGTCATTCGCGCACGGAAAGCACGTGGTGTCCGCGAACAAGGCGCTGCTCGGCCGTCATATGGACGAGCTCGCCGGGGCCGCCCACGAGGCGGGCGTCCAACTGCGCTGCGAGGCGTCCTGCGGCGGCGGCATCCCCATCGTGGACACCCTCGAGCGCGACCTCTCCGGCAACACGGTCCTCGCCATCGCGGGCATCGTGAACGGCACCACCAACTACATCCTCTCCCGCATGGCGAGCGAGGGCCTGGGCTACGATGAGGTCCTGGCCGACGCGCAGCGCCTGGGCTATGCGGAGGCGGACCCCACCGCAGACGTCGACGGCTTCGACGCCGCGAGCAAGATCGCCATCCTCTCCTCCATCGGCTTCGCCTCCCGCATCACGACCGACGATGTGTACATGCAGGGCATCCGCAAGATCTCCGCGGAGGACATCGAGAGCGCGCGCGAGCTCGGTTACACCATCAAGATGCTCGCCATCGGCCGCCGTACCGATGACGGCGTCGACATCCGCGTGCACCCCGCCATGATTCCCGCCAACCACCCGCTCGCGGGTGTCTCGGGCGCCATGAACGCGGTCTACGTGGTGGGCGACGCCGTGGGCGAGACCATGTTCTACGGAGCCGGAGCGGGGGCCTTCCCCACCGCGAGCGCAGTGGTGGGCGACGTCCTGGCGCTCGCCGAGGACCTCGCCGCGGGCGTGGCGCCGCTGCCCGAGCCGGAGCCGTTCGCGCGCGTGCTGCCCATCCGAGATATGGTGGATCTCGAGACGCGCCACTACGTGCGTCTGCTCCCCTCCGGCTCGGGCGATGCCGCCGCGATCGTCAAGGCGCTCGGCGACTGCGGCATCGTCGTGAGCGATTCCATGGCGCGCGACGACGGCTCGCTCGTCCTCATCACCGCGGCATGCCGCGAGGCGGACATGGCAGACGCACTCGTCGCCCTCATCGCATGCGACGCGGTGCACAACGTCGAGAACGCCATCCGCATCGAGGACATCGCCGCCTGGAGCGATGGCGTCGAGGCAAACTAGCGCCCGATTTTTCTTGCCAAGGCGATTCCTTTCACGGTAGTCTTTTACGTTTTGCCTGTTAATCAGCGGTGTGAACATGACCCGCCGCGAGCGCGTCGCGTTCGTGTTCTTCTACGTGGTACACATCGTGGTTTCTGCGGTGCTGTAACGACAGGGAGAGGCGGGCTTGCACCCCGGCCGCTTTGTTGCGCGCAATTGCGCAGCTATCCGGCAGAGCGCAAGCCCACCTCGATTCGAGAGGAGCCCCTAGCAAGGAGCCCCTCTCCCTTACGGCCCCTACCCCCTGCCGCAGCACCTCTTGTATTTCTTTCCCGAGCCACACGGGCACGGATCGTTGCGACCGGGCTTGCGCACGGTCCCATCGGGGGCGTAGAAGATCTTCCTACCCGTGATTCGCTCGGATTGCTCCCGAGGCGTCCAGCCGTTGTTCTCCCACGACGGGATCACGTTGTAGAGGTTCGCCACGAGCCGCGTGAGCTTAACCGTCGAGGGCGCATTCTCGTCGTAGCCGAGTTGCCTGATGTAACGGAAGGCGCCTTCGACCGTTCCCGACGACAACATGCTGTTCGCGACATCTTCCACGAATCGATCCGCGAAGAAGTAGTCGTTCTCCCCGTCGGGAACCTGCCCGTCCATGAAGTTTCGCAGGGCGATGCCCTCTGGGGACTCGCACACCACCTCCAGCCAACTCCTCTCGACCATGCTCCGGTTCAAGGGGCAGCGCTCAACGCCCGCATGCTGCTTGATCAAGTCGTCGATGTACGCGTCGTTCGAACGTTGCAGCTCGCTCAGCCTCTCCTGGACACGGTCGAAAGCCCATTCCTCTTCAAACTCCTCAAGAAGGGCCTCGTACGCCCCCTCTCGCCACTCGTCGGCGCAATCATCGCTATGCCCCAAAGAGCGGACGGCTTTTTCGTACACCTCGTTCTTCAGGTCGAGCATGGCCTCTGCGGCGAGCCTGCGTTCCGTCAGCTCATAGCTGATGAGGTATTCGACGCTTGACCTGCTGCAAAGCCCCGTGCTGCACACCTCTTCCAACTCTCCCGAGGCGAGGTACCTGAATCGCGCGAAGGGCAGGGCGTCCTTCTCTATCGCGAGATACTCGCGATACGCCTCCTCGAGCGAGATGACACCATATTGGCTTGCGCACGCCTCGAGCACGGCCGCCGCGCGGTCGTCGCGCTCTCGAGATTCCAATTCGTCCCGGACGATACCGAGCACCTCATCGTCGCGCAGCTCCATGGGGGCGAACGCATGCCATTCGCCGTCCTCCCGGTAGACGAACACGAACGGATCGAATGTCGAAGGTGCGAGGTCGCCATCGGAGGCCCGCCATTCCCCTCCCGCTTTCAGCACGTTCTCGAGCGTGACGAGCTGCGAGTCGTTTCCCAAATAGACAAGGTCCCGCAAGCGCGCAAGGCGATCCTCGCCCGTGAGCTCGAATATCAACCGTTCGGCCAAGTCGGCCTTTCGCAAATTGGAGCATCCCTTGAGTCCCGCACGGCGGGCCACGTTCTCGATGCGCATCTTGTTGATCGCCATGAGCGCATGACCCAAGACCGGCTCTACGGGATTGCGGAGCATGTACCGCTCCAGTTGCTCACGCATCGCCTCCTTGAGCATGGGGCGCAACACACGCTCCTCCTCTTCCTCCGAGAGGCGGGCGCGCTCGTCCTCGTCGACGCCGCTCAGCGCGCCCTTGTGGAATCCCGGGCTGGGCTCGTCCTCGAGCTCCGATCCATTCAGCATGTAGTCGAGCTCCTTTTGGCGGTTGCGGTCCTTGCAAAGGCGCGCCACAAGGGAAAAGTCGACCGCCGACGATATGGGAGGGTTCTTGGTGAGGAACGCATCGTCGATGAGGGAGGGATCGAGGGGATAGGGCGGAGCTCCGAGCACGCGGAAGGGCTCCTGGAGCACGATTGCGCCCTCATAAGGCAGCAGCGCCCCCTCGACACTGACGGGAAGGTGCGGAAGCATGCTCTCGATGCTCTCCGCAACGCCTTGGACCGCGAATATCTCGTCCTCCCCGAAGGCGATGGCGGTGCCGTCTTTCACCGCCGCGAACGTGTAGACGCTGAACAGGGCATCCTTCCAGCTCAGCGCGACGCCCACGGCATCCTTCGGAAGTCGATAGGCGTTCTCGGCCACAAAATCATCGATGAGGTCCGGGGTCTGCCAGAGTTCCTGCAAGATGATTTGGCACTTTTCCTCCAGCGACGGGTCGTCAAGCGCGCGACGGCTGTTCAGGTCAAAATCCCTCACACAGCGAAGACGGCCGTTGGCGTACATCATGAGCTCGCGTAGCAGCGCGTAAAAGCGATCGGACTGAATCCTGTTCATTGCCGAACTCCTCCACTGTGTCGTTGGCTGCGCATTTTCCAGCATTGGCTGCGCACGCATCCGAGACTGGACATCCCCCGTATCGAAAAGCTCCAAGCATGCTCTTGCAGAATACGTCTTGACGAGCAAGCGCGCAATTCGAGACAAGCTGTTGATTGGTGAGCACATGGATTTCAAGGGCGTGCCGGCTGCTTCAGTTTATGCGAACGTTTGTTCTGTTTTGTGGTATTATATAGACAGCGAACGGGCGGTGCCCTCCAAGTCTTGCAGGAAGGCTGAAGGGATCCCCATGCGAACACTCACGCAGTTGTTGCTGGCACTCGCGATCGTGATGGCGTTGGCCATTGTCTTGATTGTTCTTATTGCTCATTAACGGCTGGGTGATGCCCGCAAAAGGGACGAGCCGCCTTGTGCGAGACGGCTCGTCTGGTGGGTGTCACCCACCGACCCATTTCCACAGGAAGGCTTAAGCCTCTTGTTCGTTAGAGTATGCCCCATCCCCGCACTCCTGCTTGCGTTTGGGGTGTGCTCGTCTCATGAATGCCTGGTCGTGGGAAGAGGGTGCCCGTGAACGCGTTTGACCGCTATGCGCCATTTGTGCAGGACTTCATCTACTCGCACGGCTGGGAATCGCTGCGCTCCATCCAAGTCGCGGCGGCGGACGCGATCTTCAACACCGATGAGAACGTCCTGCTCACCGCCTCAACCGCATCAGGTAAGACCGAGGCGGCCTTCTTCCCCATCCTGACCGAGTTCTGGGAAGACCCGCCCGCAACGGTCGGCGCACTGTACATCGGCCCGCTCAAAGCCCTCATCAACGATCAATTCCACCGTCTGGACGCCCTGTGCGAGGAGGCGGACATCCCCGTTTGGCATTGGCACGGCGACGTCGCGGCGTCGCACAAGGCGAAGCTCCTCAAAAAGCCGAGCGGCATCCTCCAAATCACGCCAGAATCCCTCGAGGCGCTCCTGCTGCACCGGCATGCGGCTGTGGGCCGCCTCTTCGGCGACCTGCGCTACATCGTCATCGACGAGGTCCATTCCCTGCTGCGCGGCGACCGCGGGGGTCAGGCGCTCTGCCTCATCGAGCGTCTCTCGCGCACGGCGGGCGTGAACCCCCGCCGCATCGGGCTCTCCGCGACGATCGGCGAACCCGAGCGCACGGGGGCATTCCTCTCCGCCGGAACGGGGCGCGGGTGCATCATCCCCCGCCTCGAGGAGCCGCGCCGCACCTGGCGTCTCTCCATGGAGCACTTTTACATCGGCGGCCCGCAAGCCCCGGAGCGAATCGCAGAGACACTCGGGGCCGCGGAGGCGGACTTGCTCGACGACGGAAGGGCGCGCGAGCTCCCCTCACCCGATGAGGTGCATCTGGAAGCGCCGTCAACCGACGAGCTCATGGCGCGCACCGATACGGCGCCGCCCGAGGCAGACCCGGGGCTCGGATACATCTTCGAGCACACGCGCGGACGCAAATGCCTCGTGTTCGTCAATTCCCGCGAAGAGGCGGAAGCGGTCTGCGCGAGCCTTCGCGCGCATTGCGAGGCCCAACATGAACCCGACCGCTTCCTCATCCATCACGGGAACCTCTCCGCCGCATACCGTCAGAGTGCAGAGGAGCTCATGCGTGACGAGGAGCAGGCGCAAACCACCGTCACAACGGCGACACTCGAACTCGGCATAGACATCGGACGCCTCGAACGGGCCTTTCAAATCGATGCCCCGTTCACGGTGTCCAGCTTCCTGCAGAGAATGGGTCGCACCGGCAGGCGCGACCTTCCCCCTGAGATGCACTTCGTCATGCGCGAGGAGCAACCCGAGCCGCGCGCCATGCTGCCGGAGACCATCCCTTGGAAGCTGCTTCAAGGGGCGGCCCTCGTGCAGCTATATCGCGAGGAGCACTGGGTCGAACCGCCGGCACTCGAGCGCCTTCCCTACAGCCTGCTGTACCACCAAGTCATGAGCACGCTCGCAAGTTGCGGAGAGCTCACGCCCGCCGAGCTCGCCGCACGCGTCCTGACTCTCTCCTATTTCCATCGCGTGAGCACCGATGACCTGCGCTGCCTGTTGCGTCACCTTATCGAGATCGAGCACGTCGAGGTGACCGAGGGTGGAGGCCTGATCGTGGGTCTCGCGGGAGAGAGGCTCACCAATTCCTTCAAGTTCTACGCCGTCTTCCAAGAGAACGAGGAATTCACCGTCCGCAGCGAGTCCGCGGAGCTCGGCACGATCGTGAACCCGCCGCCGGCGGGCGAGCGCATCGCCATCGCCGGGCACTGCTGGCTCGTCGAGGAGGTCGACTGGAAGCGGCGCCTCGTGTACTGCACGCAGGTCAAGGGTCGCGTGCCCGCGTATTTCGGGGACTGCGCCGGAGATATCGACACGCATGTGCTCGAGCGCATGGAGCGGGTCCTCGAGGAGCACGATGTCTATCCGTATCTGATGGGAAACGCCCGCGCGCGCCTCTCGCAGGCCCGGCACGTGGCCGCCAACGCCGGCATCGCCGGACGCGACGCGAGCCCGCTCATCAACCTGGGCGGAGACACCTGGGCACTGTTCCCCTGGCTCGGCAGCTACGCGTTCCTCGCACTCGAGCGGCTGCTCAAGATAAAATGCGCGGACGAGCTCGGGCTCAAGGGGCTCGACCCATCGCGCCCCTACTTCATGCAATTCCGCATGAAGGCGGATGCCGAGACGTTCTTCGAGGTGGTCGCCGCCGAGGCCGAGGCCGACTTCGCGCCCATCGAACTCGTCTATCCGGGCGAAGTGCCGTACTTCGACAAATACGACGAATTCCTGCCCGCGGAGCTCGTTCGCAAGGGGTTTGCAGAGGGCGTGCTCGACATCGATGGCATGCGCAAGCGCGTCATGGAATGGCGCGACGAGGCGCGTCGCCGTGCGGAAGCTTAGGGATTCGGGTCTTCATCTCTCATGACCGAACCGAAAACCCCTTCGTCGAGATCGGATTCACCCGAGAACGCGTACTCGCCATCCGTGGCGATGAGCAGGTAATTATCCTCCGCGGCAAACGAGGCATCCGCACAGGGGACCACGTGGACATGCGCGAACACCGCCGCCGCGGTCGCCATGGCGTCGCGCAGAAAGTCGACGTTCTCCCCGCCCGATGCGGAGACGACGTTGGCAAGGTAGAGGCCTCCGGGACGAAGGCACACCTTGATTTGGCACAGCGTCTCGACCGTGGCGAGGGACCGCACAGGCTCGGTGCCCGAGAAGCAATCGTTCAACACCGCGTCGTAGCGCACGCCCTCGGCCAGGGCCGTCGACACGAACGAGCGCGCATCGGCGGTGACGACCCTCAGGCGGGGGCCGGCGATGCACTCCAACTCGTCGAGGTAAAACCAGCGGCGCGCCAAGCGCGTGACCGCCGGGTCGATCTCGACGACGTCCATCGCGAGCGAGCCATGGCTCGTAAGGGCGTGTTTAGGGTACGCGAACCCACCGCCGCCCATCATGAGCATGCGGTCGATGCCGTGACCCGCCTCGGCGCGCATGGGTTCCTCCGCCTCGAACACGCGATCGAACGCACGGTAATATGCGAACACGGGCTCGAACCGACGCTCGTCCACATACGTCGCGCTCTGGTACACGCCGCCCTGCTGGAGCACGCGCACCGCACGCCCCTCGGCGTCGCGGACCTTCTTCACGCGGGCCATCCCCGATTTTGTGCGGACGAGCTGCAGGCATTGGGAACCCACGACGAGAGCTGCAGCGCCGACGGCGACCGCGCCGACGGCCACACCTGCGGCGATGCCGGGCCCGGCTTGGGATATCGAGGGCTTCTTGCTCATGAGAGCTCCTTTTGCTGATAGAGGCCGTGGTCGACGAACCCCAGATGACGGTAATACTCGCGCGTCCCGACCGCGCTGATCACGTTGAGGCGCGTATACCCGGCGGCACGGGCGATCTCGGAGGCGCGATCGATGAGACGACGGCCCAACCCCAAATGCTGGGCGGACGTCCCGTTCGCTCCGAGCTGCGTCGCCATGCCGTACACATGCACCTCGCGGATCATCGCCTCGCCGGGCGCGACGGGCGGGCGGGCGCCCCGCTCCGCGTCCGCCGCGAACTCCTCCTCGGCCAGGGCGCGCACGTAGCCCTCATCCGGCAGGGACAGGCGCAGGAACCCGGCGATGCGGTTCTCGTCCGTCACCCATTGGAGGAAGCGCTCGCGCGTGTTGCTGGTTTCATATGAGACGACCTCCATGCGCAGGTCGTCGACCGAGACATCGCCCGTCGCCACCTCGCGGAAGCGGATCTCGCGAATGCCGCGCGCATCGCCCTGCTCGCGCAGATGGTTCTCGACGAGCTGGCGCAGGTTCGGCTTCTTATTGCCCGCGACGACATCATGTGAGGAGAAGTCACGGATCATGCGGGAGATGCGACAGAACGACGGCGTCGCCGCGACGTCGGCGACGAGCACGTCGAGCAGTTCTTCCTCCGTATAGGGAACCCACTCGCCAGCATCGAAGCGCTCTTGGAGACGGGCGCCCTCGATCAGGGCGCAGGGATAGAGCTTGATCTCGTCTGGCTGATACGGTGCCCCGCTCACGAGGCGCAGGTAATCGGCCTTGTCCCGTTCGGGTGTGGACCCCAAAAGATTGACCATGGCGTGCGCGTGAATCTTGAACCCGAAGATCCTCAGCAGCTCAAATGCGTGGGCGATCGCCCCGACATCGATGCCGCGGTCATTCGCATCCAAGACCTCCTGATTCAAAGACTGGACGCCCAACTGGACCTTCGTGCAACCGAGACGGCGGATCACGGTGAGGGCCTGCGGTGTGATCGCGTCGGGGCGCGTCTCGATCACGAGGCCGACCACGCGGCAGCGCGCGGTCTCGTTCTCGCGCTGGAGGCGCTCGAGCTCGGAGAAATCCGCGACCTGGCCCGACGCCGCCCGGTGCCATGGAGAGCCGGCGCCGTACAGCTCGCCAAAAGCCCGGTTGTACGTATGGGCATGGGCGTTCAGCTCGCGCTGCGTCGATTCCGCCGCCCGCGCGAAGCCCTCGCCGTCCTGCGGGAATCCCAGCTCGCGATAGCGCGCGGCGCGCTCCCCCACCCCTGCCGAGGCGTCGGCGGGCGAGAAATCGTTCAACGCGCGGAACAACTCGGAGATGAACCAGACCTGATACCCCCGCGGATAATCGCTCCACGTACCGCCGAGCACGATGAGCTCGATCTTGTCGATCGCATGCCCCATCTGCGAGAGGGCGGTCAGGCGCGACGTGACCTGCAGGTACGGATCGAACCAGTTCTGCTCCGCCCGCTCGCAGGCGGGTTCGTTGTGCAAATAGCTCTTGGGCATGCGGATGTCGTTCGGGCAAAACAGGCAATCGCCCCCGCAGGGCCAGGGTTTGGTGATGACCGTGATAGTCGCCACGCCTGATGCGTTGCGGCGCGGCTTCATGCGCAGGACGGACAAGAGCCGGTCCTCGAGCTCGGGCGTCACGTTCCAAGACTCCCAGCGCGCGCGATCTCCGGCCTTCACCTGCTGGTAAAACGGCAGGAGGCAACGTTTCGCGAAGGCGCGCTTGTCCTCGCCAGATCGACGGGCGGCGGCATGCCCCAACTTGAGCAGGGTCCGGTCGTCGACGCACCTGCCGGCGCGGAGCTCTTCCAGTATGTCGAGGATGATCTGTTCCATAGGCTCCATTGTATATGAGGGCGAGAACGGGCCGCGCGCCGAAGCGAGGTCCGGGGCCACACGGCGGGACGGCGGCCTGGGCCGCGCGCCGAAGCGGCGTCTCGAGGCCACACGGCAGCGCCACGCCCGGGGCCGCACGGCGGGGCTACACCCTAGACCGCACTCCGGGCCGCACTCCGGGGCGGCGATGCACTTACAATTGAAGACTCGGGCATTCGACATTCGCCGATCGGAAGAACCATGGACCTCGCCTGCGCATGCACGCTCATCGAGCTCAACAACCGCTTTTACGCCGACCACGCCGCATCGTTCTCAGCGACGAGAAGCGCGCCGTGGGAAGGATGGGGCAAGGCGGCAGAGCTCCTGAGGCATCACGGCTGGGGGCGGGGCGGCAAGGCACCTCAAGTCCTCGACCTCGCATGCGGAAACCTGCGCTTCGAGCGCTTTCTCCGTTCGGCCATGCCCGACGTCGATCCAGCCTTCCACGCAGTCGACGCCTGCCCCGAACTCGCCCAAGATGCCCGGTCAATCCCCGGCGTCACCTTCCATTGGGCAGACGTCCTCCAGGACCTGCTTGCCGGAGATGGCATGCACGGCTTTGAGGCCGTCCCGCCGTGCGATCTCTCCGTGACATTCGGCTTCATGCACCACGTCCCCGGCGCCGCCATGAGGCGCGCCGTGCTCGAGCTGCTCCTCGATCGGACGGCGCGCGGTGGCATCGTCATCATCTCGTTCTGGCAATTCATGAACGACGGCAGACTCGCTCGCAAGGCCCTTGCAGCCGACGCCGTCGCACGCGAGCGTTCGCTGATCGATATGGACCAACTGGATCGGAACGACCACTTCCTCGGCTGGCAATCCAACCCCTCCCCCTTGCGCTACTGCCATCATTTCGGCGAAGAGGAGATCGACGGGCTTGTAGCATCTGTGGGAACGCATGCCCGCGAACTCGCACGCTACTCCGCCGACGGGAGCTCTGGTACCCTCAATCGGTACCTGGTGCTCGAACGGACCGCATGACCGCGCCCACCCTGCGCCAGCCATCCCCCTCCTCAAACCACGCCCACCGGAAAGGCCCCCATGCACGCACGTATGCCCAAGAACTTCGTCCTAGACCAGCGCATCGAACGCGCAGCCGACGCCATCGAGACCGGCGCCGCGGCGTACCGGGGTCGCTGGGCCGAGGCGTGCCTCCCCCTCGTTCCGGGTGGCCGCGACCGCTTCGGGCACGTGCACCTCGACCTCGGATGCGGCAAGGGCGCCTATATCGCCGCCATGGCGCAGCGCCACCCCGACACCCTGTTCATCGGCATGGACAGCGAGCCCGTCTGCGTCGTGCATGCCGCGCAGCTCGTGCTGGACCTGAGCCTTAAGAACGCCCTGGTCATCCCCGGTGATGCCGCGAACCTGAGCGACATCTTCGCCGCGGGCGAGCTCTCGAGCATCTCCATCAACTTCCCCACGCCGCACCCCAAGCGCCGCCACGCCCGCCTGCGCGTGACCACAGCCGAGCACCTCGACGGCTACCGACCGCTCATCGCCGAAGGGGGCATGGTCGTGTTGCGAACCGACAGCCTCCCGTTGTTCGAGTATTCACTACCGCAGTTCAAAACCATCGGCTGGGATGTGACATGCGCGACGCACGATGACCGTTCCGCGCATCCCGAACAGCCGATCACCGAGTACGAGCAGCGTCTCACCGAGCAGGGTGCGACCGTCCACGCCATCTACGCGCACCCCGCCGCCGAAGCGGCGACGGCAGACCAGCTCCAAGCCGCGCTCGACCTGCCCCAAAGCCTCATCGACTACCTTCCCGATGATCTTTTTGCCGAAGACTACATCCCCTATGGCATGAGCTACGCCGTTGACAACCTCCGCAATCGCCGGCGTCACCTAGCTGCACGGGCAAATGCATAAATCGATCCTATTGTCGGTGCAGACTGCATAGATTTTTCGGACCCGCCTCACCAGGTGCGTTCAGATTCTCCAAAGTGGTCAAAATACCCAGTTTGTGCGCTGACACGCGAACCCCCCAACAACAAAAGCCCAGGATTCGCTTCTCACCCAGCGAGCCCATAAGCCCTCGTCGAAACACTGGTCGATTTGACACCGACAAAAGCCCAGGATTGCCGCAAGCGCAGGTGTATACATGCTCCCAAAGCGACGATTTTCAGCGCACAATTAGGGTATTTTGACCACCTTTGCGATTCTCAATATTTTATGACCCCCTTTTTCGCACACGTAGAGCCGACGCGGCGTCGAACCGGGGCGGGCGAGAGCGCACCCTGCGCGCCAACGCGCCCCCGGCACACCTCTTTCGGTCATAATAAGCACCGACAACTGCAACGAAATGGAAAGCACCCATGTCTGAAGCGACCAACGCAATCGACCCCTTCGCCCACGGTTCCCTGGGGGCGCTCGCACCCAGCTGGTGGGAGCCGGAATCCAGCGACTCCGAGCCGACATCCGATCCCGAACCCTGGCTGACCGCGGAAGATGCCTACGAGCGATTCATGGAATGGGTCTCCTCTCGCGGCATCGAGCCCTGGGAGCATCAGGAAGATGCGCTGTTCTCGCTTGCCGCAGGCAGCAACGTCATCTTGGGCACCCCCACCGGTTCGGGCAAATCCCTCGTCGCGCTCGGCATGATGTTCATGGCCATGGCGAGCGGACAGCGCGCATACTACACCGCCCCCATCAAGGCCCTCGTTTCCGAGAAGTTCTTCTACCTGGTCGATATCCTCGGCCGCGACAACGTGGGCATGATCACCGGCGACTCGCACATCAACACCGGTGCCCCCGTCATTTGCTGCACCGCCGAGATCCTTGCCAACCAAGCGCTGCGCGAGGGAGAGAACACCGATGTGGGCTGCGTCGCCATGGACGAATTCCACTTCTTCTCCGATCCCGACCGCGGGTGGGCCTGGCAGGTCCCGCTGCTCACGCTGCCCCATGCGCAGTTCCTGCTCATGAGCGCCACGTTGGGCGACATGACCGCCATCGGCGAGACGCTCACGCGAACCACGGGACGCGATCTGGAGCTCATCGCCGACGCGCCGCGCCCGGTGCCCCTCTCCTACGAATACTTGAAAACCGCGCTGGAGGGAACGGTCGAACTCGCGCTGCGTCAAGGTGACTCGCCGCTCTATATCGTGCACTTCTCCCAGGACGCGGCGCTGCAATCCGCCCGTGCGCTGGCGAGCTACGGCGTTGCCAGCAAGGAGCAGCGCGAGGCGATCAAGGAGGCCATCAGGGGAGGGCGCTTCACAACGGCGTTCGGCAAGACGCTCAAACACCTCATCTCGAGCGGCGTGGGCCTGCACCACGCCGGCATGCTGCCGCGCTACCGCCTGCTCGTCGAGAAGCTCGCCCAACAGGGGCTGCTGCCCGTCATCTGCGGCACCGACACGCTGGGTGTGGGCATCAACGTTCCCATCCACACCGTGCTGCTCACCGGTCTCACCAAATTCGACGGCCGCAAGCAGCGCCGCCTGCGCTCGCGCGAGTTCCACCAGATCGCGGGGCGCGCCGGCCGCTCGGGATTCGACACCGAGGGCGTGGTCATCGCAGAGGCGCCCGAGTTCGAGATCGAGAACCACAAAGCCGAGCTCAAGGCCATGGGTGACCCCAAGAAGATGAAAAAGCTCAAGAAGAAGCGCCCGCCGGAGGGGTTCGTCACCTGGAACGAGGACACCTTCACCCGCCTGATCGAGAGCGAGCCCGAGACCCTCAAGCCCCGTCTGCGCATCACGCACTCCATGGTGCTCGCGGAGGTCGAGCAGGGCGGCGACGCCTGGGCGCGCGTGCTCGAACTCATCGACGCGTCGCTGCAGACGCCCGAGGAAAAAGCCAAACTCAAGCTGCGGGCAGCGGAGATCTTTGCCACACTCATCGACGCCGGTGTAGTTGTGCGCGAGGCCGTGGATGTACATGGCGACGGCGCCGGAGCGTCGACGGCGGTTTCTCTCACCGAGGCCCCCACAAACCTGGATGAACTCCGAGCACACGATGCTGCAAGCGACGAGGGCGACGGCGCGGTCGGCGAGGCCTACCTGCCGCTCAACGAGGGCAACGGCGCGACCCCCGCGACGGGCTACCCGCTTGACGGCGCGGCCGACTACTACCTCACGGTCGACCTGCCCGAGGACTTCGCGCTCGACCAGCCACTCTCGCCGTTCTTACTCGCGGCCCTCGAGCTGCTGGACCCCGAAAGCCCCACGTACACGCTTGACCTCATCTCCATGGTCGAGGCAACGCTGGAGGACCCCAAGCAGATCCTGCGCGCTCAGGAACGTCGCGCGCGCGACGCGGCCATGAACGCCATGAAGGCCGAGGGCGTCGACTTTGAGGAGCGGCTCGACCGCCTGCAGGACGTCACCTATCCCAAACCACTCGAGGACCTGCTCGACGTGGCGTTCGCGAAGTATTGCGCGCAGGTTCCCTGGGCCAACGACTACGAGCTTTCCCCCAAGTCCGTCCTACGCGACATGCTCGAGACCGGCTGCGACTTCAAGAGCTACATCGCGCAGTACAAGATCGCGCGGTGCGAGGGCATCCTGCTGCGCTATCTCACCGAGGCGTACCGCTCGCTCGACCGCACCGTTCCGGTCGAACGCCGCACCGAAGAGCTCGACGACATCGTGTCGTGGCTCGGGCTCGTGGTGCGCTCCGTGGACTCGAGCTTGGTGGACGAGTGGGAGAACGCCGGCGCGGTGCCCGGGGCCGCGCCGCTCAAGCGCGCCGACGAGGTGGTGGCCGACCGCCGCGGCATGACGCTCATGGCGCGCAACGCTCTGTTCCAGCGCGTGCGCCTCGCGGCGCGCAACAAGGCGGCCGAGCTCGGCGCGCTCGACGAGGACTGGGGCTTCGGCGAGTTCCGCTGGGACCGCGTGCTCGATGCATTCTACGAAGCCCACGAGGACCTGCTCACCGACGGCGACGCCCGCTCCGCCGCGTTCCTCGAGATCGATGATTCTGACGAACTCAGCGAGCACGTCTGGCATGTGCACCAGGTCTTCCACGACTCGGACGGCGACCACGACTTCGGCATCATGGCCGACGTCGACTTGGACGCCACACAGGACGGCGACGGCATCGTATTCAAGAACTACCGCGCGGGCGTGATCGAGGACCTGATGCACCAGCCTTAGGCCCCTCGATCTCCGCCGTTAGCGCACCATCGATTCACCCGCGCGCCGCCGAGCCCGCTTCCGCTGGGTCGGCGGCGCGTCGCGTTACGTCATCTTTAACCTCCCATCAAGCATTGCGTGAGAAATGGGCAAGCCCCGATGCGTGACACGGTACATGTGAAATGCGCATGCACCGATGCGCGACACGGGAATGTGCGATATGGGCCAGGTGCGTTTTTACTCATCGTGCAAACGCGCTACCATGGATGATGGTTTTATCTTCACCGCGCATCCAAGAACGCGCCCAGAAAGGTGGTTTTGCATATGAAGCTCGCAGTTCCCTCCGTCGGCGAAGGCGGCCTTGACGCCCAGCGTTCCGCGCATTTTGGCCACGCCGACTGCTTCACCATCCTGAGCATCGAGGACGGCAAGGTCTCCGTCGAAGGCACCATCCCCAATCCCCCGCACGAGGAGGGCGGCTGCATGCGCCCCGTCGGCATCCTCGCCGACGCCGGCATCGACGCCATCGTGGCCGTGGGCATGGGCATGCGCCCCATGCAGGGCTTCGCCGCCGCCGGCGTGACCGTGCTGCACGACGCCGACTCCCCCACGGTGGGCGCCGCCGCCGAGCGCGTGGCCGCCGGCCAGCTCGAGTCCATGGGCCCCGAGCACGCCTGCCATCACTAAGCGCTCAGCACCGCATCGCACGACAAGGGGCGCCGCCCGGTCCGCAATCGACCGGACGGCGCCCCTCCTTATCCAAGCGCTCTCACGACCACCCCATCACAACTGTGATGAGCGCGCCGCCGAACATTATCACCATGATGGTGATAATGCCATATACGGTTTCTCGCAAAATACCCCAACGAGCCAAGGCGGGATATCGCATCCGAATCCTGCGGCGATCGAGCATGAGATATGATCCGATGATGAGCATGGAGTCAATGCAGACGATGTTCTGCACAAACAAATACCCTATCGGCCTGCCCATATCCCGCGGCAGCGGATTGAAGAGCGTCTCGACGCTCATCCATATCATCGCGACAAGAAAGGCGAGCAGTAGCACGTTCCAAGCTCGCCCCACCCATGCGGGGATACGAGCGAGCGGATTTCTAACCGTCGCTCTCCCATACAGCACGGAGCCCGCATCGCGAGTGCAATCAAACTCGGGAACGCCCGGCCCTCGAACTCCGCGCGCGATCCGCTCGCCGACCGACGGTGCGGCGCGCCGGTCGAAAGGGTCGGATTTGGCACCAGCATGCCGCGCGGAGTCGGCAAGGGACCTTTTGAAGACGGATTCGACAGCTGATTCAAATTCCACTGCCGCAGCGTAACGCGCGGCGGGGTCGAACGCACAGGCGGTCTCTATGACCTGAGCCCACTCATCGCGTATCCCGCCTTCGATGCATTCGGAGGCCCCACACACGTTGGGAGGCTGTTCACCCGTCAGGCAAAAATACAAGATCTTGCCAAGGGCATACACGTCGGTTCGCTCGTCGGTCTGGCCAAAGCCGAACTGCTCGGGTGGAGCGTAACATCGCGTGAGAAAATGCGTGGTATCGCTCGACGCATCCGGATGCCATATCCGCGCGCTTCCAAAATCGATGACAATGGCCTCACCGTCGCGCATGATGACGTTCGACGGCTTGAGATCGCGATGTATCAGAGGACTCGGAAGTGCCGTGTGAAGCTCCGTGACCGCACGACTCAACGCCGGAAGCACTAAGGCGGCCAACGGCTCCCCTGCCCCAATCGCCCTCTGAAGTGCATCGACCGTGCAGCCATCGACATGCTCCATCACCACCGTCAGCGTACAACCACTGCGCGTGCACTCGATCAAGCGCGGCGCGCACGCAAGGCACACACCCCGCTTCTGAGCACGCCATAGCTCCTCGTACGCAGCACCAGCGCCCGAGGCGACATCGATGACCTTGCGGACGTACCTGCCGACGGGCCCTCCCTTCGGGCGCCCCTGCACCAGCTCCGTCGTCTCGAATTCAGACTGCTTGATCACCTGCTCGACATGCCACGTCGTGGCCTCGGCAGAATGGGCCAAAAATGCCTCGAGCTCACGATGGAACGTCTCGTCCCCCGCGCCCGAGGCATTGGTTGCTGATATGTCGTCAGAATTCCTCATCGCCTGCATCATACCAGTGCGCTTGGACAATTAGCAGACGGTCTCCTCGCCAAGGCGATAGAGCTCCTCGTTGACCTTCTGAAGACTGCACCCTTGGTCGATGCAGAAGATGATAATCGCGTCGCGGCGACATTTTGGATTGAGCGCGCTCGTCCCCGCCGCGCGGAGCGCGCGATTCGTCTCCCGCAACGTCAACGCCATGGCGAATGCGATTTGCAGGACCTTGTCACGCGAGGGGTTGCGCGCCCCGGTGAAGATCTGATAGCCGAACGTCTCGTTCAGGTCGGCCATGCGGACCACGCGCGAGCGCTTGAGGTTCTTTTTCTCGAGCATGTGCCCCAGGAACTCCGAGAGCGTCTCGGCGGGGAAGTCGTGGCCCTCGATAAACGCATCGAGGGACGGGGCCTCAAGCAGCTCTTGCAACACCTGCTCTGTCAAGCGTTCCGCCACAGCGCACCTCCCGCCAACATTTCAAACGCTCAAGGCCATCTTTCTCAATCCTAAAAGAACGGGCCCTCGGAAAGGGCCCGTTCGGTTAAAAACCACTCACGTCGGCAAGCTCCCACGAAGCGACCTCGGCAGGCTCAACCGTGCTCACGGCCTCAAACTTCCATACGCCTCCAGCCTTGAGGTTGTTCGTGTTGGCGAGCGCCGTTCCAATCTGCGCGCCATCGGCATCATAGAGGTTGTACGACACCTGGATGTAGGACTTATCATCCTCGGTATTATTCGTCAACGTTCCGGTGATGTAGGCGTAATACGGATTCGAGCTATCCATCGCCTCGTCAGCGACCGTATAGGGCTCCGGCTCCGGATCGGATTCCTGGACCTGCTGGGTCTGCGGCTCCTGCGTGGAACCGCCATCCGATGACTCGCTCGACCCGCCCGAACCGATTGCGCCGATGACGACCAGCACGACGAGTCCCACGAGGACGATCTTCCAAATCGACTTCTTGCCCTTTGCCATGCGTATCTCCCTCCATAGATGGAATCGCCGGCAAACGCCGGCACTTCGTCCCCATTATTGGAAAACGCCCCAAAGGTTTCATTAGCTGCGAGCTAATGAAAGGCCTATCACTTCGCAGGGGAAACATGCTCTACCATGTTCACCAAAGAGCAACCTGGGAGGCATCTATGGCGAGCAACAAACGGTCGGCGCGCGCCAAACAACGCGCAGCATTTGAGGCTGGGTTTGACGGAAGCGCCATGGGGGACATCTTCGCCCGGGAGCATGAGCGCAAGGAGCGCCTCGACGCCGAGCATGAGGCGGAGCTGCGTCGCAAAGCCTGCGAGTCGAAGAACCGATATGCGAGCAAAGCCGAGGCAGAGGATGTCATAGCTGCATGCGCCGAGCACGGACGCTGCGGCCTTTCGGCCTATCGCTGCCCCTATTGCGGCGGTTGGCATCTCACAAGCCATCCGCAGTAGAAACGAGCGACTATCCCTCGACTAAAGACTTGTTAGATCTAGGCGTGGTACGGACACTCGCTTCCAAGGCACGCCTTATGAATCCACGCCCTTTCATCCGCGTTCACCATGTGAGCCGCCTTTTGGGCCTCATCTAGCAGCAGCGGATCATCGGGCTCCGGGCGCGCATCATCGCGGACGAGTTCGGCCGCAGGCGCTTACCGGCGGCGAGCGAGCGCCCACCCCTCGGACACCCGTCGACCGGGCGATGGACCGCCAGCCCCGGCCGTGTTACACTCACCCTCGCCCGCCCGACGGATTCGGGCCCATGCGAGGGCGCAACCGCGAAGAGACAAGGCAGCCATGCGCTTCTAGACATCCACCTCAACATTTCCGTTGACCTCCAACCACACAAGGAGGGGATGTCTTTATGCAGCTCGCACTCTCGCGCGTGACCTACACGCACCCCGCGGCGCAAGACCCCATTTTGAATAACGTGACCATCGCCTTCCCGCAGGGCTGGACCGGCCTTTTGGGCGACAACGGCTGCGGCAAGTCGACACTCGCCCGCCTCGCCTGTGGGCTGATCTCGCCAGATTCCGGCTCGATATCCGATGGACTGCTCGCTGTCTATTGCCCACAAGAAGCCGACAAGGCGCCCGACGCCCTCACCGATTTCGCCCTCGATTTTGGTCGAGAGGCCCGAAGCCTACGCGAGTGCCTGAACCTCACCGACGATATGCCCTGGCGCTGGGACGAGCTCAGCTTCGGCGAGCGCAAGAAGTTGCAGATCGCCTGCGCCCTGTGGCAGCGGCCCGATGCGCTCGCCATCGACGAGCCCACCAACCATCTCGACCACGCGGCGCGTATCCAGCTCGAACGCCTGCTTGCGGGCTATTCGGGCATCGGCATCCTCGTGAGCCATGACCGCGAGTTGCTCGACGCGCTCGTGGACCGCTGCGCATCGTTCGAGCCTGCGGGGCCAAAAGGAGGGATGCGCATCGTCGTGCGCCCTGGCGGCTACTCCACCGGACATATGCAGGCGGAGCTGGAGCGAGCCACGGCGGCGGGCGAGCGCAAACGCGCCAAAGACGAACTCGCGCGACTCGCCGCCGAGCGGGAGCAGCGCGCTCGGGAAGCCGCCCGCGCCGACGCGCGACGCTCCAAACGCAAGGTCGACCCCAAGAACAAAAGCGCAAAGGCGAAAATCGACCTCGCGATCTTTTCCGGGCAAGACGGCGCACGGGGCAAGCTGCTGCGTCAGATGGACGGACGCATGGCCGCGGCGCAAAGCAGGGCCGATGCGATATTCGTCCCCAAACGCTACGACGGCAGCCTGTTCCTGGACGCCAAACCTAGCCCCCGCAAAACCGTGCTCCACATACCCGCGGGCATCATCCCGTGCGGCGAGGGGACGCTTGAGCTGCCAGAGGTCTTCGTGGGGAACACCGACCGAATCGGCATCGTGGGACCGAACGGAGCGGGCAAATCAACCCTGCTCGTCCACGTACGCGACATACTCGAGAAGCAGGCCGAGCAACTGGGGGTGAACGCCCTCACAGTCCTCGACATCCCCCAGGAGCCGAATCCCGCGCAGCGCAGGCGGGTCCTCGAGACGGTCCGCTCCCTCTTCCCCGCCGATCGGGGTCGCGTGCTCAGCTGCGTCGCGCAATTGAATTCCGACCCCGACCGCATTCTGGAAGGAGCCGCCACCAGCCCCGGCGAACTGCGGAAACTCATGATCGCCCTCGGCCTGCTGGACGCGCCCGCGCTCATCATCATGGACGAGCCCACCAACCACCTGGACCTGCACTCGGTCGAGGCGCTAGAGCAGGCACTCGCGCAGTTCGCGGGCGCGCTGCTTTTGGTGAGCCACGACCGCGCGTTCCTGCAAGCCTGCACGAACATCACCTGGGAGATCGATGGAAGTACGCTAAAAGCGCATTAGCATCGAGCAATATGCAAACGTGCCATACAGACGTGCCTCCCATTGATCCAGCTCTGCCTCGTCCTAGATGGATATAACCCGATACTCTGCTTGCATGCGAACATCTGTTCTTATACTATTAGAACAGATGTTCGTTTTTGGCAAACGTGTTGCGAATTATTATCATATTTGATAAGTTTGGGAGGGAGACAGCGATGGAGGTCGAATACTTCGAGGACACTCGGGGAAGGCAACCCGCAAGGGAGTTCATCGATGGTCTCGATCCAAAAATGAAAGCCAAGGTATTCGGGAGGCTGCTTCTTTTGGAAGAGTATGGTGAACAGCTGCCGATGCCTTTTGCTCGACATCTCGAAGACGGCATTTTCGAGCTGAGGACACCCCAAGGCTCAAACATCACCCGTCTCCTCTACTTCTTCTTTGTGGGCAACCGCGCCATCGTTACCAACGGATTTGTAAAAAAGACTCAACGGACGCCCAGGAAAGAAGTAGAGAAGGCCAAACAGTACAGGGATATTTGGAGGTCGCACCATGGTCATTTTTAGGGAACATCTTGAAGAGTCCCTCAAAGAGCCCGCCTTCCGCCGTGAATGGGACGAGCAGGAAGCCGAACGCGAGGTCATGGAGAGCATCGTGGAAGCGCGTATGGCCGCGGGACTGAGCCAAAAAGAGCTAGCCGAGCGCTGCGGAATGAAAGCAGCCAATCTCTGCAGGCTGGAGAATGGCAACGGCAATCCATCGGTGGCGACGCTTTCCAAAATTGCGCACGGGCTCGGCAAGAAGCTGCAAATCAGCTTCGTGTGACCGCCCATCCCGACGCTGGCGAACGCCGCCGCTTCCCTCACAGTCATGCCGTCCACACGCGCGAGCAGGAGCAGCTCGACCTCCTCTTTGCTGTGCATTCGAACCTCCAGCCCGGGCGCCGTCAAGGTGTCCAACTTTTTGCCCGCAGTCCCTTCTTACGATGGGAAGCCAACTCTTTATGCCGTCTTTCGCACCCATTCAGTCAACTGGGATGGTACAAATTCTGGTACAAACAATCCCGGAGCAAGCGTTTTTGAGCGTGAAGAAGGGTTCCGTTCAAATCGAACGAAACCCTTCTTCTACCTGCAATTATGATGCAAACTGCTATATAACGTTGCGAAGTGAAATATGGCGCTGATTACTCGAACTCGATGGTCCCGCAGGGCTTCGGGGTGAGGTCGTACAGGACACGGCAGATGCCGTCGACCTCGGAGGCGATGCGGTCGCCGATCTTCTTGAGGAGCGCCCAGTCGAGCTCGGGCACCTCGGCGGTCATGGCGTCGACCGTGTTGACGGCGCGGATGAACGCCGGCCACTCGTAGAGGCGCTTGCCACACCGAACGCCGGTGACGCGGAAGTCGGGCACGGACACGAAGTACTGCCAGACCTTGCCCTCAAGGCCGGCCGCGGCGAACTCCTCGCGCAGGATGGCGTCGGCCTCGCGCAGGGCCTCCAGGCGATCGCGGGTGATGGCGCCGAGGCAGCGCACGCCCAGGCCGGGACCCGGGAAGGGCTGGCGCTCGACCATGTTCTCGGGCAGGCCGAGCTCGCGACCAACCACGCGGACCTCGTCCTTGTACAGCAGGCGGACGGGCTCGCACAGCTCGAACTGGAGGTCGTCGGGCAGGCCGCCGACGTTGTGGTGGGCCTTCACGCCGTCGGACTCGAGGATGTCGGGGTAGATGGTGCCCTGGGCGAGGAAGGAAACCTCGTCGCCCACCTTGCGGGCCTCCTCCTCGAACACGCGGATGAACTCGGCGCCGATGATCTTGCGCTTGGCCTCGGGCTCGGCGACGCCGTCAAGCAGGGAGAGGAAGCGGTCGGTGGCATCGACGTAGACGAGGTTGGCGTCGAGCTGGTTGCGGAAGACGTCGACGACCTGCTCGGACTCGCCCTTGCGCATGAGGCCGTGGTTCACGTGCACGCAGATGAGCTGCTTGCCGATGGCCTTGATCAGCAGCGCGGCGACCACGGAGGAGTCGACGCCGCCGGACAGGGCGAGCAGCGCCTTCTTGTCGCCGATCTGCTCGCGGCAGGCGGCGACCTGCTCGGCGATAAAGGCCTGAGCGAGCTCAGGGGTGGTGATGCGGACCATGTCGTCGGGGCGCTTGTTCAGATCCATGGGTCTCCTTTCAAGGGCGCGCGCGATGGGCGCGATGGGACGTCTTGTAGGCGGGACGTCATATATCACACAGCATTATGCCTTTTCCGCGTGATAGGTGCGGGAGAATCGTGCGGTGATGATACGATTTCCACCGTAGAAATCTGTCTAAGGAGGACCGATGGTCACCCTATCCGACGCGCGCATCGACGAGCTCATCGCCGAGGACGTGCCTTATATCGACCTGACCAGCCATATTCTGGGCGTCGACGCCCAACCGGGGGAAATGAAGTACTTCACCCGCGAGGCCTGCGTGCTCGCCGGAAGCGAGGTCGCGTCGCGCATCGCCTCCAAGCTCGGGTGCACCGTCGCATGCATCCTGCCCGACGGCACGGAGCTCGAGGCGGGCCAGGCCTTCATGACGCTTCGCGGAACCGCAGCCCAGCTCCATCAGGCCTGGAAGGTCTGCCTCAACGTGTTCGACCACCTCTCCGCCGTGGCCACAAAGACCCGCATGATGGTCGATGCCGCGCATGCCGCCAACCCGTCCTGCGAGATCCTCACCACGCGCAAGAGCATGCCCGGCGTGAAGGACCTCCTCGTTGAGGCCACCATTGCGGGCGGCGCGTTCCCCCACCGCCTGGGCCTTTCCGAGACCGTCCTCGTGTTCGACCATCACCTCGCGTTCATGGGGGGAATCGACGCGTTCATTGAGCAACTGCCCCAGATCCGCTCTCGCTGCATCGAGAAGAAACTGTTCATTGAGGTGAACGCCGAGCAGGCGCTCGCCCTCGCATGGCACAACGCCGCCTGCACGCGCGCCTGCGCCGCCTCGCGCGGGGCCGTTGCCTGGGCCGGCGTCGATGGCGTCCAGCTCGACAAAGTCGCAGTCGACGAGCTGACCGAACTCGTGGGCAACCTGCGCGCTCTCGATCCGCGCCTCGCCATCATCGCCGCCGGCGGCGTCAACCCGGGCAACGCCGGGGAATACGCGGCCACCGGCGTGGACGGACTCGCCACCACCGCGCCCTTCACCGCCAAGCCCATCGACATGAGCGTCCGCATGCGACGCCTGGGGTAGGAATCCATGACCCCCTCTTCTGAACCCGCCCCTTCCGCCGATGCGACCCCGGTGAAGCGCTACTCGCTGTTCACCGCCATCTGCCTGATCGTGGGCATCTGCATCGGATCGGGCATCTTCTTCAAGTCCGACAACATCCTCATCGCCACCGGCGGCAACGTCGCGCTCGGCGTCGCTATGATGCTGCTCGCCGCCACGACCATCATCTTCGGCGGCCTCACCCTGGCCCGCTTTGCCGCGCGTACCACCGGACATGGAGGCCTGATCGCCTACGCGGAGGAATTCCTGGGCCCGCGCCGGGCCGCGTTCATCGGCTGGAACTTCACCTTCCTGTACATGCCCGTCGTCTGCTCGGTGCTCAGCTGGGTCGTGGGCGTGTACGCGTGCATGACCTTCAACCTGCCTGGGACGTTTGCCTGGCAGATGGGCATCGGCCTGGTATTCCTGCTGGCTTGCACCGCATGGAACATCCTGTGGCCCACCTTGAGCGGCTACTTCCAAAACCTCACCACGCTGGCCAAGGCCCTGCCGCTGGTGCTCGTTGGCGTCATCGGCCTCATGGTGAACGACCCGATCGCCCGGCTGAGCTCCGACATCGCCGCCGCGCCGGCAGCCGGCACCGCATGGATCGCCGCGGCGGCGCCCGTCGCCTTC
Source organism: uncultured Collinsella sp. (assembly GCA_963560155.1). Classification (GTDB taxonomy): domain Bacteria; phylum Actinomycetota; class Coriobacteriia; order Coriobacteriales; family Coriobacteriaceae; genus Collinsella. The sequence continues at coordinate 40,921 of CAUWMY010000011.1, forward strand.
GCCTTCGACGGCTGGAGCTCCGCAGTGAGCATCGCGCCGGAACTAAAGGATGCACACCGCAACCTGCCCCGCGCGCTCATCGCCGCCCCCATCATCATCCTCGCGCTTTACCTGGGATACTTCGTGGGTATCTCGTGCTTCCTCGGGCCGCAGACCGTCATCGAGGCGGGCGATGCGAGCCTCTCGCTCATGTTCGTCAAGCTCTTCGGCGAGCAGGCCGGCGCGCTGCCCAACGTCATCGCGCTCATCGCCGTGCTCGGAGGTACCAACGGCATGGTGCTCGCCACCCTGCGCATGCCCCAGTCCCTGGCGCTCCACCACATGATGCCTTGCGAGCGCACCGTGAGGCACATGAACGCGACGCTGCGCTTCCCGGTGGCGAGCGCCATGATCGCATTGGCCACCACGTTGTTCTGGGTTGGCGTGCATACCGTGGTGAGCGCCCTGGGACTGCTTCCCAACGGTGACATCTCCGAGGTCGTGGTGGCAATGACCATGCTGATCCTGCCGCTGTATTACGCCGAGGCGCTCCGCGGGGCGCTGTGCGAGGACGCCCCCGCGCTCATACGCGTACGCCGCGCCACAGCACCCGCCATCGCGCTAGCGAGCTCACTCACCATCGGCCTGTCGAGCATCTCCGATCCAACGCGCTGGCCGTTCGTCATGGCCTTCACGGCGCTGCTCCTCGTGATGACCTTCGCGCTCACACCCAAGCGGGGCGCTTAGGCGTCCGGGAGCGCACGCTCCTCGCGGGCCTCGGCGAACGCAGCCTTCATGGTGGGGTTATTCCGCGTGAGCTTGCGGATGGTGAGGCCCTGGGCCTTGTCGTTCGCCAGGCGCAGGTTGTTCTCGCTCGAGATCAGATTGTCCTTGACCTTCTGCAGGTGTTTGATGGTGGTGTCGATCTCATCGATGGCCGTCTGGAACTTGCGGCTCGCCAGGT
>CAUWMY010000012.1:0-41437 GCA_963560155.1 uncultured Collinsella sp.
GTAATGCCTTGAAGGTGAAGGGCCGCCCTTATGGACGACTCAGACTGTAATGGGTATGTCTCCCACGGGTATTGGGAGGCGTTTGCCCCGAGCGCCGGGCATGCTGGGGCATTTTGGGTCAGGATGGAAGCCTGTTGGACGGTGAAGCTCTTGATGCATGCTCAAAACGTTCGCCAGAGGCGACCCTTCCTTTTCGTTTCCCGAGGATTTGAGAATGAAGGGTCGCCTCTGGCGAACGTTTATTGTCAAAAGAGCTTGGCGAAGGCCAAAATCGGCTTGGCGAAGGCTGAATGCGGGGCTACGCGCGGCGATTGATGAAGAAATCCGCCATGGAGATGAGCAGGTCGGCCGCCTCGGTGGTGATGACGCCGTGTTCGGAGAGCTCGTGGGCGCGCTTCTGGGCCTCGGCGGTCTTCTCCGTGGCGAGCTCGTGGCACTTGTCGATGCCGCCGCCCAGCTCGATGAGCTCGACGGCTCGCGCGAGCAGCGAGGGGTCGGAGGTCCCCGATTCGAGCAGCGTGACGAGTTTGGAGCGCTTCTCGTTCCCGAGATGCTCGAGCGCCCAGACCACCGCGAGGGTGCGTTTGCCCTCGGTGATGTCGGAACGGAAGTCCTTGCCCTGGGCGTCCGCGTCTCCCACGAGATTGAGCAGGTCGTCTTGCAGCTGGAAGGCGAGCCCCGCGGGCAGGCCGACCTCGATGAGCCCCTTTGCGGCATCCGGTTCGGCGCCCGCCGCGAGGGCGCCGGCATACAAGGGGCTCGCCACGGTGTACCAGGCGGTCTTGCCGTCGATCATATAGAGGTAGTCATCGCTGGTGACATTCCAGCGACCGTCGCGTGCCCAACCCAAATCGAGCGCCTGGCCCTCGAGCGTGTGGCGCTCCATGCGCACGAGCTCCTCAAGCACACGCAGCCGGCGCTCGACAGGGAGTGACTCATCGGCGAGCACGATTTCGAACACGCGCGTGAGCGCCAGGTCGCCGGCGTTGATGGCGAGGCCGAGGCCCTCGGTGCGGTACAGGCACGGCTCGCCGCGGCGCAGCTCACTCGTGTCAGCGATGTCGTCGTGGATGAGGGCGGCGCTTTGGAACAACTCGATGGCCACTCCGCAGGACAGGGCATGCTCCGCGCGCCCGCCCACGGCCTCGGCGCCCAAAAGCGCGAGCACGGGGCGCACGCGCTTACCGCCGCTGGCGGTGAAGTGGGCGAGCGGCGCATACAGGTAGCGTTCGAGATCGTCCGCAGGGGCGGGCATGCCCGAGGGGACCGCTGCGGCGCGTGCCGCGGCCAGGGTATCTTCGATCAGCGGGAGCTTGTCTTTCAGATACCTGACGAATGCATCGCCCGCGTGCTCGGTCATCTCGCTCATGTGCAGCCCTTTCCATGGGAGTTCTCTCTCGGACAATGCTAGCAAAACGGGGCGGTCGAGACCGCCCCGCACGGGATTCCTATGGTTGCGTGCGGCGCCATTCCGCTCGGCTATCGCCGGTGCGGGATGATCCGCCGCGCTTGAGTGACCGTTACCCCTCGTAGCCGTCGGGGTTGTGAGACTGCCAGTTCCAGGCGTCGCGGCACATGTCGTCGATGTCGAACTGCGCCTCCCAACCCATGAGGTCGCGGGCCTTGGAGCAGTCGGCGTAGTTCTCGGCCACGTCGCCGGGGCGGCGCGGGTCGATGACGTAGGGGACCTCGTGCCCGCAAGCCTCGCCAAAGGCGCGGATGATCTCGAGCACGGAGGTGCCGCGGCCGGTGCCGAGGTTGAACACCTCGACGCCCTCGCGGCCGTTCATCCAGGCGAGTGCCGCCGCGTGGCCGGAGGCCAGGTCGCAGACGTGGATGTAGTCGCGCACGCCGGTGCCGTCGGGGGTGGGGTAGTCGTCGCCGAACACGTGGACGGCCTCGCGCTTGCCGATGGCGGTCTGCGCCACGTAGGGCAGCAGGTTGTTCGGGATGCCCTTGGGGTCCTCGCCCATGAGGCCACTCGCATGCGCGCCGATGGGATTGAAGTAGCGCAGCAGCACGACGTTCCACTCGGGATCGGCGGTGTGGAGGTCGGTGAGCATCTGCTCGATCATCCACTTGGTCCAGCCGTAGGGGTTGGTGGCCGGCTTCTTGGGGCTCTCCTCGGTCAGCGGCAGGCTGTCGGGGTCGCCGTAGACGGTGGCGGAGCTGGAGAAGATGATCGACTTGCAGCCGTGCTCGCGCATGACGTCGACGAGCGTGAGGGTGTTGCCGATGTTGTTGCTGTAGTACTCGATGGGCTTGGACACGGACTCGCCCACGGCCTTGTAGCCGGCGAAGTGGATGACGCGGTCGATGCGGTGCGCGTCAAAGATGCGCCCGAGGGCCTCGCGGTCGTTTACGTCCGCCACGTACATGGTGAGGTTGGCCGCGGCCTCGGGGCCGACGATGGTTTTGATGCGGTCTTCGACCTTGGCCGAAGCGTTCGACAGGTCGTCGACGATGACGACCTCGTAGCCGCGCTGAAGCAGCTCGACGACAGTGTGCGATCCGATGAAACCGGCGCCGCCGGTGACGAGGACGCAGGTGTCCTGCGCTTCGATGGTCTGAGTCATGCGATTGCTCCTTTCGGCGAAAATGCAGCACAAGTATAGCGCGGCGCCGTGACGCCGCGCCTGCAGGGCGAATTAGCCGAGCACCCAGCCGCCGATCCAACCCCAGCGGGGTGTGACGGTGGCGCCGTAATAGGAGATCCAACTGTCCAGGTTGGTCGCCTGGATGGAGCCGACGTTTTCCATGACGGTGTTGTTGCCGACGTAGATGCCCACGTGACCGTAGATGCGGCCGGCGGCGGTGTGCGGGTGCGTGGGGGAGGCGATGATCATGCCGGGCTTGAGGGCGGATCGATCGGAGCTCGTGCAATAGCGGTTGTACATGTCGTTCGCGTTGCCGCCCACATAGCTGAAGCCGGCGGAGGCGAACACGCGGGAAACCCACATCGCGCACAGGCCGGTGCCGGGACTCGGGACGGCATGGCAGGCGGAAAGGACGCGCTCGAGCGACTTGACGGGGCCTGACACGCTGCCGGTGCTGGGGACGTACGACCCGCCGGCGCCCTGCTGGTGCTTCTGCTGCTCCTGGCGCTGGCGCTCTTCCTCGGCGACGGCGGCGAGGTATTCGGCGTCGCGCTTGGCGATGAGGTCCTTGACATCGGCGGAGAGGCCGGCGACGAGCTCCTGGACCTCCGCCTGCTTTGCCTGCATGTCGCTGAGTTGCTGCGCTTGCTGCTCCTTGAGCGCCTCGAGGGAGCTCTTTTGGTCCTCGAGCTCGGATTTGCGCTGCTCGAGTTCGGCGCGGATGGATTGGATATCGCCGATGACCTGCTTGTCGGCGTCATTGACCTTCTCGATGTAACGGCCGTTGCTGAGCAGCTCCTCGAATGATTCCGAGGCCATGAGCAGGGTCAGGATGCTGGTCCCGCCCTCCTTGTAGCTGTTGGACACGCGGCGGGAGAGCACGTCCTGCTTGGCCTCGAGCTCGGCCTGCTTGGTATCGATCTGGGCCTGGGTCTCGTCGATCTGCGCCTGAACGTCCTCGATTTTCGAGATGGTGAGGTCCTGCTCATGGCTGAGGGCCTCGAACTCGGCGGCGAGCCTGTCGAGTTCCGCCTCGACGGCCGCGAGCTTGTCCTCAGCGCTCGCCAGGGCGTCGAGCGTCTGCTGCGAGGCGCTTGCGGCGTATGCGCGGTTGGGAATACCGAAGATCACGGAGGCGCTGGCTGCGGCGAGTGCGGCCTTGATCAGGGAACGGCGGGAAAGCGAGGTGGGTGCGCTGTGCATGGCGCCCTCGACATGGGTGCGGCCGGGGGTGGTGTGTGACATGATGAACTCCATTTGGTGTGCGTGTGGCGTCACATATATGGAAGTTAGAATACCGCACCCGCCACGTCAGATGATGGACATTGCGCGTCTTTTCGGTGGAGGGCCCTTAGGGACAAACAGCACAATTGGGGACAGGCGCAAATTGCGCAACAGATATCGCCGTACGCCCCGATCTCTCACGCGAGGCGCAGGAGGGCGAGTGCGGCGACGTATAGGGCGAGCGCGGCGCAGGCGACGCCGTCGCGGCGGAGGTCGATCCTCATGACGTGGTAGTGCGTGCGCGCCCCGCCCGTGTAGCAGCGGGCGTCCATGGCGCGGCCGAGGTTCTCGGCATGGCGCAGGGCGTTGGCGAACAGGGGCACGATGAGGGGGACGCAGGCGCGCGCATACGCCAGGGCGCCCTTGTTCTCGAGATCGGCCCCGCGCGCGGTCTGGGCGGCGACGATGTTTTCGGCCTCCTGGGAGAGCGTGGGCACGAATCTCAGCGCGATGGAGAGCACGAGCGTGCTCTGTCGGACCGGGACTCCCAAGCGCTCGAGGGGCGCGAGGAGCTTCTCGGCGGCGTCGGCGAGCGCGACCGGGGTGGTCGTGAGCGTGAGAAGGGACCCGCCCATCAGCAGCAGGAAGAAGCGCACGGTGTAGAGAACCGCGGCTGACACGCCGTCCGCGTGGATGGCGACGGGTCCCAGCCGGAGCGCAACGGGTCCGGTCTGCACCAGGAAGAGGTTGATGACCGAGGTGATGACCAGGAACAGGGCGATGGGGCGAATCTGCGCGAGCAGGCGCCGGATGGGCACCCGGGCGAGTGCGACGGCGCCGAGGACGGACGCGCCCGCGAGCAAAAGCGTCGCCGCCGAGTCTACGAAAAAGCAGCTCACCATGAAGACGAGCGCGGCCACGAGCTTGACGCGAGGGTCGAGGCGATGGATGGGCGAGTCGACCGAGTAGTACTGGCCGATGCTAGCGCGAAGAGCCATGGTCCCCCACCTCCCCGGCATCCAGCAGGGCGGGAAGGACCTGCTCCGGGGTGCCCGACGCGACCGTGCGCCCGCGGTCGAGCGCGATCACCTGCTCGGCGAGTTCCGCAACGTCCTCCATGCTGTGGGTGACCATGATGAGCGTGGAGCCCGCGCGCTTGAGGTCGTGCAGGATCGCGCGCACATGGCGCCTGCCGGCCGGGTCGAGGCCGGCCATGGGCTCGTCGAGCACGAGGACGTCTTGACGCATGGCGAGCACGCCCGCCAGGGCGACCCCGCGCTGCTGCCCACCGGAGAGCGAGAAGGGCGAGCGCGTGAGCAGCTCGTCGGTCGGATCGAGGTTGACGGAGGCCAGGGCGTCGCGGACGCGCGTAGACACCTCGTCATCCGAGAGGCCCAGGTTGCGCGGGCCGAAGGCGACGTCCTCGAAGACGGTCTCGGCGAACAGCTGACGCTCGGGCAGCTGGGAGACGTACCCGACATGGCGGCGGATGTCCGAGCGGCGATTCAGGTCCGCGGTGTCCACCCCGCAGATGCGGACGGTTCCGGAAAGCGGCAGTTTGAGGGCGCAGGCGAGTTCGGCGGTGGTCGATTTGCCGGAACCCGTGCGGCCGACGAGCGCGGTGAGCGTCCCGGGGAACGCTCGGAAGGAGAGGTCGCTCACGGCGAGCGGGGCCATGGGTGGCGCATCTTCGGTCCGCTTGCCGCCGCCGAGGACCCCACCTCGGCGTTTGCGCGGATTGCGGGCGGTGGCATAGGAGAACGAGACGCCGTCGAAAACCACGCTTGGCTCCCCTAGGAAAGCGAGGTCGGGGTCAACCGCGGCGCGCGAGGACGCGGGCGGGACCGCGCGCGAGGACGCGGGCGAGACCGCGGACCGGGCCTTCATGGCGTCGAGGATGCGCCGCGGCTCGCAGGGCGCCTCGAGGCCGAGTGCGCGCACGCGGCCCTCGTCGGAAAAAGCCCGTTCAGGCATCCCGTCAAACGCGATGCGCCCGCGCTCGAGGACGATCGCGCGGTCGGCGTCCAGCGCGTCTTCCATAAAGTGGGTCACATGGACGATGGTGATGCCGCGCGCGCTGAGGCGGCCGATGATGGCGCGAACGTCAGCGCGCCCCTGTGCATCGAGCATGGCGCACGGCTCATCGAGCAGCAGGATCTCGGGCTCCATGGCGAGCGCCCCGGCGATCGCGACGCGCTGCATCTGCCCTCCTGAGAGGTCCGCGGGATCGCTTTGGGCGAATTCGCCCATCCCGGTGGCCTCGAGGGCGGCATCGACGCGGCGCGCGATCTCGGGTTGCGGAACGCACAGGTTCTCGGGGCCGAATGCGACGTCGTCGGCGACGATGCTCGTGACCATCTGGTCCTCGGGGTGCTGGAACACGCTCGCGCATCGGCTGCGGATCGCGATGGGGTTCCCCTCCCCGGCGGTCTCCAGGCCGAACACGCGCACCCTGCCCGCGCTCGGCGGGACAAGCGCGTTCATGAGCTGTAGCAAGGTCGATTTGCCCGAGCCGTTGCCGCCTAAGACACACACATACTGGCCTGCGGGGATCTCGAGGTCGATACCGGCGATCGCCTCGGTTCGCGCGCCGGGGTAGGCGGCGTGGACGCCGTGCAGCTCGATCTGCGCAGGCGAGATATTCCGCGCGAGCCGCGCGGGGCGTTTCGTATCCGAGGGCGCGGTCGAGTTCGCCGCGGTCATCTTCGCCGCCGTCACGCGACCTCGCGGCTCTTCAGCACGTTCATGCACGGGGTGAGGAGCACCTGGCCGGCCGTTACGTTGATGACCATCTTCAGCGTGTTGAAGGGGAGCAGCACGGGGACGATCATGGCGGCGACATCCTCGACGGCGATGGCGGTGTACAGCGGCGTCACCACGAGGTTCATGGCGCACGAGACGGCGATGGAGAGCGCCGCGCCCGCGAGCATGCCGGCGACGGACGCCTTGCGGGAGCGCCCGCCCTTGAGGTAGATGATCGCTGCGGGAACGATGAACGCGCAGGTGGAGAGCATGCCCATGGGCGCGCCAAACGGGTCGAGGAAGACGCGGGGCAGCCAGGAGATGATGGCGACTGCCGCACCGAGCTTGGGCCCGAAGGCGAGCGCGGCGATGAGGCAGACGATGCCCGACGGGTCGTACATGAGCCACGGGGCGATGGGGAAGATGGGGATCTGCACCAGGCTCAGGATGAGCGATGCGGCGGTGAAGAGCGCGGCGAGCGCGATCTTGCGGGTATCGATAGCGTTGTTCATGGAAAGACCTCTTTCGTTTCTTCCATCCGGACTGTACCGTCGGCCCCGGAATCGCACCGGGTCGGCCGCACGCGGCGGCTCGCGGGCTCATGCGCCCGGCAAGGGGTCTTGCCGCGCATTTACCGCCGGTGGGGAATTGCACCCCGCCCTGAAACAAAACGACTATAACGCGCCTCTTTGCGTGGCGCAACGGCTGCTCGGGTATAGTGGGTCCAGACTTGTTTTCTACACGGGGGAGGTATCCCGATGCACGAGCATGAGTATGTGAGCGAAGAGATGCTGTGCGTCCTTGCGCAGGTTGCGGGTGAGGACAACGTCCTTATGACCGAGCCCATGCGCGAGCACACCACGTTCAAGATCGGCGGGCCGGCCGACGTGCTGGTCACGCCGCGCACGGCGGACGCCCTCGTGCGCGTGCTGGACACCTGCTACGCGGGCGGCGTGCCCGTGACGATCGTGGGCAACGGCTCCGATCTGCTGGTGGGCGACCGCGGCATTCGCGGCGTCGTCGTATTGCTGCGCGACAACTTCGCGGGCATCGAGGTGGACGCATCGCATTGGCGCGTGACGGCCGAGGCGGGCGCGCTGCTGCGCGATGTCGCTCTTGCCGCCGCCGACCAGGGGCTCTCCGGCATGGAGCCGCTGTGGGGCATCCCCGCCACCGTGGGCGGCGCCTGCTTCATGAACGCCGGCGCCTACGACGGCACGACGGGCGAGGTGCTCGAGTCCGTGCGCGTGTACGTGCCGAGCAAGCACGGCAATCGCAGGTCCGTGGTCACGCTCGAGGCGCGCGACCTCAACCTCGGCTATCGCAAGAGCCGCGTGCACGACGACGGTCTCATCGTGATCTCCGCCACGTTCAAGCTCTCGCCCGCATCCGAGGGCATGATCCGCGCCGCCATGGACGACTACCAGCGCCGTCGCGAGGAAAAGCAGCCGCTCGAGATGGCGAGCGCGGGCTCCACGTTCAAGCGCCCCGAGGGGTATTTCGCCGGCAAACTCATCATGGACGCGGGCCTGCGCGGCGCGCGTGTGGGCGATGCGCAAGTGAGCGAGAAACATTGCGGGTTCGTGGTCAACACGGGTCACGCCAGCGCGAAGGACGTGCTCGGTCTCATCGAGCACGTGCAGGATGAGGTGAAGTCCCAGTTCGGCGTCGACCTCGAGCCCGAGGTCCGCATGATCGGCGAGTTCTAACGCCTCGAACGTCTCAAATGGGGTCTCAAATGGGGACAGGCACAAATTGAGACTTCGTGCAGCTGTGGACGGGTGCGAATCGCACGTCGGTCAACGCTTACGCCGACGGTGCGACGAGCTGCGACGGCACTTCTGTCACAACACGGCGACGCGCGTGAAATGTCGAAACTGATGCGCTTCAACGTCGTTATTTTCGACATTACCCGCGCAAGCCGCACAAAAGCGCAAGCCGCTCGAGGGTCGCGTAGACCGGATCAATTTGCGCCTGTCCTCAACTGCGTGCCCATTCGCGCGCCTCGCCGTTACGAGAACTCGGTGAGCTCTTGCCAGCGGGTGGACTCGACGGTCTGGCCGTCTTGCAGGATGAAGTACGCCGCCGTGTCCTCGAGCGCGTCGGCGATCTCGGCGCCGCGGCGGCTGCCGGTCACGAACAGCGTGGTCGAGAGCGCGTCGGCGGCGGTCGAGGACGGGCTGAGCACCGTGACGCTCGCCACGTCGGTCTGGACGGGCTCGCCGGTGCGCGGGTCGAGGATGTGCCAGTACGTGACGCCGTCTTGCTCGAACACGCGCTCGTACAGGCCGCTCGTCACCAGCGATCCCCCCTGGATGTGCGCGGTGCCCACCACGGTGTCGCCGCCCGGGTCGTTGGGATCGCGGACGCCGGTTTCCCAGGGTTCGCCGTTCGGCTTCTCCCCAAACAGCGCGATATTGCCGCCGAGCGAGAGCACGGCGCCGGTGGCGCTCGTCTCGTCGCGCAGCAGATCGCAGAGGCGGTCGGCCACATACCCCTTGGCGATGCCGCCCAGGTCGAGCTTCGCCTGCGGGTCGGCCAGGCGCACGGCGAGCGCCTCCTCGTCTATCTCGATGCAGCGCCAATCCACATGGGGCAGGGCATCGGCGATCGCCTCGGGTGACGGGCGCACGCCCTCGGTGAAATCCCAGAGCGTGGAAACCGCGCCGATCGTGATGTCGAACAGGCCGTCCGCCTGTTCGCAATACGTTTTGGCGGCGAGCAGGAGGTCAACGGTGTCGGCGTGCACGCGAACCGGCTCACCCGCCGCGGCGTTGATGCGGGCGATATCGGACTTCTCGTCGTAGAGGTCGAACAGCGCGTCGAAGTGGGCGCATGCGTCGGCCAGGCGTGCCGGCGCGGCGTCGTCGCCGTAGACGCCGAACGTGCAGTAGGTGTCGAAGGCGAAGGTCGATCCGGTGGCGGGTTTCGCGGCGGTGGAGGTGCCGGTTCCGGGTTGCGCGCAGCCGGAGAGCAGTAGCGCGAGGGTTGAGCAGGCGCCGCCGCACATGAGGTCGCGCCGCGAGATCGCCGGCACCGGCAGGACCTGTCCGACGTCGGGCCCCGTGGGGAGGGCCGGGCGGGATGTCTTGTCGAGCGCCTTTTCCAAGGACCTCGCCTTATGCATGGAATGCCTCCTGGGGCAGCGCGCGCAGCACCAGGCGTGCGGCAACGCCCACGGCGGCTCCGCACAGCACGCCGGACACGGCGAGCACGGGCATGTTCACGAGCGCGACGCGGCCGGAGAGCAGCACGGCGACGGCGGCGAGCTGCCCCGTGTTATGGGCGAGTCCGCCGAGCACCGATGTGGCGACGGTGGAAAAGGCCCCGCTGCGCACGGCGAGCGCCATGACGGCCCAGGACAGCAGGCCGCCCGCCAGGGAGAAGACGAGCATCTGCAGGTTGGCGAACAGCAGTGTCGATGCGATGACCTTGATGAACATGAGGAAGAGGCCAGCCCTCGCGCCCAGGCGCTCGAGCGCCATGAGGATCACGATGTTGCCCAGGCCCAGCTTCACGCCGGGCACGGTGACGGGCAGGGGGATGAGCAGTTCGAGGTAGCCGCAGACGAGCGCGGCGGCGGTGAGCACCCCGTAGAGCGCGGTGCGCCGTCCGGGGGAGATGGAGCTGGAGATGGGGGCCGATGCGGGACGCGGTGCCGCCGGGGCCCCGGCGCCTTGCGCCCCGTCGTCGCGGGATATGTCAGGTGAGTTTCTCATGCTTGCCATTATACGGGTTGGGTACGCTGTTAGAAGTTCGACACCCGACCCGAGAGGAGCCATGCATGGCCGTCCTGTTCATCGAATACCCCAAGTGCACCACCTGCAAGAAGGCCAAGAAATGGCTGGATGAGCAGGGCGTCGAGTACACTGATCGCCACATCGTCGAGGATAATCCCACGGCGGCGGAGCTTGCGGAGTGGCGCGAGCGCTCCGGCCTGCCGCTGCGCCGCTTCTTCAACACGAGCGGCATGAAGTACCGAGAGCTCGGCATCAAGGCCAAGCTCGACGCCGGCATGACGGACGAGGAGGCCTATGAGCTGCTCGCCACCGACGGCATGCTGGTCAAGCGCCCCCTGATCGTTGCGGACAACGTCGTTTTGACCGGATTCAAGGAGGGCGCTTGGGCGGAGGCACTCCTGTAGCCGCAAGCCGCGCGAGCATGTCCCGGTGCAGCGCGCGTGTGGCTTCTGCGGCGGTTGACATATGTTTCACGTCGGGCATCTCGCCCGGATGCCTTTGAGTCCGGTCGCGGCGCCGCGCCGCGGCCGATCACGTGGATGGGGATGCCATCCGGGGAATTGAAAGAGAGGCCGATGGAGGTTCATGAACTAGAAGCCCTCGCCCGCGACGTCGCGGACGGACGCGTGGCTCCCGACGAATTGGCGAGGCGCGTTCGGGCCGGTGCGACGACCGATCTCGGCTATGCGTGCGTAGACATGCAGCGCGGCCTTCGCACGGGCGTGTCCGAGGTCATCTACGGTGCGGGTAAGACTGCCCGCCAAATCGCGGGCATCGTCGGTGCCATGCGCGAGGGCGGCCAGGAGCGCGCCCTCATCACGCGGCTCGACGATGCGGCGGCTCGGGGCCTCGCCGACCTGGGTTGCCCGTTCGAGTATGTCGAGGCCGCCCGCTGCGGCGTGGTGGGCGGACTGCCCGAGCCGGATGGAAATGGCGAGGTCTTGGTGCTCACCGCCGGCACGAGCGACCTGCCCGTCGCCGAGGAAGCCGCGCTCACCGCGCGTTTCCTGGGCAATCGCGTGAATGTGGTTCACGATGTCGGCGTCGCGGGCATCCACCGGCTGTTGTCCCATGCCGAGGAGATATCGCGCGCTCAGGTGATCATCGCCGTCGCCGGCATGGAGGGCGCCCTGCCGAGCGTCGTGGGGGGCTTGGCCTCGTGCCCGGTGATCGCGGTGCCTACCAGCGTGGGCTACGGCGCGAATTTCGAGGGCGTGACCACGCTGCTCGCCATGATGAACAGCTGTGCGAGCGGGGTGTCTGTGGTAAATATCGACAATGGGTTCGGCGCGGGGTTTCAGGCTTCGCTCATCAACCATCTGCCGGGCAGGGAGGACTGAGGTATGGCGGCAAGCGAGTGCGGCGGCATCGAGGCAGAGGGGCGGGTGCGCATGGCTCGCGGCAAGACGCTATGGCTCGACTGCCAGTCGGGCATCGCGGGCGACATGCTCGTCGCGGCCCTGCTCGATTTGGCGGAGGACCCCGAGGTCGCCGAGCGCGCGGTGCGCGCGGCGCTCGGATCCCTGCCGGTCGACGGGTTCTCGATCGAAGTGGGTCGCGTGAGCAGGGCGGGCATATCCTGCCTCGATTTCGATGTCGTCTTGGATGGGGCCCACGAGAACCACGATCACGACATGGAGTATCTGCATGGCGCGGACGGGCATCGGCATGGTCACGGTCGCAGCCGCGGGCATGATCGGGGCCACGACCCCGCCCACGTCCACGTCCATGAGTGCGGTCATCCGCATGGACGTTCCCATGTGCATCGCAACCTCGCGGACATCCTGGCCCTGATCGACGGCGCCGCCATGGCCCCCGCCGCCCGCGCGTTCGCCCGCCGCGCCTTCGGCATCCTCGCCGAGGCCGAGGCGGAGGCCCATGGGGTCCCGGTCGACCAGGTCCATTTCCACGAGGTCGGCGCTGTGGACTCGATCGCGGACATGCTCGCGGCGGCGGTTCTCGTCGACTTGCTCGGCATCGAGCGCGCGGTGGTTCCGGTGCTGGTCGAGGGTTCGGGCACCGTGCGCTGCCAGCACGGCGTCATGCCCGTCCCCGTCCCCGCGACGCTCGGCATCTGCCGCGCGCACGGGCTCCCGCTCGCCCCGTGCGACGTGCAGGGCGAGTTGGTGACGCCCACGGGGGCCGCGCTCGTCGCGGCGCTTTCCCCCTCGTTCGAATTGCCCGCGCGCTACACCGTCTCGCGCATGGGGCTCGGCGCGGGGAAGCGCGCTTACACCCGACCGTCCATCCTGCGCGCGATGCTCATCGATGAGCTTCCCGATGCGGGTCGCGCGGCAGCGGGCCGCGTCGACCGTGCGGTGGCTGATTCAACCGATCGCCATCACGGGCGCCGCCGCCCCCATCTCTCCTCGGAGACGAACCCGCCCGTCTCCGTGTGCAAGCTCGAATGCGATCTCGACGATATGACGGGCGAGCAGATGGCGCACGCCGCCGGGCGCCTGCGTGACGCCGGCGCCCGCGAGGTCCATTGGGCGCCCATCTTCGCCAAGAAGGGCAGGCCCGCCTACGAGCTGCGGGTCTTGTGCGCCCCAGATGAGGCCGAGAGAATCGGGGAGACGATGCTCCTCGAGACCAGCGCCCTGGGCGTGCGGCGATGCGTGATGGAGAGGACGGTGCTCCCGCGTCGCCTCGAGGTGCGCGAAACCGCATACGGCCCCATCACCGTGAAGTGCGCGACGCTGCCCGACGGCAGTGAGCGGGTCACGCCCGAATACGAGGATTGCGCCGCGGCCGCCCGCAGGACGGGAGCGCCCCTGGCGACGGTGATGGACGCGGCCCGTCTCGGTTCCGGGGACGTTCGGCTCCCGTCGCAGCCCGTCGCAGCGGATCAAAAGTCAAGCGCGGCATGCCGCCCGCGCGGAAAGGCATCATCATGAAATTCGTCATCGCCTCCGACATCCACGGTTCCGCATATTGGACCGAGCGCCTGATGCGCGTCATCGAGCGGGAGCGCCCCGATCGCGTTTTGCTCTTGGGCGACCTGCTCTACCACGGGCCGCGCAACGACCTCCCGCGCGACTACGCTCCCAAGCGCGTCATCGAGATGTTGAACGGTCTGGCGTCGACGGGGACCGTGGTCGCCGTGCGCGGCAACTGCGATGCCGAGGTCGATCAGATGGTCCTGGCGTTCCCGTGCATGGCGGACAGCGCCATGGTGATCGACGAGGGCGGCCGCGAGCTGTTCTGCACGCATGGGCACGTCTTCGGAGCGGGCATGCACAACAGCGTGGACCGCGTGCCGGCGCTCCCCGCGGGATCGGCCCTGCTCTACGGCCACACGCACGTCAAGGTGAACGAGGAGAGCGAGCGCCATCCGGGGCTGTGGCTCTTCAACCCCGGCAGCGTGTCCATTCCCAAGGACGGGTCGAACAGCTGCGGCGTCTACGAGAGCGGGCTGCCCCTCTGCGAGGCCTTCCGCCACATCATCCTGGACTAGCCCCGCGTCACAATTGGGGACAGGTACAAATTGAGACCTTGCATGAGAGGCAACGAGCAAAGGAGCATAAGGCATGGGTTCATGGACTGAGACGGGGTCGTCGAGTCTGGCGAGCATCACGCGCGACACCTCGACGCTGTCCGACGCGCGCGAGGAGATGCAGGCGCTCGTCGAGACCATCTGGCGCCTGCGTCAGCCGGACGGCTGCCCGTGGGATCGCAAGCAGACCCACGAGAGCATCGCGAAGAACATGATCGAGGAGGCGTACGAAGCGGTCGACTGCATCGAGGCGGCCGATGAGGCGCACTTGCGCGAGGAGCTCGGCGACGTGCTCATGCAAGTGGTGCTGCACGCCCAGATCGCGGCGGACGCCGGCGCCTTCACGATGGCCGATGTCGCGCGGGACATCAACGAGAAGCTCATCCGCCGGCATCCACATGTGTTCGGCGAGGCGGACGCGCATTCGGCGGACGAGGTCCTGGCGATCTGGGACCGCGTGAAGCTCGCCGAGAAAGGCGCGAAGGACGCCGGCGCCGTCGAGGCGGGAGAGCGTCCCGAGGGCCTGCTCGATGGCGTGCCGCGGGCGCTGCCGGCGCTCATGCAGGCTCAAAAGGTCTCGCGCAAGGCCGCTGCCGCCGGCTTCGAATGGGATACCGTCGAAGATGTGTGGGAGAAGGTCGCCGAGGAGCGCGCGGAGTATCTGGCGGAGGAACCCGGGTCCCCGGCGCGTGAGATGGAGTTCGGCGACATGCTCTTCGCCTTGGTGAACGTCGCGCGCAAAGAGGGGATCGACGCGGAGAGCGCCCTGCGTGCGAGCACCGCGAAGTTCCGCGACCGCTGGTCGGCAATGGAAGACGCCGCCCACGAGAGCGGCGTCTGCCTGGAGTCCCTCTCGACGCGGGAGCTCAACGACTTGTGGGATGAGGCAAAGCGCTCCTAGCGCCCTTGGCCCGCCGCCCGCTTGGCGGCCCGCACCTCGCGAAGCCACGTGCAGGCGAACCGCAGCCCGGCGAGGGCAAGCGCGCTGCCGAGGCCGGTGTAGAACACCGCGATGAAAACCTCGGGCGCGAGGCCGAACGCACGGATGGAGATGCCTCCCGTCATCATGACGGCCATGATGATGAACGCGGGCACGTCGAAGAACTTGAGGAAGAAATGGCGGTCCTCCTCGTATCCGGTGATGCGGTCGGTGTGCTTGACCACGAGCTTGCCGAACACGAAGGTCCAAAAGACGAGGGCGACCGCCGTGCTCAAGGCGACGTTGACGAGGGAGAGGTGGCCGGCGCTGTAAGCGTCGACGCCGATGCGGGCGATGTTCGCGCCCGCGACGAACCAGACGAAACTCGCGATGAGCAGAAGCGTGTTCTTGTGTACGCTCAGGTATTTCATGATGACTCCT
Organism: uncultured Collinsella sp.; assembly: GCA_963560155.1. GTDB lineage: Bacteria > Actinomycetota > Coriobacteriia > Coriobacteriales > Coriobacteriaceae > Collinsella. Next base: position 15,160 of record CAUWMY010000012.1, read on the forward strand.
TGGGGGATGTGCGGTGCGCCGGGGATCAGGCGCGCTTCGTGGGACGGAAGACGAGGTACGCGGCGATCGCGGCGACCACGAGGCTGGCGATGACCGCGGGGACGGTATCGAGCTTGATCATGGGGATGCCGACGAGCATGCCGATGACATACGGGACGAGCCAGGCGACCCAGACGGCGGCGCTCAGGCGGTGGAACGTGCGCTCACGCTCGAGGGCAGTCTCGCCGCCGCGCTTTCCCTGGAAGTAGACGAGGGTCGCCCAACCGGCATGGAACAGCATGAGCAGGATGGCGGCGAGGCCCGTGATGCCATGGATGGCGGGTGCGGCCTCGGCGCTCGTGCGGGCCATGATGGACATGAGCGTGGTGCCGGTGGTGTCGCATGCCAGGCCGAGCCAGAACAGGACCACGTGGCAACCGCGCAGGCTGCCGTCGGCGCGCTCGCGGAACACGCCGACGGTGTAGAAGATGAGCGCGCCGGTGATGGCGAGGCTGGCGAACATGAGCATGGGGGACATGGAGGCTCCTTTCCGGGTGCGAAAATCGCTTCGCTCCCGTATAATATGAACGTAGTTCATCTGAACAACGTTCATATTAGGCAGCCTATGGAGATGGGGCAAGGACGATGCGCCGAAGGCCCCATTCACCCTGAACGGTCCACGGGCATGTTCAAATGATGCGACCGTCCGCCGAGCGGGTCGGCATCGGATGGTCGCGCGGGAACGCGAGCGGAGGAGGTTCGCCATGGGGAGCAGGAAGGCGATCACGAAAGAGCAGATCATCGACGTCGCGTATGCGAAGGCCCAGAAAGAGGGCCTGGCATCGCTGAACGTGCGCGCGGTGGCGGAGGCCTGCGGGGTGGCGACGGGGACGATGTACAACCACATCCCCGACATCGCCGAGTTGCGCACCGAGGTGCTGAGGCGCTTCTGGCGCGAGGCGTTGGCCGCCGCGGACCTGGATGCGTGCATCCGCGAAGCGGGAACGGCCCTGGATTATTGCCGCAAGCTCACGGAGGCGCTCAGGGATTCGGTGCGCGGTTTCCGCGACGTCTGGCTTCGCGACGCCGGTGTGGTCGACGGGCGGACGCGTCAGCGTGCCGGGGAGGCCGAGCGTGCCTGCCTGCACGATATACAGCTCACCGTGCGCCATGCGTTCGAGCTCGACGCCGCGATTTCCGAACGCGCCCGCGCCGAACTCGATATGGGGCAGGTCGCCGATTTCGTCTGGTCGGCGATGCTCATGGGCATCAAACGGGACGACCGGTCGTGCGATACCTTGTTCGCGGTGATCGAGCTCGCTCTTTATATGTCATAATGGACCCTGCACAAGCGCAGATACACCCTCAAACACACAAGGCGCCCATGGCTAACTCTACTTTGAACAAAAAAGCGCCCGCACAGGGCATGGATCCGGACAAGACGGGCGATTTGTCGGCCGCCGCTGCCGCTTCATCGAAGCCGCACAAGCGCTCTGCGCGCGGCAGCGATGTCGCCAAGCGCGAGAAACAGGAGCGCCGTGCCGCGCGAAAGCAGGCGAGCGCGTCCCCGCGTGGCGCCGCGTCGCGTGGAACGTCGTCTCGTCCCGAATCCGGTCGACGCGCCGTCGTGGGCGCCAAGGCGCCCGACGGCGCGGGGCGCGCCAGGAGCGGCAAGGCACCTCAGGCCGCCCAGCAGGACCTCATGCGCTACGCGTCGGACAACGCGCTGGTGCGCTGGTTCTACGCGCTGACGACCGGGCCGAAGCGGCACTTCTTCTACCTTGCCGTCGTGCTGCTCGTGCTCGCGGGGACCTACGGGCCCATCCGCGACTTCTACATCGCCCGGCGCACGGTGATGATCCTCGAAGAGCAGACCGCGATCCGCGAGGAGTACAACGAGACCCTCGGCGATGAGGTGGGGGGCCTCATGTCCCAGGAGGGCATCGAGGACACCGCCCGCAAGGACCTGGGCATGGTGATGCCGGGCGAGCAGACCATCACGGTCGAGGGGCTGGACGACGAGGGAAATCCCGTCGTGGTCGACCCGAGTGAGTCGGATGATTCCTCGCAAGGCGACTCCGCGGAGGAGGGCTCCGATGCGTCGTCGGCCTCGGACGGCGAGGACTCCGGGAAGCTGAAGGGTGCCGACGCCGCGGACAAGAGCAAGACGGGCTCGGGCGCCGCGTCCAGCGACTCCTCGAAAAAACCGACGACGTCCGCCGAGGTGGAGGCCGCCGAGCGCGCGGTGCTCGAGAATTCCGCCTGGTACTGGAAATTGCTCGACGCGGTCTTCTTCTTCGACGGGGCGAACGGCATGGCCATCGTCTCGACGGGGGAGTAGCCGATGACCCGCATGAAGATCGCCGCCATAGACCTCGGCACCGTCTCATCGCGCATGCTCTGCGCGGAGATGGAGGGCGGGTCGGTCGTGGCGTCGACGAAGAGGACCGTCATCACCGATCTGGGGGAGGGCGTCGATGCGACGGGTATGTTCGCCCCCGCCGCCATCGAGCGGGTGGCGGATGCCTGCGCGGGGTTCGCGCGGGAGGCGCGGGAATTCGGCGCCCGTCATGTGAGCTGCACGCTCACGAGCGCGGCCCGCGACGCGTCCAATGGCGGTGAGCTGCTGGACCGCCTGCGCGATCTCGGCCTTCTTCCTCAGGTGATTCCCGGAGAGGTCGAGGCCCGCCTGACGTTTTACGGGGTCGCCCACGATTTCATGGGAGAGCGAATCGCCGTCGCCGATTCCGGCGGGGGATCAACCGAGCTGGTTGTCGGTCGCGCCGGCGTATCGGATGTTCGCCCCGTCGTCGCGGCGTCGGGGGAGGTCGCCGACGGGCCGGCTGAGCCGCGCTTGAAACTCGATCGCGCCGAATCGCTCGACATCGGCTGCCGCCGCGTGACGGAGCGGTTCTTCTCGTCCATGCCGCCGAGCGATGGGGAACTCGCCCGTGCCTCCTCTTGGATGCGCCCTCATTTCGAGCGGTATTGGGCGAACTTGGATGATCGCCCCGACCGGCTGGTCGCCGTGGGTGGGACCGTCACCTCGCTCGTCGCGATGGTGCACGAGCTGGCCGTGTACGACTCGAGTTTCGTGCATCTGAGGGATCTGACGATCGGCGATGTCGAGATGAGCGTCGAACGCATGAGGCATCTGACGGTGGATGAGATCGCCGCCCTTCCCGGAATCCAGCAGAAGCGCGCGCCGGTGATCCTGGCGGGCGCGCTGATCGTGCACGAGCTGATGCGGGCGGGGGGCTATGATCGCCTGACGGTGAGCGAGAACAGCCTGCTCGCCGGATCCGCGACGACGATATACGAGGCGGTCGCGCAGGGCGGCACCGTCATCGGGTGGATGCCCGAGCTCTCAACCTGGTAGGTCGCTGAAGGCCGGTGGACCGCTGAAGGCCGGTGGACCGCTGGAAACGCTTGCGCGCCACATCGCCCCCGTGCCTTCGCGAGCCCGATGCCGGGAAGGCACGCGAACCAAAAGGCCCTCCGTCTCCGGAGGGCCCGCATGTCTATGGTAGAGGCGGTGGGACTCGAACCCACAATCCCGAAGGCCGAAGATTTTAAGTCTCCTGCGTATGCCAATTCCGCCACGCCTCCATAGGGGAGAAGTGTACCACGCATGCCGTGCCGCTGGCTGCGCCGCTCGCGGGTGCCAAAAATGCGCTCACCTTCGAGGGCTATTCTGTTGGGAGTACGCGAGCCGCACGGATGGGAGGGCTTGTGAACAGGGACGAAGGCGGGACGCTGTGCGGCATCGTCCCAAACAGCATACGTTCGAAGATCTACGCCAAGGAGCTCGGCCTCCATGACCGGATCCCCTCCGAGTACCAGCTCATGGAGGAGTTCTCGGTTGGCCGGGGAACGGTGCGCAAGGCGATCAAGACGCTGATGGACGAGGGGCTGGTCGTGCAAGAGCACGGCAGGGGCGCCTTTGTGAACGAACCGAGTGTGACCAGGCCGGCTATTGGGAGGCCATTCTCTTTCGTGACCTCGCTCGCGGAACGCGGCATCGATTATGAGACGCGCGCGAGATGCGCGTGGCGGAGGGTTCTCCGATCCTGAATCTCGAGCAGACCGTGCTCTTGGATGACGGAACGCCGGTCGAATGGGGGGATACCATGCTCGGGGCGGGGCATACCATCGTGGGGATGGTTCGTCAGAATGCGGATACTAAATTCGCATTCGAGGGGGAGCGCCTCTGGTATAGGGGTCTGCCCGACATGCCCGCCTAACAAACATGCCCGCCCAACAAGGGAATAAAAAAGCAAAAAAGTTCTTGCCCATGCGATGGTCTTTGACTATTATTTTAATTCATGCGGGCGTGGCGGAATTGGCAGACGCGTATGGTTCAGGTCCATATGGGGGCAACCCCGTGAAGGTTCAAGTCCTTTCGCCCGCACCACTGAGTTTGAAAGCCCCGGCATCGGGGCTTTTTCATGTCTGGGCGCCATGGGGTCGATCGGATAAGGTGCCCTGGCGCTGATCGGTAGCCGCGCCTTTCGCATCATATGCTTGAGAGGGGCGAAAGCCCCGCGTTGCGCCCATGATTCGCGGTGTACGGTTGCCTGGCTTTCCAATCGGCATCCGATTTAGATGACCGCTCATCTTCAAATGTATATAACTCGATAAAACGATACGAATAATGAATAGCTTTTCGTGCAGGGACGAGATGCGCCCATGCGACTTCCCCGCGGTGGTCAAAATACCCTGTTTGTGCGCCAAGCTGAAACCCTGTGTTTGATAAAACGCCTGATAGCTGATTGCTGGTTGATGGCTTCGCAGGTGTGTCGGAGATCATCGGAGGCGGAACGGGTGTAAAAGCCCAGGATTTGATTGCGAGCGACCGTATGCACGCGCTCGGGCGCATCGATTTTGGCGCACAAACAGGGTATTTTGACCACTGCGAGGAAATCACATATTAATAGACCCCCCTAGACAGGATTTGCAGGCCCTCTTGGACGACCTCATGGCCCCCAAGGCGGTTCTTGCGGGTCCCCGGGTGACTTCGCGGAGCTCTTTAGGCGGGCTCGCAGGTCCCCGGCAAGTCCCGTAAGCCCCTAGGTGGCATCTTGCGATGGGCCTGGGGAATCTTCCGCGCGAATGAACCGCCGTATGCTCACGAACGGCTAACCGATATCCGATAACTGGCGGAGTAAAATACGTGGCGTTGGCTTGTTGGGCATGATCGACACGTCGACGATGCGCGGACATAGTCTCCGATTTGGAGTTTTCCATATGTTTGAACTGCTCAAACGATTTTACCGGCCCTTCCGCCTCGAGTGCATCTTAGGCCCCTTAAGCAAGCTCATCGAGGTGGTATTCGACTTGCTCACCCCGCTGGTGGTGGTGCGGATGATCGATCACGGGGTCGCGACCCGGGATGTGGGGGCGGTCCTTTCGAATGGCGGGCTGCTCGTCCTCATGGCGTGCGCGGGATTCGCCTCGACCCTCGTCTGTCAGAAAATGGCCTCCCGTGCGTCGCAAGGGATGGGCACCAATGTGCGCGAGGCTCTGTTCGCCCATATCAACGAGCTTTCGTGCGCGGAGATCGATCGCTTCGGCACCCCCTCGCTCATCACCCGCATCACCAACGACGTCAACCAGGTGCAGCTCGCGATAGCCCTCGGCATCCGCCAGCTCACGCGTTGGCCGCTGCTCTCGATCGGCGCCATGGCGGCGGCTTGCGCCATCGACCTCAAGCTGGGCGTCATCTTCCTGATCTCCATGCCCCTCATCGCCATGGTGTTCTGGTTCGTGATGGCGCGTTGCGTGCCGTATTTCAAGCGCATGCAGCAAGAGCTCGACCGCATCGCCCTGGTGACACGCGAGGGTCTGTCGGGCGTCCGCGTCGTGCGCGCGTTCGTGCGCGAGGAGCATGAGCGCCGCCGCTTCCGCGAGGCGGCGGGCGAGCAGGCCGATATCGCCATCGCGGTGGGCAGGCTCTCCAGCGTGTTGAATCCCGTCACGTTCCTGATCATGAACTTGGCGGTCTGCGCGATCCTGTGGGTCGGCGGGATCCAAGTGAACGTGGGCGCCTTGACGCAGGGCGAGGTCATGGCGTTCGTGAACTACATGACGCAGACCTTGCTCGCCGTCGTGTATGTGGCGAACCTCGTCGTCGTGATCACCAAGGCGAGTGCCAGCGCCGGCAGAATCTTGGAGGTGCTCGACTGCGAGCCGAGCATCCGTCCCGTGCAGGGCGGGGAGCCCGCGCCTGAGGGGGACGATGCATCCTGCCCGGCGATCGTCATGACGGATGTGTGCTTCGCCTATGCCGGGAGCTCCGTGAACGCCGTGGACCACGTGACGCTGGAGGTTCCCCGCGGCGGAACGCTCGGCATCATCGGCGGCACGGGGTCGGGCAAGTCGACGCTCGTGAGCCTCATACCCCGTCTGTACGATGTGACGGAGGGCTCGGTCGAGGTCCTGGGGCGTGACGTGCGCGATCTGCGCATCGAGGTCCTGCGCCGGCAGGTGGCGTTCGTCCCGCAAAAGGCCGAGCTGGTGAGCGGTACGATCCGCTCGAACCTGCTGTGGCGCGATGCGGGCGCATCTGATGAGGAGCTCTGGTCGGCGCTGGAGACGGCGCAGGCCCGTGATTTCGTCGAGGACCTGGAGCTTGGGTTGGACGCGCCTGTCGAGGCGGGCGGCAAGAACTTCTCGGGCGGGCAGCGTCAACGCCTGACCATCGCCCGAGCGCTCGTCGGATCGCCCGCGATCGTCGTGCTGGATGATTCGGCATCGGCGCTCGATTTCAAGACGGATGCGGCCCTGCGCGCGGCCATACGCGCCCTCGGCGACCGCCCCGCGCGCGCGGGAGGCGCTGGGGTGCGGGATCGCGGGAACGAATCACGGCCGCCCGCACCCACTGCGGTCATCGTGAGCCAGCGCGTCTCCTCGGTGCGCGATGCGGACCTCATCTGCGTGATGCGGCGCGGCGCGGCGGTGGGCATGGGCACGCACGAGGAGCTGATCGAGACTTGCGACATCTATCGCGAGATCTGCGAATCCCAATTGGGAGCGGGAGAGGAGGCGATGCCCCGTGCCTAATCCATATGCCTCGACTGCCGGAGCCGCGACGATCACCGCCGCCGTATCCGGCAATGACAACCTGGGCGATCTGCGAGGCCCGTCCGACAGAGGGGGCCGCGGCGCCGGCGCGCGCATGTCGACGCGCGAAGTGACGCAGAGGCTGCTCGCGTATGTCAGGCCCCATGCCGCGGTGCTTCTCGCCGCGTTCGCGAGCGCCGCGGTCTCGGTGGCGCTGCAGCTGTATGTCCCGATTTTGATAGGTCGGGGCATCGACATGATCGTGCGAGCCGGGGAGGTCGACTTTGCCGCGCTCGCGCCGCTGCTGCTTCAGCTCGCCACGGTGGTGGTGGCGGCATCCGGGCTGCAATGGCTCCAGGGCGCCTGCGTGAACCGCGTGTCGTACGCCACCGTCCGCGACCTGCGCATCGAGGCGAACGACAAGCTCACCCGTGTGCCCGTCTCGCTGCTCGACTCGCATGCGCACGGCGACCTTATCTCGCGCGTGGTGAACGACGTCGATCAGGTCGGCGATGGGTTGCTGCAGGGGCTGAACCAGCTGTTCACCGGTGTGGTGACGGTTGCGGCGACCTTGGTGTTCATGGTTTGGACCTCGCTTCCCATGGCGCTCGTGGTGGTACTCGCAACTCCGTTTTCCATGCTCGCGGCCAGCGCCATGGCGCGCTTGTCGGGCAAGAGCTTCACTGCACAGATGCGCATCCAGGGCGGGCTTTCGGCGTATATCGAAGAGTACGTCGGGGCGCAGCGCCTGGTGAGCGCGTTTGCGTATGGCGACCGGGCATGTGAGGGGTTCTCGGCCATCAACGGCGAGCTCTATACGGCGGGCGAGCGCGCGCAGTTTTTAAGCTCGCTCTCCAATCCGGGAACCCGCTTTGTAAACAACATCATCTACGCCGCGGTGGCAGTGGCGGGATTCGTCGGCGTGATCACCGGGCTCCCCGCCCCTCTTACTGTGGGTGAGGTCCAGATCTTCTTGTCCTACGCGAACCAGTACACCAAGCCGTTCAACGAGATCTCGGCGGTGGTGACGCAGATCCAGGGCGCATACGCCTCGGCACGCCGTGTCTTCTCACTGCTCGATGCCGTTGAGGACGAGCCGGATGTGGAAGACGCGGTCGAGCTGGACGCGCATACGGCCGGGTCGGCTGCCGCGGCCGAGACGGAGGCGGCGGGCGACGTGGTGTTCGACCACGTCGATTTCTCGTATGTCCCGGAGCGTCCGCTGCTGCGCGACATCTGCCTGCACGCGCGCCCCGGCATGCGCATGGCGTTGGTGGGCCCCACCGGCTGCGGCAAAACCACGCTGATCAACCTGCTGCTCCGCTTCTACGATGTCGATGCGGGTGAGATCCGCATCGATGGGGTGCCCATCGAGTCGTGCACCCGCGAGAGCCTGCGCCGGGCGTTCGGCATGGTGTTGCAGGACAGCTGGCTGTTCGAGGGCACCGTGCACGACAACATCGCTTACGGTTGTCCGGGTGCCACGCGCGAGGAGGTCGAGGACGCCGCCCGTCGCGCTCATGCTGACGCGTTCGTGCGAGCGCTGCCTCACGGCTACGACACGGTGCTTCCCGAGGACGGCGGCTCGCTCTCCCAGGGTCAGCGCCAGCTGCTGTGCATCGCCCGCGTCATGCTTACCGATCCGGCGATTCTGCTGCTCGACGAGGCTACGAGCTCCATCGATACGCGTACCGAGCTCCAGGTGCAGGCGGCGTTCGACGAGCTTATGAAGGGCCGCACGAGCTTTGTGGTTGCGCACCGTCTGAGCACGATCCGAAACGCCGATTGCATCCTGGTTATGCGCGATGGCCGTATCGTCGAGAGCGGCACGCATGACGAGCTTCTCGCTGCGGGAGGGTTCTACGCCACGCTTTACAGCAGCCAATTCGCTCAATAGTTGCAATTTGTGCCTGTCCCCAAGTGGGCCCCCAAGTGAGCCCTCACGCGAGGCCCGTTGTACTGCCTTGCGACCGTTTGGCCGAATACTTACCGAGCCTTAACGTGGCGTGCCGTATCATTACGATACTTGCTTAAAGCAGCGTTAGGAACCGACGGGGAGGGCCGCATACCATGGCACTCAAATACACCAAGATGGAGCGCAACTGGGTCATGTACGACGTGGGCAATTCCGCCCTCGTCCTGTTGAACACCGCCGTCGTGCCCATCTACTTCAACGCCATCAACACCGGCGCGCACCCGGCGGAGCTGGTGACCGCCTGGGCCAATGCCCAGACGGTCGCCTCGCTCGTGGTGGCCCTGCTCATGCCCATCCTGGGTTCGCTGGCCGATTATGCGGGCAATAAGATCAAGTTCTTCACGGGCTTTTTCTTCACCGGCCTCATCTTGTGCCTTGTGGAGGCCATCCCCATGGGCGCGCTGCCCTTCCTGGTGGTCTACGTGCTGTGCACAATCGGCCTCAATTCGTCGATGACGTTCTACGACGCCATGCTCACCGACGTCACCACCGACGAGCGCATGGACGCGGTGTCGAGCTCCGGCTTTGCCTGGGGCTATGTGGGCTCCACCATTCCCTTCATCGCCTGCATCGCGCTCATCTTCGGGGGCCCGAGCATGCTCGGCTTGGACACCCTCACCTGCACGCGCATCTGCTTCATCATCACCGCTCTGTGGTGGCTCGCCTTCACCATCCCGCTGCTGCGCACCTACCAACAGCGCTTTGGCAAGGAGCGCGACGAGGGCGTGAACGGTGTGATGCACAACATCAAGAACACGTTCAAGGGCCTGGCCGACACCATGCGCAGCATCATGCACGACCGCGCGCTGCTCGTCTTCATGGTCGCGTTCTTCTTCTACATCGACGGCGTCCACACGGTCATCTCCATGGCAACCAGCTACGGAGCCGCCCTTGGCATCGACTCCACCCAGCTCGTGCTGGCGCTGCTCGTCACGCAGTTCGTGGCCTTCCCCTCGGCGATCATCTATGGAAAGCTCGCCGGTCGTGTGGGCACCCTGCGCATGATCATCGTCGCGGTGGCGGCTTATGTGGGCATCGTGCTGTTCGCCGCCTTTTTCCTCAAGTCCGCTGTGGAGTTTTGGATCCTTGCCATCCTGGTGGGCATGTTCCAGGGTGGTGTGCAGGCGCTTTCTCGCAGCTATTTCGGCCGCCTCATTCCCAAGGAGCGCTCCAACGAGTATTACGGCTTCTTTGATATTTTTGGACGTTACGCATCCGTCATGGGCACTCTGCTAGTATCTGTCGTGACCTCGCTCACGCACGATCCTTCTTTAGGAGTGCTTTCCATCGGGATCTTGCTGGTAGTGGGCTTGGTCATGCTAGTAAAGCTCTCCCGCATGCAGGAGGCGCGCATCTAAGCGCTTGCCCGTATCCCGCGCCGCCCGGTGCGGGACGATGACATCGGTCACCTTTGCGAAAGGGCTTTGCGAGCGAGAAGCAAAGCCCTCCGATTTTTTGAAGGTGATTGGAACCATGGAAAAGCACGCCAAGACCATCTCGTCCGACACGATGGGCGAAAGCCCCGCACGTTTTCACGACCCGCACTACATCGCCCGCGTGGGCATGATCGCGGCCGTGTATGCCGCGGCGACGCTTGCGACCATGATGTTCCTGGGCAGCCTTGCCTGGGGCCCCGTCCAGTTCCGCGTGAGCGAGGCGTTGTGCGTCCTGGCCCTGTTCACCCCCGCCGCCGTACCCGGCCTCACTTTGGGGTGCGCCATCGCCAACATCGCCAACATCGCCCTGTCGGGCACGGGCATGCTCGGCATGCTCGATGTGGTGTTCGGCTCGCTCGCCACCTTCGCGGGGGCCTCGTTCACGTGGAGGCTGAGGAACCGCCCCGCACTCGCGCTCGTCGGCCCCGTTGTGGCCAACGCCCTCATCGTCCCGGCGTATCTCCCCCTGCTTTTGCAGGGTATCGGCTTCTACACCATCCCCTTCACGTCGATATCGCTAGATGGCACGTATCCGCTCATGTATCTCTTCGGTTTGGTGACCACGGGCCTGGGCGAAGCGGTTATCATGTACCTATTGGGGTACCCGCTTGCCCGCTCGCTGGCCAAAACGCCGCTCATGCAGCGCGAGGCCGCTCGGACGGGTGCAAGAAAATAGCAGCTGCGGGAGTTCGCTCGCGCCGCGCGCCGCATCGGGGGCGCGCGATCACAAGACGCTTCCGCTCGGGTTCGTAGCCGGGAGGAGGGCGCGTGAATCCAACCATCGTGATACCGAGTTACTGGGCGGGCGATCCCGTCGAGCTCGATTCGCCCGGGGCGTACGACCACTCCTCCGATTTGGGTTCTGCCCGCCCGGAACTCGATCGATGCCTCGCCTCCCTCGAGCAGGTGCGCAATATCGGCCGCATCATCGTGCTGCTCGTGTGCCCGCAACCGCTCACCAACCGCATCGCCGAGCGCGTTCGCGGCGTCATCGACGATCATCCGGCGCTGCAGGTGACGCTCGTCACCAACCGCGAGGCGTCCGTCATCATGGACCGCGTCGCGGCGATTGCGCCCAAGGTCCGCGGCGAGGGCGTGTCCCTGCGCGGCTACGGCGCCATCCGCAACATGGGCCTCGCCTGCGCGTCCATCTTGGGGCACGACGTCGTCGTCTTCCTGGATGATGACGAGGTGGTGCTCGCCCCCGATTTCATGGAGAAGGCCCTGTACGGCCTGGGTCACGAGACGCGCCAGCGCTTGCCGATCCTCGCGAAGAGCGGCTACTTCTACAACGAGGCGGGCTCGCCCCTGGCCGATACGACCAAGAAGAACGGCATCACCAGCCGTTGGTGGACCAAGCGCATCGAGTTCAACCGCTGGATGGAGCGGGCGCTTTCGGGCACGCGCATCTCCCGCTCGAACTACGTGTGCGGCGGGTGCTTCGCGGTGCACGCCCGGGCGTTTAGCCGCGTGTCCTTCGACCCGTTCATCACCCGCGGGGAGGATCTGGACTTCCTGTTCAACATGCGCCTCGTCGGCATGGACGTGTGGTTCGATAACGCCTGGGTGGTCAAGCACCTGCCCCCGCATCAGAGCGAGCATTCGCCCCGCTTCATGCAGAACGTGTACCGCTGGTACTACGAGCGCGCGAAGCTCGCGAGCGCGGCGCGCCGCCCCGACATCACCCCTGTCACGGCGGCCTCGCTCATGCCCTATCCGGGCCCTTGGATCTCGGACGGGCTGGATGATCGGGTGCGCAAGACCACCCTGGTCCGCGCGCTGTTCACGCGCGAGCATAGGGGGTATTGGCGCATTTACCGCCATGGCATAGACGAGGCGCGCGAGCATGCGCGCGCCCATCAGGACGACTATCTGCGCTTCGCGAGTTTCTGGCCGAGCATCGTGTCCGGCCTCGCGGGCGATGAGGGGCTGCGCGCCCTGTTGGAGCGTTGATGAACAAGCAAGATACCCGGGCGGACGCCCGATTCGCCGCCGGCGCGCGCCGCCTGCTCCCCGTCGACGCGTTGTCGGCAATGCGCCTGTTGAGCGCAGTGGCGATCCTCGCGCTCGTCTGCATATTCGGTTACGCCATCCTCACCGGCGTCGAGTCGATCACCGCCATCGCGGCTCTCGCGATGCTCGCGCTGCTCGTGCTCGCGTTCGTCTACGCGTTCCTCACGCCGGACACGCTGCGCTCCCAATACACCGAGCAGACGCTCGCGGTCGCCTCCGAGATGCTCGAGGACATCACGTGCGGCCTGACCCACGAGAGCGCCGAGCAGATCTGCCGCCGGCTGCTCCCGCAGACCCGCGCGATGACCATCGCCGTCACCAATCGCGAGGTTGTGCTCGCATGCGTGGGCGAGCTCGCCGAGGACTTCCCCGCGGGGTCTTCCATCCACACGCCCGCCACGCGCTATGCGATCGACCACGGCATCGCCCAGTCGTTCACCAATGTGATGGACGTGCGCGGCGAACAGGGGCGCCGTCGGCACATCCCCGCCGGCATCATCGCCCCGCTCATGGTGCGCGGCCAGGCCGTGGGCACGCTCAAGTTCTATTTCCGCTCCCCGCGTCATGTCAACCGCACGCAGTATGCCCTGGCGTCCGGCTTCGCCGAGTTGCTTTCCACGCAGCTCACCGTGCATGAGCTCGAGCGCCAGTCCGAGTTGACCGCCCGCGCCGAGATCCGCGCGCTCCAAGCCCAGATCAACCCGCATTTCCTCTTCAACACGCTGAACACCATCGCCGCGCTCACCCGCACCGAGCCGCTTCGCGCCCGCGAGCTCCTGCGCGAGTTCTCCCGGTTCTACCGCGCCACGCTCGAGAACTCCGGCCAGCTCATACCCGTCAAGCGCGAGATCGCCCAGACGCTTCGCTACCTCAAGTTCGAGAAGGCGCGTTTCGGCGATGACCGCATCATCGTCACGACCGATGTTGATGAGCAGGCCGAGGACATGCAGGTCCCCGCGTTCGTCATCCAACCGCTGGTCGAGAACGCGGTGCGCCACGCCATGCCGGATGAGGGGCCGCTCGCCATCTCCATCACGGTCGCCATGGCGGGGGACCGCGCCGTGTCCATCGAGGTCGTCGACGACGGCGTTGGCATGGACGAGCAGACCGCCATGCGCCTGTTCGACCAGTCCGTGACCCCTCCCGACCCGAACGCGCCCCAGGGCGGCGGCGCGGGCGTGGCCATGCACAACATCTCCGAGCGCATCAAGCGCTTCTACGGCCCGAAATCGCGCACGAGCGTCGAGTCCGAGCCCGGCCGCGGAACGGCCATTCGTCTGCATCTCGATCTTGAGGGTAGTATGTACGACGAAGGGTAGAATGGATGGTTGAGTGACCGTACGGACGGCGCGCGGGCGCCGGGTCCCCATTGTGTGGATGAAAGGTAATCGATATATATGCTACGTGCGATGATCGTTGATGACGAGGCTCCTGCGCGCTCCGAGTTGAGGTTCCTCTTGGAGCAGACGGGCAAGATCGGCTCCATCATCGAGGCGTCGAGCGTCCGCTCCGCCATCGAGATGCTCATGGAGACGCGCGTGGACGTCGTCTTCCTGGACATCTCCATGCCCGGTGCATCCGGCCTGCAGCTCGCCGAGGCGCTGTACAAGCTGAAGAACCCGCCCGCGATCGTGTTCGTGACCGCCTACAGCGATCACGCCGTCGAGGCGTTCGACGTCGACGCGGTCGATTACCTCATGAAGCCGGTCGAGGAGGCCCGCTTGGACCGCGCGATCGAGAAGGTCATCGCCCGCACCAAGCCGGTCACGGCGGAGCCCGTCGCAAAGCCCGCCAACATCGAGCGCATCCCGGTGGAGAAGGGCGGCCGCAAGGTCCTCATCCCGGTCGATCAGATCCGCTTCATCATGGCCAAGGACGATTACTCCTGCATCTTCACGGAGGACGACCGCTACCTGTCCACGACCTCGCTGGCTCAGTTCGAGTCCAAGCTCGGCGAGTTCGGGTTCTTCCGCGTGCATCGCCGCTACATCGTGAACCTCTCCAACGTCGAGGATGTGGAGACCGTGTCCTCTGGTGCGATCCAGCTCGGCGTCAACGGCGTCGATGAGCGCATTCCCGTGAGCCGTCGCCGCGTGGTGCCGCTCAAGAAGGCGCTCAACCTGTGATGGCGCGCCGCATCGACATCGTCTCAGACACGCACGGGTATCTGGCCCCCGAGCTCATGGCGGCCATCGACGGTTGCGACCTGCTGATCCACGCGGGGGATATCACATCCGAGTCCAATTGGGCCGAGCTCGAGGTGAGCGTGCCCGCCATCCGGGGCGTCCTCGGCAACAACGACGGGTTCTACTCGTACGGCCCCGAGGTCAAGCGCCTGAATGAGTTCACGTACGAGGGACTGCGTTTCGCGGTCGCCCATTATCGCGAGAGGCTGCCGATCGCCGACGCGGACGTCGCCGTGTGCGGCCATACGCATCGGGCGATGATCGAGCGCGTCGGCGGTTGCCTGGTGGTCAACCCGGGGTCGGCATCGCTGCCCCGTGGGATGCGCGGGCCGACCATCGCGCGCTTGATGGTGGAGGGCGGACGCGTCCTCTCGGCCGAGATCATAGACCTCTAGCGGGACCGCGCGTTCGGCGCGGCCCTTTCTCATATGGTCTGAGCTGGGGATTTGCAAGTATTAATACCGCGAGAATTTTTTTGAAAAAAGTTCTTGCGCCCGTGATCGATCTCTGTGTATACTAATCCCCGCAGCAAGGAGCGCAAGCGAGTTGCCTGCCTGGGGAGTTAGCTCAGTTTGGTTAGAGCGCCGGCCTGTCACGTCGGAGGTCGCGGGTTCGAGCCCCGTACTTCCCGCCATCGCAATCAAAGCCTCGTCTTCGGACGGGGCTTTTTGCGTTAGATATGCAGCTTATGGCACATACGTCACCAAAAGGACGGTTTTGGTCAAACGTTGTATGGTAGGTAAAGTAGATTTGATATAAATTGATAGGGGGCTTTTCAGGCCCACTTATCGTCGCGAACAGCGTCCACGCGAGTGGCCGAGCGGCATGCTGCCCAGCAAGGAGTTCACAAAGATGGATATCTCCCGCAAAACCGACTATGCCCTGCGAATGCTCGCAATGCTCGCCGAGGGCGATGAGAGTCTCCTGTCGGTGCGCACCGCTGCCGAGGCGGTGGATGTCCCGTATTCCTTCGCCCGTTCGATTCAGCACGGCTTGGTCCAAGCCGGCATCGTGGAGAGCCTTCGCGGCGTGCGCGGTGGCATGCGCCTGCGCCTCGATCCCTCTGAGATAACCATTCGCCAGATCGTCGAGGCGGTTCAGGGACCTCTGGTCATGAATGACTGCACGGCGGAGCAGGGCGTGTGCCCGCGTATGGATTGCTGCTGCTATCACCCCATTTGGGCGGGTGCCCAGGAGCTGCTGCGCGACTATCTCGACTCCGTGTCGCTTGACGATGTCGTCAATCGCCGTCAATATCCCGCTGTTGACGTAAAATTCACCGACCGTGCCCGCTTTGCCGAGTACGCGTCTTGCGGGCGGGCGTGCGGCAAATAGCCGACCGTCCACTAAGGAGTGCATATGGACACGAACCCCTTCCGTACGCTGGTCAGGACGGAGGGGGTTCGTCTATATCGCGACCTCCCATGGCGTCGGACGCGCGACCCGTACGAGATCTGGCTTTCCGAGGTCATGTTGCAGCAAACCCAAGTAGCCCGCGTTAAGACGCGCTGGGCGGAATGGCTCGACCGCTTTCCGAGTGTGTTCGCCCTCGCGCAGGCGGGGACCGCCGAAGTTCTCGCAGCATGGCAGGGTATGGGCTATAACCGTCGCGCACTGGCGCTCAAGGAGGCTGCGGAGCGCGTCGTATCGGACTATGACGGTGTGTTCCCCATGGACGCCAAGGAGCTTATCGGCCTGCCGGGCATCGGCCCTGCGACCGCCCAGGGAATTCGCGCCTTCTCCTTCGACCTGCCCGGCGTGTATCTGGAGACGAACGTGCGCACCGTCGTGCTGCACCACCTGTTCCCCGATGTGCCGTCGGTACCGGACAAGGAGCTCGCTCCCTTGGTCGAGGCGACGTGTCCGGCGGCCCCGGGCGCCGCAGACGAAAGGGGCGCGGAGGGAGGCCGCGCGGATGGGCGGTACGCGGTTCCCCAGGATGAGCGGGACACGCCCCGTTCCTGGTATTACGCGATGCTCGATTACGGAGCGTACCTGAAGAAGACCGTGCCCAACCCGTCGCGTCGCGCGAAGGCCTACGCCCGCCAGTCCAAGTTCGAGGGGTCGCGCCGCCAGAAGAGGGCCGAGATCGTGCGTCAGCTGCTCGATGCGCAGTCGCGGGGCGAGGCACTCGAGACCTCGGCGGTCCACGCGGCGCTTTGCGAGGTCGAGCGCGAGGCGGGGAGGCCCCCGGTTGAGATGGGGCTTGTGGCGTCGATCTTGGAAGACCTCTCACGCGAGGGATTTTGCGCTGATTGCGATGGTTTCTGGCGCATCGCATAAGCGGCCCATGGGTACAAGAGGTGGAGCACGCCCGGTTAGAGCGGGCGGTGCTGTGTGACGCTGCGCGATGTGGCGCATCGGCGGCGTTTTGTGTAGTCCACGCCACCAAGGAGGATACACCCATGGATTTCGAGAACTCCCAGACCAAGAAGAACCTCGAGGCCGCGTTCGCCGGCGAGTCCCAGGCTCACACCAAGTACCGCTACTACTCCTCCAAGGCCAAGAAGGAGGGTTTCGTCCAGATCTCCAACATCTTCATGGAGACCGCGCTGAACGAGGCCGAGCATGCCAAGCTGTGGTTCAAGGAGCTCCATGGCGGTGAGGTCCCCGGCACCCTCGAGAACCTGCGCGACGCCGCCGCGGGCGAGAACTACGAGTGGACCACCATGTATGACGAGTTCGCCAAGACCGCCGAGGAGGAGGGCTTCACGGCCATCGCCGCCAAGTTCCGCGGTGTCGGCGCCGTCGAGAAGGCGCATGAGGAGCGCTACAACAAGCTCGCCGAGCGCGTCGAGAAGGGTGAGGTCTTTACCCGCGAGGGCGTGAAGGTGTGGAAGTGCCTGAACTGCGGCCACCTGCATGTGGGTCCCACCGCGCCCGAGCTGTGCCCCGTGTGCGCCCATCCGCAGGCCTACTTCGAGGAGCAGGTCGTCAACTACTAGATCAATTGGGGCCGGGTGCAAATCGACCTATCCGTCCCGAATGTGACCTGAACGAGAAAGCCCCGTGGCCGCCCACGGGGCTTTCTCTGTTCGCCGCGAGCGACGACCGATGGCCGACGATTGCGCGCCGACGGCAGATGGGGCTTGACTCCGATCGCCACGCGCGCCATGCTGAATATACCGATTCCATGTGCGCCCTTCCCGAGAAGGAGGGCTTCGCATGGACCTTTTTATCGAGCACGGGCGGTATCGCGAGCCGCACCCAGGGCGAGTCGGCGCAGACGATGCGCCTTATTCGGTTGCACAGGAGGAATATCGCGCCGAGCGCGCCTTCGACCGCAGAAGGACCCGCGTTCGCAAATTGCGTGCGGCGCTACGTATGCTCATCCTGCTCATTTTCGTCCCGGTGCTGTTGATCGCCGTATTTACGGCCTCATATGCGATGACCTTCATCATGAGCGGGGCGGAGCCCGAGGAAGTGCTGGATGCGCTCGTCAACTGCTTTAAGATGGTTTGGGAGCATATCAGGTCGGCCTGCGCCTCGTGGGGCGTCTGGCCACTCGAGTGAGGGCGACGGCATGGGTTTTGAATTGATTGCGACGCTGGCATCGGTCGCTGCGGCGGTGTGCGCGGCGGCGGCATTGGCGATGCAGATGGGCGCGCGGCGCGAACTCGATCGCGCCCGCGAGCGCGTTGAAGAGGTGAACGAGCAGGTCGCGCGCGCGAATGAGTCCCTCGCCTCGGCGCAATCCGTCCTCGCGCAGGTCCTTACCACCGCGCAGGCGACGCTCAATCAGGCTGCCGGCACCTCGATCATCGAGCAGCAGCATCACGAATCCCATATGAGGGCCATCGAACAGTCCGGCGCCAAGGCCGACGACGCCCGTCGCGAGGTCGCGCAGAATCTCGAGCAGAACCGCTCGACGGTCGAGCAACGCCTGGATAAGGTGCGTGAGACGGTCGACGCGCAGCTCGGCTCCATCCGTCGGGATAACGAGCAGAAGCTCGAGGCGATTCGCGCCACGGTGGACGAGAAGCTCGCCGCGACCCTGAACGACCGCCTCGGGGCATCGTTCAAGCAGGTGAGCAGCCAGCTCGAGGCGGTGTATCGCGGTCTTGGCGACATGCAGAACATCGCCACGGGTGTGGGCGACCTCAAGCGCGTGCTCTCGAACGTGAAGACCCGCGGCATCTTGGGGGAGGTCCAGCTGGGCGCCATCCTGCGCGACATCCTCACGTCCGATCAGTATGCCGAGAACGTGGCGACCAAGCCGGGAAGCCCGGAGCGCGTGGAGTTCGCGGTGAAGCTCCCCGTCGAGGGCGGCGAGCCGATCTGGCTGCCAATCGATTCCAAGTTCCCCGGGGATACGTACGAGCGCCTGCGCGATGCCGTCGAGGCAGGCGACCCAGAAGGGGTCGCCGCCGCGCGGCGGGCGCTGGAGCAGGTCATCAAGACGGAGGCGAGGGACATCTCCTCCAAGTACCTGAGTGTGCCGGAGACCACGAACTTCGGCATCATGTTCCTGCCCTTCGAGGGCCTGTACGCCGAAGTGGTGGACACGCCCGGCCTCATCGAGTGCCTACAACGCGACTACCAGGTGAACGTCGCCGGTCCCTCGACCATGGCGGCGATTCTGAACAGCCTGCAGATGAGCTATCAGACGTTCGCCTTCCAGCGTCGCGCGGATGAGATCCAAAAGGTCCTGAGCGCCGTGAAGGCCGAATTCCCCAAATACCAGGCGGAGCTGCGCCGTGCGCTCCGGCAGATCGAAACGGCGGGCAAGACCGTCGACGGCATCATCAACACCCGCACGAACGTCATCGAGCGCAAACTCAAGAGCGTCACCGCGATGGAGGACGAGGCGCTCGCCGCCGAGCTGCTCGAGATAACGGATGTATCCAGCGACGTAACGGACGACGAAGAGTAAGCGAGGAGCGTGCACGAACCATGCCACGTGAGACGAATGCGGCCAAGCGCGAGCGCGCGATCGAGACATGCCGGCGCTTGAACGAGCGCTACGGCCCGGTCGAGTGCTTTTTGGACCATGAGACGCCGTTCAGGTTGGTCATCGCCGTCCTGTTGTCCGCGCAGACCACGGACGCCCAGGTGAACAAGGTCACGCCGGAGCTCTTCCGCCGCTGGCCGACGCCCGAGGCGATGGCCGGGGCGACATACGAGGAGCTTTCCGATGTCATCAAGTCGCTCGGCTTCTACAAGACCAAGGCCAAGCACTGCATCGCGTGCGCGCAGATGATTGTGGCCGATTACGGCGGCGTGGTCCCCAACGAGATGAAGGAGCTCGTCAAGCTTCCCGGTGTGGGGCGTAAGACGGCCAACATCGTTTTGAACGTCGGCTACGGCATCGTCGATGGCATTGCGGTCGACACGCACGTGAACCGCATCGCGCACCGGCTCAAGCTCTCTCCCAAGACGCACGAGAAGGAGCCGCTCAAAACCGAGCAGGACCTGCTCAAGATCTTGCCGCGCGAGTATTGGAACGACGTGAACCACCAATGGATCATGCTGGGACGCGAGATCTGCGACGCCCGCAAGCCCCTGTGCGGGGAGTGCCCGCTGGCGGACATCTGCCCGAGTGTGAAGCTGGGGTAGAATAGCCGCAGGAAAAACCAGGTAGCCCACCCGCCCAGATTCTCGTCTGGGTGGGCGTTCGGCGTCACGGGAGGCACGTCCCATGCTCATCCATCGCATCGCGGCGCAGCTCTACACGAGCGAGGCGCTTCAGGATATCGAGGTCGCGCTCAAGGCGGGCGAGGACGCCACGCTGGCAATCTCTCAGTCCGGACGTACCCTTGCGGTGGCGGCGCAGTTTGCCCGCTCCCCGCGTCCCACGGTCTACATCGTTTCGGGCGAGGAAGCGGCAGACCGGGCGGCCCGTTCGCTTGCGGCGTATGTGGGCGCGGAGCACGTGGCCCGTTTTCCCGAGCGCAAGGATTATCCCTGGAAAAACAACGAGCCGGACGATGCGGTGGTCGCCGCTCGCTGTGCCGCTATATCACGGATTGCCCAGGGCGAATCGTGCATCATGGTCGCATCGGCGCGTTCGTTGCTGCGTTGCGTCCCGCCGCTCGAGAGCCGTTATTGGGAATCGACCGTCTTCTCGGTGGGAGAGGAGATTCCTTTCGAGCAGGTGCCTGCGCGGTTAGTGGGTATGGGATATACGCGCGCCGACGCGGCCGATGCGCCCGGCCTCTTCCGCGTGCAGGGCGATACTGTCGAAATCTGGGCCGCCCAATCCACGGCCCCAGTGCGTATCGAGTTCTTCGGCGATGAGATCGACCGCATCCGCCTCATGGTGGCATCGACCGGTCAGACGATCGGCGATGAGGAGTCGGTCGAGATAAGCCCCGTTCGCGAGCTCGCCCTCACCGATGACGCGGTGAAACGCATCTCGGCCGCCCTGTACCTGCCGGCGCAAAACGACACCGAGCTCGCGGCGCTGCTCGAGCTCGTCCAGGCGCGCGTGGTCACGCCCGAACTCGAGCGGTTCTTGCCGCTGATGTACGGGGGCGCGGTGAGCCCGCTCGCGCACGTGCACCGCGATGCGCTCGTGATCCTTTCCGAGCCGCGGTCGTTGTTCGACGATTGCGCCCGTGCGTATGAGGACCTTGAGCGTCGCGCCGCTGACGCGAAGGTCACGCGCCTGGATGGGCTCTACGTCCGTCCCCAAGAGCTCGACTTCGGCAAGCAGCAGCGCCTGAATTACGTGAGTCTGATCCGTGCCGGCGGCAAGGTCACAGCGGAGCTCAAGATCGAGCAGCCCGCCATCGCAGGTTCGGACAACCGCTTCACGAGCCGCATCCAGGAGGTCGTGAACAACCGCTATGCATGCGTGTTCGCCATTCCCGATCGCGGTGCCCGCGAATCGATGGAGCTCTCATTCACCGATCTATCTATTCCCTTCGAGGAGTCGCTGCAAGCGGCGCCCGAAAATGCGGGCAACGTCGGTACCGACGTGAGGGTCTCCCTGCTCAAACGCGATGTGGATGCTTTGAACGCCCGCGGAATGGAGGAGGGGGGCGTGGCCGTCCCCACCATCACGCGCGGGCGCGTCACGTTCGTCGACACCCCCATTCCCTCGGGCGTGGTCGTGCCCTCTGCGCATCTGGCGGTCTTCAGCCTGGCCGACCTCAATTCGCGCATGGATGGCAAGCGCGGGCGCCCGCGTCGCCGCGTGGACATCACCGAGGTGACCTTCCCGTTCAAGCCGGGCGACTACGTGGTCCACGCAACGCACGGCATCGCGCTGTTCTCCGAGATCGTCCGCCAGGAGGTGGGCGGCAAGGAGCGCGATTATTTCATGCTGGAGTATGCGGGCGGCGACAAACTGTACGTGCCGCTCGAGCAGGTCGACCGCATCACGCGCTACGTCGGGCCGGACGGTGACAGCCCGCGCCTCACGCGCCTCAACACCGCCGACTGGAGCCGCGCCACCACCAAGGCCCGCAAGAGCGCCAAGAAGCTCGCGTTCGACCTGGTTGATCTGTATACGCGCCGCAGTTCCATCACGGGCTTCGCCTTTGGGCCGGACAGCGCGAGCCAGATCGAGATGGAGGAGAGCTTCCCGTACGAGGAGACGCGCGACCAGCTCGACGCCATCGCCGACATCAAGTCCGATATGGAGTCGACCAAGCCTATGGATCGCCTGCTTTGCGGTGACGTGGGTTTTGGAAAGACCGAAGTCGCCCTGCGCGCCGCGTTCAAGTGCGTCGACGGTGGACGCCAGGTCATGGTCCTATGCCCCACGACGATTCTCGCCCAGCAGCATTACGAGACGTTCTTCGAGCGCTTCGCGCCCTTTGGCGTGGAGGTCGAGGTGCTTTCGCGTTTCCGAACCCTCGCGCAGCAGCGCCGCGCGCTGGCCGCGTTTGCCGAGGGTAAAGTCGACGTGCTCATCGGCACGCATCGCCTGCTCTCGGCCGACGTGAACCCGCATGAGCTCGGCCTGGTCATCATCGACGAGGAGCAGCGTTTCGGCGTGCAGCACAAGGAGCAGCTCAAGAACATGCGCGAGCAGATCGACGTGCTCACGCTTTCCGCGACGCCCATCCCGCGCACCATGCAGATGGCCATGAGCGGCGTGCGCGACATGAGCCTCATCACCACGCCGCCTACCGGGCGCCGCCCGGTCGCTGTGCATGTGGGTGAGTACGACCCGGATGTGGTGAGCGCGGCCATTCGTTTTGAGATCGGCCGCGGCGGCCAGGTCTACTACGTGTCCAACCGCGTGAAGACCATCGACGACGCCGTGGAGCGCGTGCTCGAGGCGGCGCCGGAGGCGCGCATCGGCGTGGCGCACGGCAAGATGAGCCCGCGCGAGGTCGAGGACGTGATGGTGCAGTTCGCCACCAAGAAGATCGACGTGCTCATCGCCACCACCATCGTGGAGAGCGGCATCGACAACTCGAGTGCGAACACGCTCATCATCGAGGATTCCCAGCGTTTGGGCTTGGCGCAGCTCTATCAGCTCAAGGGCCGTGTGGGCCGTTCGGCGACCCAGGCGTACGCGTACTTCATGTTCCCGGGCGAGCTGCCCCTCACCGAGGAGGCCACGGCGCGCCTCACCGCCCTGTCCGAGTTCCAAGACTTGGGCAGCGGCATGCGCATCGCCATGCGCGACCTGGAGATTCGCGGTGCGGGTTCGCTCGTCGGTGCGGAACAGCATGGCAACTTGTCGAGCGTGGGCTTCGATCTATTCACGCAGATGCTTGGGGCTGCCGTGGCCGAGGCGCGCGGCGAGGGCGGTGCGGACGTGGAGCAGTCGGGCGTTGCCATCAACCTGCCGGCCGACTTTTTCCTGGCGGAGGAGTACGTTCCGGCGGTCGACCGCCGCGTGCTGGTGTATCGAAAGCTCGCTGCGGCCGATATGCTCGAGCAGGTGGACGCGTTGCAGGAGGAGTGCGAGGAGACGTTCGGGGCGCTGCCCGAGGCCGCGCAAAACCTGTTCGACCGTACGCGTATCCGCATTCGCGCCGACAGGCTCGGGCTCGAGAGCGTTTCGCTCATCGCGGGCAAGCTCACGTACCAGGGCGTCGGCGTGCCCAAGGATGTTGCATTCGAGCTGCGCACCAAGCTGGGCGCCATCGCATTCCCCAAGACGCGCAAGTTCACCGTTCCCTATAAGGTGCGCGCCGGCAACGGAAGCGGTATCGGGCGCGGCATCAACGCTGACGTCTCCAACGGCGGTATTGGGCCCGTCCAGGCGGCGCTGGATATCCTCACTCAGCTCGGCCCCTCGGGAGACGACGACTAGCGCCTCGTTTGGGGATGTGTCTCACTTGGGGACAGGTACCAATTGAGACGTGCACATTGGGGACGGGCGCGTTTTGCGCATCGCACAAATCGGGGACGGGTGCGTTTTACACATCGGGGATAGGTGCATTTTCAGACGGGGACGGACGCACTGTCGCGCATCGTACTGAGGGCCGAGAGTTCCAGGGTTTTATTTCGGTCTGGACGGCTCTCGAGCGACCCGTGCGTGCAATGTCGAAAAAAACGGCGTTGAAGCGCATCAGTTTCGACATTTCACGCGCGCCGTTGTGATATAGGCAGAGGCGTCGCAGCTCGTCGCGCCGTTGGCGCGAGCGTTGACCGACGCGCAACTTGTACCGGTGCAATTTGCTCCTGTCCCCAAATGATCCCCAAATGACTCGCGCTAGCGGCCGTCGTCCTGCTGCAGGCCGGACTGCTCCTGGCGGCGGGCCTGCTTGGACAGCAGGCGGGCGGGCTTGTCCGGGTCGGGCACCGCGGTGGGCAGCGGCTCGTCCACATGGCCGCCCCACCAGCCGCCCACGAAGTTGAGCGTATGGAACACGTTGATCACGGCGCCTGGGTCGATGTCGCACACGAGCTTGATGATGTCCTGGCTCTCGTATGTGGACACAACGGTGTGCAGCAGGTACATCTTCTCGCGGCTGTAGCCGCCGATGACCTCGGCGCAGCTGATGCCGTGCTGGAAGTGGTTGACGTAGGCGGTCATGACCTCGTCTGCCAGGCGCGTCGTGATTTGCAGCGTCACGCGGTCGTAGCGATGGTAGAAGCTGTCGATGGTCTTGGTCGAGATGAATTGGAACACGATCGAGTACGCCGCGTTATCCCAGCCGAACATCTGGCCGAATATGACCAGGATGAGGCAGTTGAAAGCGAAGATCGCACCCCAGATCGTCTTGCCCGTGTGATTGGACACCCACAGCGCGATGAAGTCGGTGCCGCCGGTCGAGGCGCCCGCCTTGAGCGCGATGGCGATGGAGAGGCCGGAGACCACGCCGCCGAAGATGATGAGCATAATCTTGTCGCCCAAAAACGGGTCGAAGTCGAAGATGTTGAGGAAGAGCGACGACAGTGCGACCTGGGCCATTGAGAAGATCACGAAGCGCTTGCTGATGCCGCTCCAGCACATGGTGGCGACGGGGATGTTGAGCGCGAGCATGCCGAGCGAGGTATCGATGTGCACGCCGCCGAGCGCGGTGATGCGGTCGACGAGGACCGCCACGCCGGTGAAGCCGCTCGGCAGCAGGTCGGCGGGTTGAACAAACGCCTGGATCAGGAATGTTTGGATGAGCGCCGAGACCGTGACGGCGACCGCGGTGATGATGCGGCGGACGATCGTGAGGCGCGCGAGTTCGAGCGCGCGATCGGTGATGGCGTCGACGGCGTTTGCCACGGCGGCTCCTTCGAGGTGGGGATTGGATAAAAGTGTGGGCCGATTGTATCACGCGCCCTCGGCTATCATCGGTATGCACAACGATAGCGAAAGGCGCGATGCGTGATAGACGGGGCAAGGCAGACACTCAAACAGTACTTTGGCTACGACTCCTTCCGTCCGGGTCAGGAGCGGATGGTCTCTGCCATCCTTTCCGGTGAGGACGCGTTGGGTGTTATGCCCACGGGTGCGGGCAAATCCATCTGCTACCAGGTTCCCGCGCTCATGCTGCAGGGGCTCACCCTGGTCATCTCGCCCCTCGTCTCGCTCATGGGCGACCAGGTCCGTGCGCTCAAGGAAGTCGGCGCCCGACCGAGCTACCTCAATTCCTCGCTCACGCCGGGCCAGCAGAACACGGTGCTCAAGCGCGCCTCCGAGGGCTGGTATCAGATCATGTACGTGGCGCCCGAGCGCCTGTCCGATCCTCGATTCGTCGAATTCGCCCAGCGTCTGATGGAGCCCGGTGGGCTGGGTCTGCCCCTGATCGCGGTCGATGAGGCGCACTGCGTATCCCAATGGGGCCAGGATTTCCGGCCCTCCTACCTCGCGATCGCCGATTTCATCGACGCACTGCCCCAGCGCCCCGTGGTGGCGGCCTTTACGGCCACGGCGACGAGCCGCGTGCGCGACGACATCTCCGAGATGCTCGGGCTCCATTCGCCGCAGTCGGTGGTGACCGGCTTCGACCGTGCGAACCTCTCCTTCAACGTGGAGGAGATGGGCGACAAGGCCAAGGCAGCCTGGATCCGCGATTATGCGCTTGCCCATAAGGACGAGAGCGGCATCGTGTACTGCGCGACGCGCAAGGCGGTGGATGGGCTCTCCGACGAGCTCGGTCGCGCCTTGGGGACGCACGGCATCCGGGTCGCGCGGTACCACGCGGGCATGGGGCAGCAGGACCGCGCCTCCGAGCAGGCGGCCTTCATCGCCGACGTCGCGCCGCTCATGGTCGCCACGAACG
>CAUWMY010000013.1:0-41128 GCA_963560155.1 uncultured Collinsella sp.
GCTATGCTGAAAAACGAAAGCCGCCATAGTTGACAAAACCATAGAGACACCCCCCTGTGTCGTGCCTGTGCCGGGCCGGTTGCTCGCGGTTGGCCCTCCGCGCCGTACCCATGTCTGCTTGAATCGCCTTTGCTTGGACGCTCGACAGGCTACTCCATCTCCTTGTCGGGTTGGATGAGCTCCTCGTAGCCGCTGATCGCGTCGCGCGCGCCCGGCATGAGCGGCAGCAGGAAGTTGTAGATGACCTCGATGATGAGCGTCGCCGAGATTTTGGAGAACGTGAAGTCGGCGGTGGTGAGCAGCGCCTCGTAGTTGACGGTCCGCAGCACGATGTCGCTCTCGCGGGCGAGCGGCGAGGCGGTGTTGCCCGTGATGAGGATCACCGTTGCATCGCCGGTGCGCGCGGCGCGAAGGATGCGCTGCAGCCGCTGCGACCTGCCGGAGTTCGAGATGAGCACGAGCAGGTCGCCCTCTTTGAGCGTGAGGGCGAGCGACGTCGCGCTCTCGCTGATGGTGCTCGCGAAGCTCCTCATGCCGAGCTGTCCGAACTTGATGGACGCGTCGAGCGCCACCGCAGTGGTGTTGCCCACGGCGGCGAAGATGACCGTGCCTGCATGGGCGAAAAGGTCCACCACGCGGCGCAGGGTGTCCTCGTCCAGCGCGTCGATGGTCGATTCGATCTCGCGCACCTTGGCGTTCTTGATGTTGGCGAGCGACTGCGCCACGTCGTCGATCGAGACCTCGCGCGTGATCTGGACGTCGTCTTGTTGGGTGGCGAGGTCGCGTGCGAGCGAGAACTGGAAGGCTCGGTAGTTCTTGAAGCCGAGTTTCTTGCAAAAGCGCGATACGGAGGCCTCGGAGGTCTTGCTTGCGCGGGCGAGCTGGGCGCTCGTCATGTGCGGCGCGCGATCGGTGTTGCCGAGGATGAAATCCACGATGCGCTGCTCGCTGCCCAGGAAGTCGCGGGTCGAGGTGATGAGGGGGAGTGCGCTCGGTTGGCCTTCCGTCTGCTGCGGCTCTGCTGCGTTCAACATGTTTTCCTCCAATGCCTAGTATGAGATAAGCATATCTGTTGACCAGCTATATGACTGCTAACTTTCATGATGTTCTCGATGAATGGAAGTTTTATACCGTTCACCGACACTAAACTACCTTTCACGGACTATTGCCACGATGAAAGAAACTCGTCAAACCCCTGCGTGATAGATTTCGAGCTGTCAACAAGCACCGAGGGGTGCACGAGTATAAGGGAGGGAATATGGCAGAGAGGTACGACATCGTCGCTGCCACGGGTTGCCCCACGGGTATCGCCCACACCTTCATGGCGAAAGAGGCTCTCGAGAAGGCCGCCGCGGAGCGCGGCCTCACCATCAAGGTCGAGACCCATGGCCAGGTCGGCGTCGAGAACGAGCTCACCGCCGCAGAGATCGCCGGCGCCCGCGCCGTCGTGGTCGCCGCCGACAAGGACGTCCAGGCCGAGCGCTTCGCCGGAAAGCCCATGGTCTCCACGGGCGTGTCCCGCGCGATCGACGTCGAGGCGGCCGGCAAGCTGATCGACGACGCCCTGGTCGCCAAGGCCGATCCGAGCCTTGCCGCCGCTGTCCAGGTGAACGAGGGCAAGGTCGAAAAGGAGTCTTTCGGCCATCAGCTTTACAAGCACCTCATGAACGGCGTCTCCCACATGCTGGTGTTCGTCGTCGCCGGCGGCGTGCTCACCGCGTTGTCCTTCCTGTGGGGCATCACGTCCTTCGATTCCACCGCGGCCGATTACAACAGCTTCGCCGCGATGCTCAAGATCATCGGCGGCGTGGCCATGAACCTCATGGTGCCCGTGCTCGCCGCTTACATCGCCGAGTCCATCGGCAAGCGCCCGGCGCTCGTCCCCGGCTTCGTCGCCGGCATGATCGCCATCCAGGGTCTGCCCGTCAACGCCGCGACCGGCATGATCGACGCCGGCGGCTCCGGCGTGGGCTTCGGCTTCCTCGGCGGTATCGTGGGCGGCTTCCTGGCCGGCTACGTCATCCTGCTGCTCGAGAAGGCCTTCGCCAAGCTCCCGGCCAACCTCAACGGCCTCAAGGCGATCTTCCTCTACCCGCTGTTCTCCACGCTCATCGTCGGCCTCGTGATGCTTGGTATCTCCGGCCCGATGGCCGCCATCAACACCGCGATGATGGACTTCCTCAAGGGCCTGTCCGCCTCCGGCGCCATCGTGCTCGGCCTTGCCATCGGCTGCATGTGCGCCGTCGACATGGGCGGCCCGGTCAACAAGGCCGCTTACGTCACCGGCACCGCCATGCTCACCGAGGCCCTCGCCGCCGGCGTGGGCACCGAGACCTACAACTTCGGCACCAACTTCATGGCCGCCGTCTCCGCCGCGTGCATCGTCCCGCCGCTTATCACCACCTTCGCGGTCGTCGTGGGCAAGAAGTACTTCTCCCAGGAGGACCACGACGCCGGCATCGTGAACTTCATCCTGGGTTGCACCCACATCACCGAGGGCGCCATCCCGTTCATGACCAAGAACATCTGGCCCGTCATGCCCATCATGATGATCGGCTCCTCCATCGCCTCCATCCTGAGCCTCATGTTCGGCGTTCACGATCCGGCGCCCCACGGCGGCTTCCTGGTCCTGCCCGTCGTCGAGAACGCCCCCATGTGGGTCCTCGCCATCGGCATCGGCACCGTTGTGGGCGGCATCCTGTTCGTCGCCTTCAAGAAGCACGAGTGGACGAAGGCCCAGAAGGCCGCTGAGGTCGAGGTCGAGAAGGCCGAGGTCGCAGCCATCGACTCCGAGCGGCCTGCCGAGGAGGGCTTCGTCAAGGCTTCCAACGTGTTCTGCGACCAGAAGGTCGAGGGCCGCGACGCCGCGCTGAGCTTCATCGCCGAGCGCGCCGTCTCCGCGGGCATCGCCGATGATTCCGCCGCCCTGTACGCCGCCTTCCTCAAGCGCGAGGCGGAGGGCACCACGGGCATGGTCGACGGATTCGCCATCCCGCACGCCAAGACCGATGCGGTCAAGGCCGCCTCGGTGATGGTCCTCAAGGCACCCGAGGGCATCGCCTCCTGGGAGACCCTGGACGGCGCCCCTGTGACCTGCGCCATCGCGCTGCTCGTCCCTGAGGCGGAGGCTGGAACCGCCCACCTGCAGATCCTGTCCAAGGTGGCCACGGCCCTGACCGACGAGGCCTTCCGCGGCGCATGCAAGGCCGAGAGCGATCCCGCCAAGGTCGCCCAGCTCATCAACGAGCGCCTTGTGTAAACTGCGGGGATTAATAGGACCGGTGCCGTTTGAATGCGCGGCACCGGCCCCTTTTTGCGGGTCGGTGCGGGGGAAGTGTCGCCTCTGGCGAACGTTTTGGGTCGTTTTCGGGCTTCTTTCGATTCCCGCCGTTCGCTTTCCTGGGAAAACGTTCCCACACGGCTTTGGAATAGCTGAGATTTGACGGCAAACGTTCGCCAGAGGCGACACTTCATGTCCAGGCCCGTTGATTTAGCTTTCGAGAAAGGGAAATCTATGATTTACACCCTCACCCCCAACCCGGCCATCGACTACAACATCTCATGCGACGGGCTGCAGCCCAACACGGTCACGCGCACGCGCGACGCGGTGTACACCCCCAACGGCAAGGGCCTGAACGTTTCCTTCACCCTCGACCACTACGGTGTCGACACGGCCATCCTCGGCTTTTTCGCCGGGTTCTCGGGCCGCTACATCGTCGAGGGCGCGCGCGAGCTCGGTGTCGACGTCAAGCCGGTTTGGACCGAGGGTATCACGCGCGTGAACGTCTTCCTGAACGCCGGTCCCGATACCGAGTACAACATGGTGAACGCCGGCGCCGCGATCACCGCCGCAGACGAGGATGCCATGTTCGACCTCATCGACAGACTCGACGACCTCGACTGCCTGGTGATCTCCGGCTCGCTGCCGCCGAACGCCTCCGAGGGCTTCCTGCGCACCGCCATCGAGCGCGTCCGTGCGAAGGGCTCGCGATTCGTGCTCGACATCTCCAGCTCCCAGCTCGCGGAGCTGCTCGAGCTCGAGCCGTTGCTCATCAAGCCGAATGACGATGAGCTGCGCGACATCTTCGGCATCGAGGTGGTCGCCGGCGACGACGAGTCCGTCTCGGCGGCCATGGGCGAGCTCCATGCCCGCGGAGCGCAAAACGTGCTGCTCACGCTCGGCGGCGCGGGTGCGTATTTCTCCAATGGCGAGCATCTCTGGTTCGCCAACCGCACCTTCGACGTCGAGGTCCGCTCCACGGTGTGCGCCGGCGATTCCTCGCTCGCCGCGTTCCTTTCCGTGTGGTTCTCCGACCGCGACCGCGTGGAGGACGCCCTGCGCCGCTCGATGGCGACGGGCGCCAATGTGGTCGAGTGCGCGGGTCTTGGTGATTTCGCCCATGTCGAGGAGTACGAGAAGGGCATCGACATCCGCCCGGTCAAGTAGTTCCGTTCGATTCGAAGCCGCCGCCCTCGATACCCGATAGGGGATCGAGGGCGGTTTGTCGATTGTTGGGGGCGCGATGAGGCCGCGCTCACGTTTGACATGACATGACGGGAGGTTTTCCGCAGTTTTTCGTCGTCCTGCGAGTAGGGGACGATTGCGCGTTCATGAAACGCCTGGTTGGGGTCGCGCGAGTTGGAGGTGATTTTCGACTTGCCCGCAAAAACTGCGGCAGAACTTCGATTCGCGCGGCGAACGGGAGCATAATGGAAGCAATGACCACCGCGATGGGGCCCCACGGCCTCGCGTGCCGCACGCATGCGCCCCACGTGAGAAAGGACCCGCCCATGCAGTTCTCCAGTCGCCTCGACCGATTCGGCGCCGAGGTCTTCTCCTCCCTGAACGCTCGTCGCGTCGCCCTCGAGGAGCAGGGTCGCACCATCTACAACCTGTCCGTGGGCACGCCCGACTTCGCCCCGTACCCGCATGTCGTGGATGCCCTGACCTCCGCCGCGCAGGACCCGCAGATGTGGAAGTACTCGCTGCGCGACCTGCCCGAGCTCAAGCAGGCGGTCTGCGATTACTATGAGCGCCGCTTCGGTGTCGCGGGCATCACCCCCGACATGGTGGCCTCTTGCAACGGCACGCAGGAGGGCGTGGGGCATTTGGGATTGGCCCTGCTCAATCCCGGCGACACCGTCCTCGTGCCCGACCCGTGCTATCCCGTGTTCGAGGCCGGCGCCAAGATCGCCGACGCCGAGCTCGCCTACTACCCGCTCGACGCCGATCACGACTTCCTTCCGCACGTCGCCGGCATCGACCCGGAGGTGGCCGACCGCGCCAAGTACATGATCGTGTCCCTGCCGGCCAACCCTGTGGGCTCGGTGGGCAATGACGCCCTCTACGACGAGATCATCGCGTTCGCGCGCGAGCACGACCTGCTGATCGTCCACGACAACGCGTATTCCGACATCGTCTTCGACGGCCCCGCCGGCGGCACGTTCCTGGCGCATCCCGGTGCGCTCGAGGTCGGCGTCGAGTTCTTCTCCCTCTCCAAGTCCTTCAACGTCACGGGCGCCCGCATCGGCTTCATCGTCGGCCGCCCGGATGTGGTCGCGGCGTTCGCCAAGCTCCGCAGTCAGATCGATTTCGGCATGTTCCTGCCCATCCAGAAGGCGGCCATTGCGGCTCTCGAGGGCCCGCTCGAGGAAGTCGAGGAGCAGCGCCTCAAGTACCAGCAGCGCCGCGACGCCCTGTGCGACGGCCTCGAGCGCCTGGGTTGGGAACGCCCCAACGCGCACGGATCGATGTTCGTGTGGGTGAAGCTGCCCGGTGGTCGCACGGACTCGATGGCGTTTTGCGAGGAGCTCATGGAGAAGGCCGGCGTCATCGTCACGCCCGGCGCGAGCTTCGGCCCGCACGGCGAGGGATACGTCCGCATGGCGCTCGTCTTGCCGCCCGAGGGCCTCGAGCGCGCCGTCGCCGCCATCGAAGAAGCGGGGATTGTGGGCTAGTGCTGAATGCGATTGTTCTATAATCGAGTTCACGGACAAATACAAGGATAAATCGGCGAACGATGCCGAATATCCCGTTGACTACCAGCTGATGTCAAATCGTATCGCCCATCGACGCGATGGGGGAAAGGAATGGTAAACATGGTGAACGATCGCAAGGTTGCCGTCGTCGGTTGCGGTTTCGTGGGTTCCTCCTCGGCCTTCGCGCTCATGCAGAGCGGCCTGTTCTCCGAGATGGTCCTGATCGACGTCGATCGCGCTCGCGCCGAGGGCGAGGCCCTCGACATCGCCCACGGCGTGTCCTTCGGCAACCCCATGAAGATCTACGCCGGCGATTACTCCGACGTCTCCGACGCCGCCGTGATCGTGGTCACCGCCGGCGCCGCCCAGAAGCCCGGCGAGACCCGCCTCGACCTCGTCAACAAGAACATCTCCATCTTCGGCAGCATCATCCCGCAGATCCGCGAGAGTGGCTTCAACGGCATCCTGCTCATCGTCTCCAACCCGGTCGACGTCCTCACCTACGCCGCCATCAAGATGAGCGGCCTGCCCGAGGGCCAGGTCATCGGCTCCGGTACCGTGCTGGACACCGCCCGCCTCAAGTATATGCTCGGCGAGCACCTCGACGTCGACCCGCGCGACGTCCATGCCTACATCGTGGGCGAGCACGGCGACTCCGAGGTCGCCGCGTGGTCCAGTGCCATGGTCGCCGGCGTGCCGCTGTCCACCTACTGCGAGCTGCACGGCCACTACGACCACGAGGAGTCCGAGCGCCGCATCGCCGACGAGGTGAAGAACAGCGCGTACGAGATCATCGAGAAGAAGCACGCCACCTACTACGGCATCGCCATGTCCGTCCGCCGCATCTGCACCGCCATCATGCATGACGAGGACTGCGTCCTGCCGGTCTCCAGCCTGATGGTCGGCGAGTATGGCCTGAACGACCTGTGCATCTCCGTGCCGACCGTCGTCGGTCGCAACGGTGTGGTCACGCGCGTGCCCGTCTCCCTGTCCGAGGAGGAGAACGCCGAGTTCCAGAAGTCCGCTGCCGCCCTCAAGGCCATCGTCGACGAGGCCGGTCTGAACGACTAATTTTTTCGCATCGCATGTGAGACATGGGGGTGGACGTAAACGCGAGCGTCCGCCCCTGGTATAGACGACCCCGGTTTTCCGTGAAGGAGCCGGGGTTGTCGCGTTGTGGGCCCGATGCGTCCGCTCGTCGGCGCTTGCGTGAGCGGGCACTGCCGGCGCATCACCCGCGCAACATGGTCGATGCGCTGGCAACGTCTGCTAGGGTGCACCCCGTCAAGGGGATAGAATGGTCGATGGGCACCGTCGATGAGGAGGGGCGTGCGATATGGGGGAGAAGGGCTTGCTGCAGTCGGATGGCGAGAACATGGGGAATTTCCTCGACTACGTCCGCTCCTCGATGGACGCGTTCGATGAGCGGCCCCTGTGTTCCATCGACAGCCTGGTGTTCTCCTGGCTTTCCTATACGCATCTTGGTCCGGAGCACACGCGCGCATGCGGTGTGCGCGGTATCGCCCTACATGAGTTGTTGCGCGCCGAGGATTTTGACGATATGTTCGGGGCAAGCTGGGACGAACAGGGGAGCCGGGATCTTTTGTTCGCGGTGTGTGCCAGTCCGCGTTTCCGCTCCTGTCGACTCACCTGTTTTCGCTTTCGCACGGACAAGGTGAGCGAGGAGCAGTTTGCCGCCATGACGTTCCGCCTGCCTGACGGTTCCTCCTACGTGGCTTTCCGCGGTACGGATTCGACCGTGGTGGGGTGGAAGGAAGACTTCAACATGACCTTTCTGAGCTCCGTGCCGGCTCAGGAGGAGGCCGCCGCCTATCTCGACGAGGTCGCGGGTAAGACCGCCGGTCCCCTGTACGTTGGAGGTCATTCCAAGGGCGGCAACCTGGCGGTCTATGCCGCGGCGATGTGCGCGCCCGGGTATCGTGAGCGCATCTTGCGGGTCTTCTCGCATGACGGGCCGGGATTTCACCGTGAGTTCTGCGCGGGAGAGGCGTACCGCCGCATCATGCCCATTATGGAGAAGACGGTGCCCAAGTCGACCATGATCGGAGCGGTGCTCTCCGAGGCTCCGGATTTTACTCCGACGATTGTGGAGAGCGACGGCATATCGATGCTGCAGCACAACCCGTTTCTATGGGCCGTCGACGTGGACGCGGGCGAGTTCGTGCGCGCCGAAGGCTACACGGCCTCTTCGCGTTTCTTCAACGCGACGCTCGGCGCCTGGATGGACAAGTACACGCTGGCTGAGCGTGGGCGTTTCGTCGACGCCCTGTTCGACGTGATCGGGATAACTGGCGCCACGCATTTCTCGGATATCATGGCCGACCGCAAGACGAATGTGCCGCTCATGCTCAAGGCCATCGAGGGGCTCGACGATGATCTGCAGCAATTCGTCAAGGACGTGGTCGTGTCGTTCGTGAAGACCGCGACGGTAGAGCGCGCGGCGGATGCCGCCACCGGCTTCATCGACACCATCAAGAGCGCGCACCCCGCCATCGGCGCGATCGCGCAGCGGGTCGGCGATGGGGAACGTGCGGAGTAGACCGAGGGCGCGGGTCGATGGGGTAGCCCGGGCCCCGCGTTTGAGTGCACGCGCGGCGATGCGCGGCGCATCTCTCGTTCGCACGTTCCCTCGCGGCGGCCTTGCCCGCATCACATGGTGAGGCGGCGCAGGCGCTTGGCGTCCACGATTTCCACGGACCCGCGCGAGAGGGAGACGAGACCCTCGCGGGCGAAGTACTTGAGCATGCGGCTGACGGCCTCTCGCGCGCTGCCCAGGTGGCGTGCGATCTCATCGTGCGTGGCGGAGACGGTTCTCGAGCCGCCGCGGGCGACCTCGTCGAGCAGCCAGATGGCGAGGCGGGCGTCGAGCCCCATGAAGAGCACCTGCTGCATGACCCACATGCAGTCGCTGAAGCGCTCGGTCGCCTGGCGGTAGGTGAACGCCTCGGCATGGATGTTCTCCTGCGAGATCGCGCCGAAGGCCTGCGAGTCGATGACGAGGAGGTCGGAGTCCTCGGCTGCGTCGAGCGCGATGTCGAAGGTGATCATGGGCAGGATGCAAGAGGCGGCGAGCACGCAGCACTCTCCCGGCTGCACGTGGAAGAGCGTGACCTCGCGGCCCTGGTCGGAGAGCATGAACGCGCGCAGGCGCCCGCTTCGGACGAAGATCACGCCCGCGCAGCCCGCGCCGGCCCCCTGGACGTGGGCGCCCGCGTCCAGGCGCATGTGGCGGCTGCGCTGGGAGAGGAAGGCCCGTTGGTTTTGATCGAGCTCCGCCCAGAATGGGACGAGCTCCCGCAGGCCCTGTTCGATCTCCGACTGCTCCGCTGTCATGGCGCGCTCCTTCCCGATGAGCTCGTTACGCTATCTCATGGTAATCGAACGCCTCGATTGAGTTGCAAGAAGGCCCCGCCGCGGTGGAAAGGGGCGCGGCGGGGGGTCGTGGAAGGCCCGGCGTTCGCTGACGGCGCAGAAGGGGAGGCGCCACGCGGGCGGGGTTGCACAAGGGCGGGCGCGTGCGGTCCCCCTAGAGGGGCAGGCCGCAATCGCCGATGCAGGAGTGGGCAACGGCGCTGCCGCGTTGTACCTGCGTGTGGAATCCATAGCCGCCGGCGACGTTGGCGCAGGCGAACCCGTGCTGTGAAAGGACGCGGCAGGCCACGTAGCTGCGCAGGCCGCTGGCGCAGAACACGAGCAGGCGCTTGTCTCGGGGCAGTTCGTCAAGGTGCTCGCGCAACTCGTCGACGGGCACGTGCAGCGCGCCGTCGATCCCGCCGTGCGCGTGCTCGCCAGCGGTGCGCGTGTCGAGCAGTGCGATGTCGTCGCTTGAGGCGGCGAGGGCGAGCGCCTCATCCCACGTGACCTGGTCGACCAGCCCATCGAGGATGTTCTCGATCATGAATCCGGCCATGTTCACGGGGTCCTTGGCGGAGGAATACGGCGGGGCGTAGGCGAGGTCGAGCTCGGTGAGGTCGGACGCGCCCATGCGCGCGCGGATCGCGACCGCGAGCACGTCGATGCGCTTGTCCACGCCGCCGCGACCGATGGCCTGGCCTCCGAGGATCCTGCCGGTTTCGCGCTCGTAGACGACCTTGAGCGTCATGGTCTCGGCGCCGGGGTAATAGGTGGCGTGGTTGGCGGGCGAGAGGATCACCGCGTCGGCGTCGAGCCCCGCGGCGCGGGCCGCGGCGAGCGTGAGGCCGGTGGAGGCGGCATCGAGCTCGAAGAGCTTGAGGACGGAGGAACCCTGGGAGCTGGCGAACTCGCTTGCACGGCCGCAGATGTTGTCGGCGGCGATACGGCCCTGCTTGTTGGCGGGCCCGGCGAGGGCGATCAGCGCTGGGGAGCCGGTGACCACGTTGGTGACCTCGACGGCGTCACCGACGGCGTAGATGTTCGGTTCGCTCGTGCGCATGGCGGCATCGACCTTGATGCTGCCGTGCAGGCCGAGTTCGAGCCCGGCATCGCGGGCGAGGGCGGACTCGGGTGCGACGCCGATGGAGAGTATGACGAGGTCGCCCTCAAGTGAGCGCCCGTCGGCGAGGGCGGTGGTAATGCCGCCCGCATCCTCGGAGAATCCGGTCACATCCGCCTTGAGCAGCAGGTCGACCCCGTTCTCACGCAGGTGGTTGTGGAGCAGCGTGGCCATGTCGGCATCGAAGACGGGCATGACGTGCTCGCCGCGCTGGACGACCGTGACGTCGAGCCCGCGGTCGCGCAGGTTCTCGGCCATCTCAAGCCCGATGAAACCGGCGCCCACGACCACGGCGCGGCGCGGGCGCTCGCGCTCGATGAATTCGGCGATGCGGTACGTGTCCTCGACGGTGCGCAGCGCGAACAGGCGCTCGGCGTCGATGCCGGGCAGCTCGGGCGTCACGGGGGCGGGCGCCGGGGGAGAGGATGAGCTTGTCGTAGCTTTCGACGTATTCCGTGCCGTCGTCGAGGCGGCGCACGGTGACGGTGCGAGCCGTGCGGTCGATCGAGACGACCTCCTGGCGCACGCGGGCATCGATGTCGAAGCGGTTGCGGAAGCTCTCGGGCGTCTGCAGGGTGAGCTTGGAGCGGTCGGTGATGGTGCCGCCGATGTAGTAGGGCAGGCCGCAGTTGGCGTAGCTCACGTAGCCGGAGCGCTCGATCATGATGATCTCGGCGTTCTCATTCAGACGACGCAGGCGGGCGGCCGCGGTCGCCCCTCCGGCGACTCCTCCGACGATGACGACTTTCATACTGGTTCCTCTCGGTGGGGTCCGTGCGAATCGGGCGTGCGCGAAGCGGCTCAGCGGACCAACGGGCCGGACCAACGGCCGATGCCGCCCATGTTGACGACATTGGTATACCCCTGGCGCTCAAGTTCGCGCACGGCTTGGGCGCTGCGGGCGCCGGAGAGGCAGTACGCGTAGATCGGTGCGTTCTTGTTGGGGAGTCGCCTGGAGACGGTGGCGGGGATGGACACGAGCGGGATGCTCAGGGCGCCCTCGATGTGGCCGTCGCGATACTCGTCCGGGGTGCGGACGTCGATCATGATGCTGCCCGCGGTCTCGCGCGCCTGGGCGGCGAGCTCGTCGATGCCGGGGCCGAAGAATCCGGAGAAGATGGACATGGCAGACGCCTTTCTTTTCATATGCGGGCTGTTTGCCCGCGTTTCCTGTTCGATACATACCATACGGTCTGAGTCGACGTGCGTCTGTGACTTTGTCACGCCCGCCGCCCGCCCGCGGGCACGGGTATAATGGCCAGGTTCAAGCGCATCAAAGGAGCCCGTCCGTGAAGATCAACCACGCCATCCTGCATATCCTCGACTTCGATTCCGCCGTGAACGTGATGAGCGAGCGCGAGCTCGATTTCGACACGCGCGCCGTGCGCTCGTTCGTGAGCTCGCATCTGCGTCGCGCGCGCACGAGTGTGGACAATCGACGTGCGGCGTTCTCCGAAGAGAGCGCCTTCGCCGGCGAGCTCAAGGGGTATTTCTTCGGCGACTGCGAGTTCGTGGACCTCTCACAGCAGATCGCGGAGTTCTTCGCCGCCGAGCTCGCGAAGGCCGACACGATGGAATCGACCGACGTGCTCGTGGCCGATTTCGAGGATGACGACGACGTGCGCTGGTTCGCCGTTCTTCTCATGGCGAGCCGCACCGCGTTCATGCACGAGGTGGCGCGCGAGGGCGGCGAGGTCCGCAACGACATCGCCAAGCGCTATGCCATCCTGCCCGGGCCCTCGCAGAAGGTCTCCTCCTACGCGCTCGTGCGCGCGAGCTCCATGGAGGCGTTCTATGTGGACAAGAAGCGCAAGATCATGGGCGAGGATACCCTCATCATTCCCGACGGCCTGCTCCAGTGCGAAAGCGGTGTCTCGGGCAAGGAGGTCATCGAGGCCGTGACGCGCATTGTCGAGGAGGTTGCCGAGGAACACGGGGCAAACACGGCGGTGGCGCTCGCCAAGGCGAAGGCCGCCGTCGCCGAGAAGGTCGAGGTGGACGAGGAGATCGCTCCCTGGGACATCGTCGAGGACATCTTCGAGGACGAGCCCGTGCTCAAGGAGCGCGTCGAGGAGCGCGTGCGCGAGGAGCGCCTGCCCGAACGCGTGGCGGTGGAGCGCGCCGTGGTGGAGCGCGCGCCCGTGCGCAACCACAAGATTCGCACCGACACCGGCATCGAGATCAGCTTTCCCGCGGAGATGCTCAAGGACACCGACTACGTGCAGTTCGTAAACGAGCCCAACGGGTTGATCTCTATCGAGTTGAGGAACATCGGCAGTATCGAGAACCGATAGACGGACAGATGCCGTGTTACGATATCCCAGATATAGCAATATGGTCGAGATGGTGGTGCGGAGACGCACGGACGTTTAAGGCGTCCAGGGGAATCGGGGTGCAAATCCCCGGCTATACCAGTAACCGTAACTCGGACGGCTGCGCTGTGAGCGTCGTAGATCGGACGGCGTGCGCAATCGGATGATGACAAGTCGGATCGCCTCCCATCTGAGCGTGCCCCTCATTGAGGGGCGCCGACCCTGGGGGAAGGGATCCGACATGATCGGACGTAATCGTCGCTCGCCGCACGATTGGCACAAGGTGCCCATTTGCCGCAAGGTATTCGTGGCGGCGCTTTCACTTTCATTGATCACGGGCAGCGTGCCCACGTCCGCATGGGCGCAAGCTCTCAGCGACGCACAAGGTGCGCTGACGCAGGCCGCCGCATCGGCGTCCGATGCGCAGGAGCCCGACACGGGCTCCGATACGGCGGTTGCCGCAGGCGGCCTAGCTGCGGAGGAGGGCCACGAGGAGGCCGCCGCACCTGCGGGGGATGCCGCAAAGGGCGAGCAACCTTCCGCACCGGCACCCGAGCCAGCCGCTCCCGCCCGCGATGATGCGCCTGCTATCCCAGCTGACGACGCGCCTGCGGATGGCGCCGCACCTGCCGCGAGCGCAAACGACCGCTCCGTTCGCGCGGGCCTCGACGCGGATTACATCTACATCCATGACAAGAACGGGTCGGATCTCCGCAAGATCGGCGTGGGCCAGGAGCTGCGCATCGACGCCACCTATGAGGACCCCGACTGGGGTGACGAGTACGACTTTTCCGACCGCGACTACGAGGGCATGGCCTTCCAGTGGTACGTGGGCGAGCAGAAGGTCGGCTACGCCTCCGATGACGCCGCCTGGAAGGTCAAGGGCTACGCGACCATCGAGGGTGCCACGAAGCGCTCCTTCACCGTGCCCGAGGGCCTGATCGGCAAGCGCCTCGTCGCGCGCGTGGTCAACCCCGGCGGCAGCGTGGTGTGGGTGTCCGCCTCGAGCGCTCAGGTGACGGACGGCAAGACCGATCTGGTGCGCGTGGGGCTTTCCGGCAAGGCCAAGGTCGGGGCCACCCTGCGCGCCACCGCCTTTGAGGAGGGCGGCTGGTCCGGCGAGCAGGAGGCGACGGCCGGCGTGACGTACCGCTGGCTTGCTGCCCCGAGCACCGCGGACGAGTTCGCCCCTATCTCTGGCGCCACCGGTCCCGCGCTCACGCTCGACGCCTCGCTTGCCGGCAGCCACATCAAGGTTGAGGCGACCTCGCGCAACACCGTGGCGTCCGAGGCTGTGGGCCCCGTGGCCGCCGCCGGATCCGCCGAGAACGAGGCCAAACTCGCCGCCGCAATCGCCGCTCTCGAGAAGGACGGCTTCAGCGGCTATTATCCTGCGCCCGCGTTCGGTGCCGACACCAACCTCAACACCATGATCGAGGCGCGCCTGGAAAAACTCGGCGTGACCGGTGTCGTGAGCCATGTGGTGAGTTCCGGCATGGAGAAATACGAACCTGCTGCCCGCGGTTCGATCGACACCACGGTTGGCGCCTCCAACGGCAATATCGAGTTCTTCTTCTTGCCTCCCGTGGAGCGCACGAGCAGCACCGACTACACGGTGCTGCGTCGTTTTCAGCCCGCGTATCGGCTGACCTGCGGTGACGCGACCGACACCTTTACGCCCAAGCGCACCTCTCAGTTGCCGTGGGACGATGCGCGTGTGGGGGAGTACCTCAACCGCACCTTTGACAATGTTGAACTTCCAGCTGAATTCGCCCAGGGCTCCATTCCCGAAGCCGTCACGAAGCTCGAGTTGCCGTTCAAGGTCGTCGACGCCAAGACGGGCAAGACCGTCGCAAGCATAGAGTGGACCTCCTCCAATGCCAAGGTCGCCAAGGTGGTTTCCTCGTATAACGCGGCCTCGGTTTCCTTCACGCATCCCGCCGCGCCCGCCGACGTGGTGCTCACCGCCACGATCAAGATGGCAGGCACCTCAGGACTGTCCGAAAAGACGGTCGCCGTGGAGCACCCCCTTTCGGTCGAGTCGCGATCCGACGCCACGGTCGAGCAGATTGAGCGCGAGCTGTCCTCTGTGCTCGCCAAGGCCAAAGTCGGCCTGATGCAGGGCGGCACGCTGAACACCTCAGCGGTTTCGGGCGACCTCAAGCTCCCTACGCCCCGTGCCCTCGGCATCGACGGCCGCGTGTACAAGCTCTCCTACGAGAGCAGCGATTCCGTGGCGATTCGTATCGACACCTATCGCGGTGTCGTGACGCGCGCCCTCGAGGACGAGGCCCCTCGCACGGCGACGATCACCGCCTCGCTCACGTATGAGGACGTGACGGTCCGACGTGAGTTGGGGTCCTTTACGCCCGCCGTGGTGACAAATGACCAAATCGATGCCGCCGTGGCCTTTATGGAGCGCGTGAAGGCCGCTTATGCGACTGCGCTGCTGGGTGAGAACCCATCCATACACGAGGTCACGGGCGATCTCGACACCTTCCAAAGCGCGTCGCCTGCCCTCGACGGCTCCATCGCTTGGGCTCGCACGTCGAAAGACTGCGATGATACGGGCGTCGTGCCGGTCGATCTGCCCGGCTACGACCCTATGGGATCGGCGAAGTGGCGCCTGTTCCGCTCGTCTCGCGAGTCGGTGGTGGCGAGTGAGGGCTTGCGGGTTTCCAGGCCCTCCTACAACACCGACGTCACCATAGATTCGAGCCTCACCTACAAGGCGTTCGAATCCCTCGCCGCGGCGCATCCCGATCACGCGCAGCTTCAGAAGCTCGTCAATCAACCGGTCGAGGCCCGGTTCACGGTTCTGGGAACAGAGGGTGCCTCGCAGCCCGATTCCGACGAGACCCTGACCGTGAACGCTCGCGTCACGGGTCTTGGAGAGCCGGATGCGGATGGCGTGCGCCATCAAGAGGATTGGATCGCGCTTACCGAGGTGAGCGTGGCGGTAGACGCCGATGCGACTGCTTGGGATGTGTTCTCGGAGCTGCTGGACGATGCCGGCTACCGCTACGAGGTCAATGCGTACGGTCCCACGAGCATCACCGCACCGGACGGCCATGTGCTCGACAACAGCTTCACCGAGCCCTACCGCTACTGGGCGTTCTTCGTCGACGGGGAGTACGGACAGGGCGACGAGGGGTCGGCGACGAGCTGCCGCCTCAAAGATGGCATGAACATCGAGCTGCGCTATGTGGATGCGGGCTCCGAGACACTGCCTCCCATTGACGTGCCGGTCGACCCCGATGCCGAGCACCCGGACCTAGACGTCCAGTGGGGCGGCTACATCGATGGCGGGGCGGGGGCCGTCACCAACGCTCCGACTCCGGTCGACCGTGCGGAGCTGGCATGGGCGGAGAACCTCCTGACCGAGGAAGAGGTGTCTGCGGGAGCGAGCCTGTCCGTCTCCGACCCGCTGATCATCGGCGGGAAGCTCTACCTCGTCACTGGGTCGTCCGTTTTTGACATGGGTACCATGACTTCGACGTCGAGCCGCGCACGCCTGCGCGTCATCGATCGCGCAACGGGCAAGACCGAGCGTGAGGTCGAGCTTGCGTCGAGCATGGATTACACGTGTCGTCCCGCATATGCCGACGGCATCATCGTGGTTCCGCTCTCCGGCGGGTGCTTGCAGGCGGTCTCGGCGAGCAGCCTCAAGACGCTGTGGGTCGTTCCCGCCTCGACTTCCGGCCAGTCGATGAGCTCGTTGTCCATCGTCGATGGCTATGTGTATCTCTCGATGTTCGACTCCCTGAGCGCGGATGGCCAGTCGACTACGGGCGGTTCCATCTTGCGCTGCAACCTGCTCA
Organism: uncultured Collinsella sp.; assembly: GCA_963560155.1. GTDB lineage: Bacteria > Actinomycetota > Coriobacteriia > Coriobacteriales > Coriobacteriaceae > Collinsella. The sequence goes on from CAUWMY010000013.1 coordinate 16,608, forward strand.
CCGGGGCGCTCGCCGGCTCCCTCCGCAACGATGCTGCCGGATATTATTGGGCCGGTGGCGTGCATGTGGATGGCCACTTCGTGATCGGTGACGATGCCGGCATCGTTCATGTCTTCACCTCCGACCTCGCGCGTGAGGTCTCGCGCGTGGACGTGAGCGCCTCGCCGTTGCGCTCCTCCCTCGTCGAGGCCGATGGTTTTGTCTATGCCGTCTCCCGCGACGACGGCGTCCTGCATAAGCTCGCCATCGGGACGGACGGGCAGGTTCGCGAGGTTGCTTCCGTCAAGTTCGCCGCATACTCGACGTCGACCCCGGCCATCGCGGGCGGAAAGGCCTTTATCGGCGGGCTTGGATCGGGTCTCGCGTGGGAAGCCCCCGGAATCCTTGCCGTGGTCGATCTTGCCACGATGAGCGTGACGCAGGTGACGCAGGCCGACGGTGCGGACATTTTGGGCGAGGTGAAGAGCGCCCCGCTCGTCGCGGTGCGCGACGGCGGCACGTACGTGTACTTTACGTCGAACAAGGCGACCGGTACCTACCCCAACTACGAGGCGGGCGGCGGTATCTACGCCTATCGCGTGGGCGATACCGAGGCGCGCCTGCTGTTTCAGCCGGGCGCCGGTATGGCGAATTACTGCATGTCCTCGGTGATCTGCGACACGGAGGGCAATCTCTACTACACCAATGATTCGGGGCATCTGTTCAAGATCGTTTCCACGGCGAGCGGTGGTCAGGGCGACAACGGCCAGGGCAACGGCGGCCAGGGTGGAAACGGTCAAGGTAACGGTAGCGGCCAGGGCAACGGGTCGAGTGCCGGCGGCGGCCAGCAGGGAGGATTGTCCGACACCTCCTCAACGTCTCGCCCCGCATCCTCCGCTGGCGCCTCCCAGAAGCGCGACGAGTCTACCATCGCGGATGAGGAGAGCGCGTCCCTTGAGCAGGACGGTGAAGAGGCCGGTTCCTCCCAGGATGAGGATGGTGGGCGAGAGGGCACTCGTGCCGCGGCCGATCGTGAGCGCACCGAGGCCGATGGTACACCCTCGATCTTCGACCACATTGCGCTCGTCGCGGGCGTAACGGGTGCGGGTGGACTCGCCGTCGCGGGAATCTGGCAGGTGCTCGCCCGTCGCCGGAAGGTGATGTGAGATGGCGGGCGGCATCGATACCGATCGCAAGGCGCCCGAGACCCCGGACGGCGCCCGCGCCCCTGAGGTGTCCTGTCGAGATGTCGTGACGGGCAATGCCGCAAGCGGCGCGAAGACGGAGGCGAGCGGGGCCGCGCACGCCTCCGGCCTGCGGGGCGTGCGGGTCCTCGCCGCATGCTCGTTGGTGCTCCTTCTGGGGTCGGGGGCGTATTTCGCCCTCGGCCACGGCGGTATCGGAGCGGGGGGACCTTCACCTGAGTTCCGCGGTTCGACTGAGGTCACGGACGAGGATGCGGACGGGGTCGAGGCCTCGGACGCCTCGCTCGATGAAACCACGCAGGCGGAGGGAGATGCGGGTGCTGCGAAGGATGCCTCCGACAAACAGGCTTCCTCGAGCAGCGCCGGCGGCGGGTCCAACGCCTCCGGCGGGCCGGATGCGAATGCCGGCTCCGCCGCGACCGACCCTGTCGCTCCCGAGCATTCCGGGGGAGGAAACGCGGGCTCCCAGGGCCAGGACACGGCCCCTTCCGCGCCGAAGGGGGTCACGGTGAGCGTCTCCATCGATTCGAGCGCGGCGGACGGTTCGGTGTCCTCGAGCGGGACGTTCACGCTGGAACAGGGCGCGAGCGCCTACGACGCCCTGTGCGCGCTCGGCGTGTCCGTATCTTCGTCCCAGAGCATGTATGGCGTGTACGTCACCGCGATCGGCGGCCTTGCGGAGAAGGACGGGAGATACGGTGCTTCGAGCGGCTGGATGTACGCCGTCAACGGTGCGCGGCCCAACGTCTCGTGCAGCGCATATGCCCTCAAGGACGGCGACCGCATCACCTGGACGTATGTGACCGGATAGCTGCCACGCGGATGCCCGGCGGGCCGCCCGCTCGCCGTCCCGTGCGCCGGGCTGCTCCCATGCGCCGCTCGGCTCAGGTCCAGAGCCTTCGCCTTGTCCAATTCGAATACTCATCATCAAGAAACCCCGGAAGGAGGCTCCTTCCGGGGTTTTTGCATCATGGTGCCGCGGGATGCCGTTGCGCGGGCGCGCCGCAGTGCAGTGCGCCCGCCGTTCCGCGTGATGCGGCGCGATGGCGCAATGCGTCGCGACTCGGTTCGCCGAGGGGCGCATCCGTCTTACTTGGTGACGATCAGCGGATCGCCGACCTTCACGAGCGGGCGGCCGCCGAGCAGGGTGCTGGAGGAGCCGATTGCGTGGACCTCGTCCAGCTCCTGGGGGTTGCTCACCACGCAGGTCACGACGTCGTCATGACCTGCGGCCTTGATAGCCTCGTCGTCGAAGGAGAGGATGGGCTGACCGGCGGAGACGATATCGCCCGCCTCGACATAGCGGATGAAGCCCTTGCCATCCATGTCGATGGTGTCCAGGCCGACGTGGATGAGCACCTTGGCGCCCGTTTCGGACAGGATGCCGATGGCGTGGTTGGTGACGGTCACAACGTCAACGCGACCGGACACCGGGGCGTACACGACGTTGCCGACGGGCAGGATGCCGTAGCCCTTGCCGAGCAGGCCCTGGGAGATGACCTCGTCGTTGATTTCCTTTTGGTCGACGAGCATGCCGGAGATGGGCGCGTAGACCGTGTCCTTTCGGGATGCGAACGTGGCGGAAACGGGGGTCTCGGTGTTCTCGGTGCTGTGGAACACGCTGGTGATGTTGGAGAAAAAGCTCATTGGTTGCCTCCCATTGAGAATGGTGCGCCCCATGCTGCGGCGCACGCGCATATACGGTTATCCTATCCGATTTCGGGTGATTGTATGCCTGTATTTCGGCCAAGCTGGCATAACCGTGAGATATGTTGTAGTGAATCGGCGAGTGGTCGAATGCCGAGAGAGGTCCAGTCGACATTCCCGCAGGTCGTGCAGTTGCTGGATGTACTTGATGTCATCGGAAGCGAGGTTCACTGCAACATTTCTCGTTCGCGTTGGGCTTTCTTGTAGAAGAAGATGCCGGGGATGTAGGCGATGCAGCACAAAAGGAGTTGCTGGATACCCGCAAGTGCCACGGCAACTACGAGGAACACGACCGTGAACGAAGCGAGCGCCAAATCGGCTCCGCGGACGCGTTCGGAGTTTGGGTGCTCGGTGTTTCCGACGGCTTTGGGATGGTCCGTCCGCCCCTCCTTTCGCTGTTCAATTCCGAGCTTGACCATATACGCGGCGGCGAGCGTCCAGCTGATGGTGATCGCCGCCGTGCAGAGCGAGTAAGCCAGCTGGTATGCCTCGTTGGAGAACATCATCACGATGGTGAGAAGTTGAACCATGGCACCCGTGGTGAACAGGCAGGCCGTGGGTGCGCTGTATGCGTTTAGATGAGAGAACGCACGGGGCAGCAACTTCATCTGCGCCATACCGCACAGCGCCTCGGACGCCAACATGGTGAAGGAGAGCCAGGCGCCAAAAATGGAGATGATCAGGCCCGCGGAGATGAACGCACCGCCCCAGGGCCCTACGACCAGCTCAAAAATGTAGGGCATCGATGGTGATCCGAGCGCCATGAGCTCCTCGCGCGTGAGATACCCGTAGGGCAGGATGGATGCCGCGACGTAAATCGCCACGAGTATCGTGCATCCCAGGATGCTGGCGCGGCTCACATCGGACTTGCGCTCGGCGCGGTGGCCCAGCACGCTCGCGCCCTCCATGCCCACGAAGACCCACATCATCACCATGAGGCAGTTGACGATCTGCCGGGGAATGGGCCCGGGCGCACCCACCACGGTGCCGTTTGCGTTTGCGTACGATGCGCCGTAGAGGTTGTTTGCGACGTTGCCCCAAAAGTCCGCGGTGAACACGTCGAAATCAAAGACGAAGACCATTGCGATGATGAACGAGAAAATGGGCACGAGCTTGCAGACCATGACGATGGCGTTGAGCGTGCTCGCCTGCTCCACGCCGCGGTTGACGAGCAGTACGATCGCCCAGTTCAACAGTGAGATGAATACCACGCCCGGAATGGTGAGGTTGCCCGCGAACGGAGGATAGAAATATCCGATGGCGGTGACGAGCATGACGCCGAACGCCACGTTGCCGATCCAAATCGAGAGCCAGTAACCCCATCCGGAGATGAATCCGACGAACGGGCCAAATCCCGCATGGGCGTAAGCCACGATGCCGTCGAGTTCGGGTTTGACGATGGAGAGGCGTCCAAAGGTGGTGGCGAGGCCCATGAAGCCGATTCCGGTGACGAGCCAGGCGATGAGCGCGGGTCCGGGGGCCGCGGCGGCCGAGACATCCGTGGAGAGCGCGAACACGCCCGAGCCGATTGCCGAGCTGATGACGAGCGCGATGAGCCCCATGAGGCTGATGCCATGTTTGTGCGGCGTGTCTTGAACGGTGGGATTTGGAGTTGAATCGGACATCGTGGAGCCTTGAACGTCGTGATGGTCAGAGATGCTATCAGCATAGAGCAACGCCCCGCGCCCTGCCGGATGTCCGGTGAGGGGCGGGGCGTTGTCCGTGAACGGTTTGGATGGGCCTGATGAGGGTCCGATCGTGGATTACGGGGCCGCGATGTCGCGATGGGCGGGAAGCCCGTGCAGGGCTGTCGCCTCGGTGCACCCGGCGACGATGGCCGCCTCAAGCGCGCGTGTGGCGACGAGCCCGATCAGGTCGAGCGGGATGCGCGCGAACGCATCGGCGCCGAGCGAGCCGCTTGCGAGAACGTAGATGGTGTCGCCGTCGTTGGTCGTGTGCGTGGGGCGGATGGCGTGCGCATAGGCGTCGGCCGCCATCTGGGCGACCTTGGTTGCCTGCGCTTTGGTGAGACAGGCATTGGTGACGATGCAGGAAATGGTGGTGTTCGTGCGGTCGAGCGGCATGGTGACCTGCTCACCCATGGCGAGCATCGCCTCTTCCATGTCGACGATCTCGAGTCCGTCGGCGGTGGCGCGCATGCCGGCAATCGGCTGGAGGGTGGCGGGGTCGACTACGTTGCCCACGGCGTTCACGGCAGACACCGCGCCCACCTGCAAGCTGCCAAGCTGGAAGGCGCGTGCGCCGAGTCCCGACTTCATGCAGCGCTCGGGTCCGCCGAGCTTACCGACGGTGGCTCCGGTGCCGGCGCCCACGCACCCCTCGGCGAGTGGGAGGCTTTCGGGCGTGATGAGCGCCTCGCGGACCGCCATGGCCCCGTCGAAGCTCGTGGGTCGTGCCTGCGAGTTGCCGAATGCAAGGTCGAACAGGCAGCTCGAACATACGATGGGCACGCGTCCGCAGCCCACGTCGAGGCCGATGCCGTGCTTTTCGAGTTCGTTGGCGGCGCCCGATGCGGCATCGAGACCAAAGGCCGATCCGCCGCTCAATACGACGGCGTGCACCTCCTCAACGGTGTTCTCCGGTTTGAGCAGGTCCGTTTCACGCGATGCCGGCGCCGCCCCGCGTACGTCGACGCCGCCGACGGCTCCGTCGGGCGCGACGATCGCCGTGCATCCCGTTCCGCCCGTACGATCCGTGAAGTGCCCGAACTTGAATCCGGGAATCTCGGTGATTGAGATGGGGGAGAGCGTGGACATGGTGTCTCCTATCCATTTGCTGAGGCTTACGATACATGATGCTGCCTGAGCGCCCTGCGGCGGGCATACAAGGCCTGTCGCGAGTTCCGCACGAGCCGGAGAGCCCAGTGGCTCTCCGTGCGAGCAGGACTGTCCGAGCAGCGGGTCTTGTATGCCCGCCGCAGGGCGCGCGTTAGGTTCGTGACAGCGCGCGGACGACCTTGGCGATGGGGAGGCCGACGACGTTGTAGAAGTCACCGTCGATCTTCTCGACGAGCATGCGGCCGTACTGGCCTTGGATGCCGTAGGCGCCGGCCTTGTCCATGGGCTCGCCAGTGGCGATATACGCCTCGATCTCGGCGTCGCTCAATTCGTAGAAGGTGACGTCCGTGATGTCGACGAAGGATTCGGTGCCGCCGTCGCGCACGATGCATACGCCCGTGGCGACCTGATGGGTCGTGCCGGAGAGCGCGTGGAGCATGCGGCTCGCATCCGCTTCATCGGAGGGTTTGCCCAACAGCGCGCCGTCGAGCGCCACGATGGTGTCGGCCGCAACGACGGCCTCGCCGGGCTCTGCGTGCCCGGTCGCCACCGTCTCGGCTTTGGCGCGGGCCAGGCGCTCGACCAACTCGAACGGCCCCTCGCCGGGAAGGGCGGACTCGTCGATGTCGGCGGGGATTATGCGGGCGTCGTAGCCCGCCTCGCGCATCAACTCGATGCGGCGCGGGGATTGGGATGCGAGAATCACAGCCGGATGCCGTCCTTGACCTTGTTGACGGCGACCTCGCCCGCGATGTCGTTCAGGATGGCGAGGGCGAAGGGCAGCGCCTGGCCCATGCCGGAGGCGGTGATCACGTTGCCGTCGACCACGACGGTGCGATCGCCCGCGAAGGCGCCCTCGGGGAAGGACGTCTCGAACCCAGGGAAGCAGGTGGCCTTGTGGCCCTCGAGGATGCCGAGTTCCGCCAGGATGAACGGCGCGGCGCAGATGGCGGCGACGTGCTTGGTGGCCGCGAACTCGCGCACCAGCTCGCAGACGCGCTCGTCGGCGCGCAGGTTGGTGGCGCCGGGCAGGCCGCCGGGCAGCACGACGTAGTCGTAGTCGGAGAAATCGACCTCATCGAAGGTCACGTCGCAGGTGACGGGGATCTGCTGGGAGGTCACGACGTCTCGCGTGTCCATGACCGAGACGAGGGCGGTGTGGACTCCACCGCGACGCAGGATATCGACGACGGTCAGGCATTCGATGGTCTCAAATCCATCGGCGGCGAGTACGGCAACTCCGGCCATGGCAAATCCTCTCAATTGGATGCAGCGATGCCGGAGTTATACCCGATTCGCCCCTTCGCGTATCGGCCAATCGCGACACGTCTCAATTGGGGACAGGCACAAATTGAGACGTGTCGACGGTAAGGGCGTGGGCCATGTCAAGTTGCGCCCGAGCTCACCGGGACGGCGGGCGTCCCCGGCGTCCTATGCGCGGGCGAGCTTCACGACGGTCTCGCAGTGGAAGGTTTGCGGGAACAGATCGACGGGTGTTGCCCAAACGGGACGGAACGTGCCTTCCTCTACGAAACGACGCAGGTCGCGGGCGAGGGTGGCGGGATCGCACGAGACATAGGCCACATCGCGCGCGCTCGTGGACGCGATGAGTCGAATCGCCTCGGGTGCCAAGCCCGCGCGCGGCGGGTCCACCACGAGCACATCGGCGTCCTCGTCGGGGAACTCGCGCACGGCGTCTCCGCCGATCACGTCGACGTTGGTGAGGTTGGCGATATCGAGGTTGCGGCGCAGGTCGCGCACGGCCGGTCCGTAGGACTCGACGGCGCTCACGAAGTCGCAGCGGCGCGCGAGCGGCAGCGTGAAGGTGCCGGCGCCACAATACAGGTCGATGCCGAGCTCGTCGGGCTGGGGGTCGAGCGCCTCCATGACGAGGTCGATGAGGATCTCGGCCGCCTTGGTGTTCACCTGGAAGAACGAGGGCGCGGACAGGCGCATGTTCTCCTCGCCGATCTTCTCGGTCCAGGAACCTTCGCCGGCGAGAGCCTCGACGCCGGCCACGCGGCGGGCGCGTTTCTCGCCCTTGGACATGACCCGGACCACGCTCGTGGCGCGGACGGCGTCGCCGAGCACGCGCGAGACCTGGGCGCGCGGAAACGCGCCGGTGGGTGTCCACAGGGCGATCTCGAGCGCTCCCGTACGGCGGCTCGAACGAATGCCGACGCGCTCGAGCTCGAGGTCGCGCGAGTTGCCGAGGAACCCGAGCGCGCCCGTCACGGCCTTGATGGCCTTGGCGTGCTTCTTCTCGAACAGCGGGCATGAGTCCACCTTGATGACCTGGTTGGCGTCGCGCCCGTGCATGCCGAGGCGGAACCTGCCGTTCTCGCGAACCGGTGCGAGTTCGACCTTGTTGCGGTAGCCCCAGGGCTCCTTCGCGTGGCAGATGGGGTGCATGAGCCCGGCGACCTCGTCGGCCGAGAATTTGCCGATGCGCATGAGGGCGGAGCGGAGGTTCTCCTCCTTGGCCGCGAGTTGGGCCTTATGGGAGAGTCCTCCCCAGGGACATCCGCCGCAGACGCCGATGAAGGGGCAGGGAGCCTGGACGCGATCGGGCGACGGCTCGAGGACCTCATCGACCACGGCGCGCGAGAACGAGGGGCCGTCCTCGGTGATGCGGGCCTCCACGGTGTCGCCGATGAGGCCGCCGGAGACGAAGACCGCCTTGCCCTCGTCCGTGCGGGCCAGCCCGTCCGGTCCGTATGTCATGGTTTCGATGGTGAGCCTCATGGCGCCTCCCCGTCGCGTATGGTTCATGATGTCTCAGTATCGCAGGTATCGATGGCCCCGCTGCAGGTAAATGGTTGAATTGGCGTGGAAACACAAAAAGAAAGCCGCTTCATGCGCGGCTTATCACCATCGTCCGACAACACTTTTTCGAAGTCAAGACTGGTATCGCAATTCGCTTGCCCTATGATGAAAGTGTTCCGCCCCCCGCGGAGCAACTGGGTGAACCGTCGCGTTTATTTAGGGAGCCCGAGAAGTCGAGCGCAGTACAGGAATCCTTCGTTGTTAAGGAAGCTGGAACCGAGCGATGAGGGCACCCACCTTGCAGAGGTGGGTTCATTTTCGTGAAGTGGGGGGCGGTCTTTTCATGTCGCGCCAGCGTACGGAGTGCAAAACGGCTCGCTTTCAGAGATCGCGATATGCCATGCCGGCGCGTCGGGCGCAACGCCGTGAAATTCTCCGCAACTTTGTCGTTGACATCGCGCGCACGGTTGCTAGAATGTTCACTTGTCCTGGGGACGTAGCTCAGCTGGGAGAGCGCCTCGGTCGCATCGAGGAGGTCGAGGGTTCGATCCCCTTCGTCTCCACCACAGGATATTGATTAGGCTCCGGTAACGGGGCCTTTTTCATATCGGCCGCCGTCAGCCGCGTCGGGGCGCGATGTGCAAACCGCATCCGACCCCGATGTGTAAAACGCACCCGTCCCCAAATTGCACATTGCCCGAATCTCACATTGGAAGGGCGTCCGTCATGATGAAATTGCTCGACCCCGCCTCACTCGAACACTGCGAGTTGTGCCCGCGCCGTTGCGGCGCGAATCGCGCCGGAGGGGTTCGGGGCGTATGCGGGGCGGCCGGCGCCCTCAAGATCGCCCGCGCGGCGCTCCATTTCTGGGAGGAGCCCCCCATCTCCGGGGAGCGGGGCTCGGGCACGGTCTTCTTCTCCGCCTGCCCGCTCAAATGCACGTACTGTCAGAATCATGAGATATCGACGGGAGGGTTCGGCATAGAGGTCGAGCCCGCCCGCCTCGTCGAGATCATGCTGGAGCTGCAGGAGCAGGGCGCCCACAACATCAACCTCGTGACGGCGACGCACTACGCCCATCTGCTGCCGGAGGCGATCGCCGAGGCCCGCCGTCGCGGCCTGTCGATTCCCATCGTGTACAACACGAGCGGCTATGAGCGTGAGCGGGCCGTCGCGGAGCTCGCCGACATCGTGGACGTCTGGCTCGTCGATTTCAAATATGCCGATGCCGAATTGGGACGCGCCCTCTCCCACGTCGCCGATTACCCCGCCGTCGCCGCCCGCGCCCTCGCCCGCATGTGCGATGCGGTGCGCGGGCGCGGTGGGGAACTGCTCGACGGCGACGGCATGATGCGGCGGGGCATGATCGTCCGTCACCTGGTGCTGCCGGGGCACGCCGACGATTCCCGCCGCGCGCTCGACCGCATTTGGGACGTCGCCGGCGATGTCCCCATCTCCGTCATGAATCAATACACGCCGAACGAGCGCATGCGCGCGGCGGGGGGAGAGATGTCCCGCGCCGTTACCGAGGAGGAGTACGAGTATGTGCTCGATCATGCCGACGACCTCGGGTTCACGCGCATGTTCTGGCAAGAGGGAGGGGCGGTGGACGAGAGCTTCACGCCCGCCTTCGACACGACGGGCGTGCTGCGCTCCGCATCTGCGGGTTAAACGCGCGAACGGGTATACTGCAATCCATCAATATTGAGAGTGCGAGGGGGCGTCGGTCGAGCCGTTCGCCCTTGATGCGAGAAGGGTGCCCCCATGGCCGATTCAACTGCAACGCCGCTGACGGATGAGGAACGCGACGAGCTCGAGGCCCTGCGCGCCGAGAAGGCCCGCCGCGCCGAGGAGGAGCGCGCTCGCATCGAGCGCGAGGAGCTCGAGGCCCTGCGCGCCGAGCAGGCGAAGGTCGATGCGGAGATCTTGGCCGAGCGCGCCGCCGCCGAGCGGGAGCCCGTGCGTTCCGCCGGGTCTGCCAAAGATCGCCCCGCGGCACATGCGGCCCCGGCCCCGGAGCCCAGGGAGAAGACTTTCGGCGAGCGCATGGTGACCTCTGATTCCGTTGATGACGACGGCATCCCCACCATGCCCGTCGCGCAGAAGATCATCATCGCGGTCGCGCTGGTGGCCGTCATCGCCTTCATCATCTACACCGCCACCCGTTAATTCGCGTTCTGCACGCCGGAAAGGAGTCTTTCCATGGCTTTGACTGACTGGGCACGCCCGACGGACGTGTCGATGAACACCGACCTGTACGAGCTGACCATGGCGCAGGGGCTGTGGGAGAGCGGCAAGGTCGATGAGCAGGGGTGCTTCACGGCCTTTTTCCGCGAGGCGCCGTTCGGCAACTCCTACGCCGTCATGTGCGGCACCGCCGAGCTCGGGGAGTTCGTCGAGAGCTTCCGGTTCACCGAGGAGGACATCGACTATCTCTCCGATCTCGAGGCCCCCGGCGGCGGCCTGCTGTTCAAGTCTGGGTTCCTGCGGTTCCTCGCCGATTTTCGCCCGCGTGTCGATATCGACGCCATTCCCGAGGGCGAGCTGGTCTTCGCACGCGAGCCGATGGTTCGCGTGACGGGCCCCATGCTCGATTGCCAGCTTTTGGAGACGGCGCTGCTCAACATCATCGGCTTCCAGACGCTGGTCGCCACCAAGACCGCTCGGGTGGTGCAGGCGGCGCAGGGCCGTCCGGTTGCGGAGTTCGGCTTGCGCCGGGCCCAGGGTCCCGATGGCGGTGTCGCGGTCGCCCGCGCGAGTTACGTTGCGGGATGCGCTTCGACCTCGAACGTCCTTGCGGGGCGTCGCTACGGCATTCCCGTTTCTGGAACGCACGCGCACAGTTGGGTCTTGAGCTTCCCGACGGAGCTCGAGGCCTTCCGCGCGTTCGCGAAGAGCTCCCCCAAGAACTGCACGTTGCTCGTCGACACTTACGACGTGCGCGAGGGTGTCGAGAACGCCATAACCGTGGCGCGGGAGATGGAGGCCTCCGGCGAGCGCCTTTCCGGTATCCGCATCGATTCGGGCGACCTGGCGAAGCTCTCCGCCTATGCGCGCCGTCGATTCGATGAGGAGGGCCTCGGCTACGTGAAGATCGTCGTGTCGAACGATCTCGACGAGCATACGATCAGCTCCCTGTTGGGCCAGGGCGCCCCGGTCGATGCGTTCGGCGTGGGCACCAAGTTGGCGACCTGCTACGACCAGCCAGCGCTCGGGTGCGTGTACAAGCTCTCGGCACGCCGCGACGGCGCATCGGAAGCCTGGACGCCCGTCATGAAGTTTTCCGAGCAGCCCTACAAGCGCACGATCCCGGGCGTCCAGCAGGTGCGCCGTTACGTGGATCACCTGGGAAGTCCCGTGTGCGACATGATTTGGGATGAGGCTTCCCCGCATGACGGCGGCCTGCCCGATCATACGCTCGTGGCGGTGAACGACGCGGCGTTGGTGACCGATGTGTCGGGATTCAGTTTCCGGGAGTTGCTGGAGCCGGCCGTGCGCGATGGCTCCGCGGTCGCCCCGCGCGAGGACATCGAGCTCGCCCGCGCCCGCTGTGCCGCATCTCTCGCTTCGCTTGACGATGCGTACAAGCGCTTTTTGTATCCGCAATCCTACGTGGTGGGCATGGAGCGCGAACTCGCCGCCCTGCGCGACGGCCTCGTGCGCGAGCGCATGGCCGCCACGTCTTCCGTACTTCCCTGGAAGGCGAAATGATGAACGAACGCAAGACCATGGTGGTGAAGATCGGCTCCTCCACGTTGGTGGAGGGGGCCGCGCTGCGCCGTGATTTCATAGCCGGGCTCGCGGCGCAGGCGCGCGACCTGCGCGAGGCGGGCTGGAACCTCGTGGTGGTGAGTTCGGGTGCCATTGCTTGCGGCGCCCCGTTGCTCGGTTTCGAGAGCCGGCCGACCGACATGCCGAGCCTGCAGGCGTGCGCCTCCGTGGGGCAATGCGTGCTGTCCGCCGTGTATGACGAGGAGTTTCGCGCCGCCGACATGCTGACGTCGCTGGTGCTGCTCACGCGCAGCGACACCGCGCGCAGGTCGTCCTATCTGCATGCCCGCGACGCCCTCACGCGCCTGCTCGAGCTGGGCGTGGTGCCGGTGGTGAACGAGAACGACACCACCGCTGTCGACGAGATCAAGTTCGGCGATAACGACACGCTCGCCGCCCTTGTGAGCTGCCTGGTTTCCGCTGATCTGTGCGTGACACTCTCCGATATCGATGGCCTGTACACGGCCAACCCCTCGCTCGATCCGAATGCCGAGTTCATTCCGCGCGTGGACAAGATCGACGCTGCGATCATCGGTTCCGCCGGCGACTCCACCACCTCGGTCGGCACGGGCGGCATGATCACCAAGATTCGCAGCTGCCGCATTCTCATGACGGCCGGCATTGAGAGCGTCATCTGCTCGGGTGCCGAGGAGCGCCCGCTGGTGCGCCTTGCCATGGGCGAGCAGGTGGGCACGCGGTTCGTGCCGCCAGCGGGCCGTTTGGAGATCGCGCCTCGTAAATTGTGGATTGCGCTGGGCGATTCGGCTCACGGTACGGTGACAGTCGATGCCGGTGCCGCAAGGGCCCTGGTCGCTGGCGGCGGGTCGCTGCTGTCGGTCGGCATCAAAGCCGTCGACGGTGATTTTTCCGCAGGTGATATCTTGGACGTCCGCGATGAGGATGGGTTCGTGCTCGCCCGCGGCATCGCGGAGGCCGACCGGGACGTGCTCGAGCTTGCCGCGGGCCGCCGTCAGGAGGATATCGCCGGCAATCGCCTGCTCGCCGCCCTTTCCGACAAGCCCGCCATTCACCGCGACAACCTGATCGTATTCGCCTGAGCATCTTCGCCCCTCACTGCCGCATAGGCATTTCCATCTGCGAGCGGTGTGAATCTTTCTGCGGGCGGCACGCCCTTTTCTGGGCCTTGCTGCGATTCTGGGAACGCATTCGATGTCATTTCGGTCTAAACCCATGTCTAGCTGTTCATCTCATATTGGGGTTGGAGCATCGATCCAGATGGTCTTCGCTACACGCTCAACGAGATCTACGGCGCCCGCATGGAGAAGTCGACCTTGGAATCGATGCGACGGATCCCCCGATGATTAATCTGGAGAAGGGTGCATTTTGCACATCGCCGTTCATGTTGGGTAGACTTGGGGAACGGTTATTATTTTGGGGGTCCTATGCCGGCGTTGAGTATGTTTTTCGGTATCGTCGTCTATATGTATCGGGAGCTTGGCGGCAAGCACAAGCTCCCGCATGTCCATGCGATGTTTTCTGGTGACGAAATCGTCGTCAGCCTCGAGGGCGAAATACTCGAAGGTTCCATTCCCAAGAGCAAGCTCAAGTTGTTGCTGGCATGGATGGAAATACATAAGGACGAACTGCGGGCGAACTGGGACCTGCTTTCCGCTGGAGAGCAGTCCTTCCGTATCGATCCCCTTCGTTAGGAGATGACCATGCATCCGCTTTTGACGAGCGTGACCCCGCAGGACGGGCACTGTCTTCTTCTTGAATATGATTCGGGTGAGCGCAGGGTTTTTGACGTCGCTCCGTATATGACGGGATCCTGGTTCGGTGAGCTGCTTGAGCCAAGTTATTTCAACTGCGTCAGTATGCTTGCTGGAGGCAGGGGCATTTCCTGGCCGAATGGTCAGGATATCGCTCCCCATGAGCTGTATGAGTTGAGCATCGCGGTCTAGAAGGGCAACCATGGCAGACATCAACGCTTATGTAGAGGAGCTTGCTCGAAACGCGAAGGAAGCCTCGCGTTCATTGGGATTTGCCTCCGACGAGGCCCGCCGCGCCGCGGTGCGCGCCATGGCCGCCGCGCTTCGCCGGCGTGCCGAGGAGGTGCTCGAGGCGAATGCCATCGACATGGACGCCGCCCGCGCCGCAGGTACATCGGAAGGGCTGCTCGACCGCTTGCTGCTCACGCCGGAGCGTGTCGAGGGCATGGCCGCAGGCCTCGATAAGCTCGCCGATTTGCCCGACCCCGTTGGGCGCGTGCTCGATGAGCGCGACATCAGCGAGGGTGTTCATCTGAGGCGCGTGAGCGTGCCTTTGGGGCTTGTCGCGATGGTGTACGAGGCGCGTCCCAACGTGACCGCCGACGCCGCCGGCATCTGCATCCGCACGGGCAACGCCTGCATTTTGCGCGGAGGCTCCATCGCTCAGAACGGCTGCGTGGCCATCGCCCATATCCTGGCGGACGCCGTCGAGTCGAGCGGGTTCGACCGGGCGGCGGTTTCCATCATCGAGACGACCGACCGCGCGGCTACGGGGGCTCTTATGGCGTTGCGCGGCGTGGTGGACGTTCTGATTCCGCGTGGGGGCGCCGGTCTCATCCAGCGCTGCGTTCGCGAGAGCCTGGTGCCGGTCATCGAGACGGGCACGGGCAACTGCCACATCTACGTGCATGAGAGCGCCGATTTTGCCAAGGCCCGCGCGATCATCATGAACGCCAAGACCCAACGCGTGGGCGTGTGCAACGCCTGCGAGTCCCTGCTGGTCGACGAGTCGATCGCCGATGACTTCCTGCCCGAGGCGCTCTCCGAGCTCGGCTCCGCCGGCGTGGTGATTCACGGCGATGAGCGCGTCCGCGGTGTCGCCTTTGCCGGTGAGTTCGTCGATGCGACGGAAGAGGATTGGGGGCGCGAGTATCTTGCGCTCGAGATCAGCGTGAGAGTCGTGAGCGGGATCGATGAGGCCATCGCGCACGTGAACCGCTACGGCACGGGCCACTCCGAGGCGATCGTCGCCGAGGACGAGGCCGCGTGCGAGCGCTTCCTGCGCGAGGTGGACGCCGCCGCCGTGTACGCGAATGCGAGCACGCGCTTCACCGATGGCGGCGAGTTCGGCTTGGGCGCCGAGATCGGCATCTCGACCCAGAAACTGCACGCTCGTGGCCCATTTGCCGCTGAGGCGCTCACGACGTACAAGTATGAGCTCCGAGGCGCGGGGCAGGTGCGGCCGTAAACCTCAATTTGGGGACTGTCCCTAATTTGAGGTGAACGTGTCGCGGTCGGGGGCGAAGGACTGCATGGCCTCGATGGTGCGCGCGAACAGCTCGTCGAGCTCCCAGCCGAGCATCTCGGCGCCGGAGCGGATGACGTCGCGCGAGACGCCGGCGGCGAAACGCTTGTCCTTGAACTTCTTCTTGAGGGACTTCACGTTGAAGTCCATGACGCTCTTGGAGGGGCGCATCACCACGGCGGCGCCGATGAGGCCGGTGAGCTCCTCGGTGGCGAACAGGATCTTCTCCATCATGAGCTCGGGTTTGGGAAGCGCGGTGTTGAAGTCACTCGTGTGCGTCTGGATGGCGCGGATGAGCTCGACGGAGCCACCGGCGGCCTCGATGTCCTTCGCCGCATAGATGGTGTGGTTCATCGGGTCGTCGTCATGCTCTTCCCAGTCAAGGTCGTGCAGTAGCCCCACGATGCCCCAGAACTCCTCGTTCTCGGGGTCGTACTCGCGGGCGAAATAGCGCATGGTCTGCTCGACCGTCTCGGCGTGCTCGATGTGGAACGGGTCTTTGTTGTGCTCGCTGAGCAGGTCGAATGCCGTCTCGCGGGTCATGCCGGCGTTGAGCTGTGCCATGGTTCCTCCTAGATGATGGCGCCGATTGCAAAAAAGGTGCCCGAGACCCCCGCCTTATGGCGCGAAGGATGCGCCGTACCTACGATCGGGGATCGGACACCTTGATTCCCCCATCCGGTGAAAGGGGAGGTTTACTGCATCACACTATAGCACGAGCTCGTCTGTGAGGAGGGTCAGTTGCACGAGGCCCCCTCGCCGGCGGCGGCTGCCGCGGCGATGAAGCGCTCTTCGACGGCCTTCTCATCGACGTCCAACGCGATGGCGAACTCCTCGATGGAGCGTCGGCGCGCCTCCTTGAGCATGCGCGAGTAGTAGCTGCTCGGCTTCTTTCCACGCGCTTCGGCTTCGGCGATTCGACGGCGCATGGTCTTCGCAACGCGCACCGTCTCGGGTGCCCCGAGTTTGAGCTGCTGTTTGAAGTGGGTCTCCTCGAGAGCGCTGTTGCGCTCGGTGAAGGAGTCGACCGCGAGGTCGGCATACGAGCAGAGCAGGTCCTCGGCGTCCTCGCGGGAAATGATGGCGTGAAGACGGTCCTGCTGGGACAGGGGGTACATGAGATGGGTCTCGGCATGTCCGGACTTCGCACGTAGCAGGATCATAGGGTGCACATCGTCGTCGGTATATCCGGTGACGGTGCAGACTCCCTGCCCGGGGTGAATGACGTGCTGCCCGATTTCAAACATGCTTCCTCCAAATGAATACGCGATACACTCAATGTAATCTATAATAGCACGATTACGTGCTAATTTCTCACTCAAGCACGGAGTGATGAAAAAGAAGACATGAATACGAATGAAATAAAATACCTGAATATCAATGGTATGAAATTCAAATATCGTATCTTTCTATACGTTTTCATGCCATTCTGCATCCCGGGTTCGTGGCAAATCGCATGTTTTCGGCAAAGTGGTGCCCCCAAGCTGCTGCACTGTGCTAGAGTACAGTGCGTCTGTACGTGAGCCCTGCGAGAAGGACATCTCAGGGCCATAGGATGAGGAGGACCTCTATGCCGGAGAAGATTGAAGAGTTGGTGCGCACTGCCCTCACCGCCGCTCAGGAGGCTGGCGACCTGCCCGCGTTCGAGCTTGAGGATTGTGGCATGGAGCGACCGGCTGACACTTCTCACGGTGAGTGGACCTCCACTTGCGCGATGAAGTCCGCCAAGCTGGCCCATTGCGCACCCAAGAAGATCGCCGACGCCATCGTGGCCCACATGCCCGAGAGCGCCGAGATCGCCAAGGTCGAGGTCGCGGGCCCCGGCTTCATCAACTTCTACCTGAACGCCGCCGCCAACAACGCCATCCTGGACGTCGCCCGCAAGGAGGGCATGGATTTCGCCAAGTCCAACGTCGGCCAGGGCCTGAAGACCCAGGTCGAGTTCGTCTCCGCCAACCCCGTCGGCCCGATGCACGTCGGCCACGGCCGTTGGGCCGCACTCGGCGACTCCCTCTGCCGCGTCATGAGCCACGCCGGCTATGACATCCAGCGCGAGTTCTACATCAACGACCACGGCTCCCAGATGGACGTGTTCGGCAACTCCATCTCCTACCGCTACATGCAGCTCATCGAGATCATGGAGAAGGAGGGCCTCGACATCGACGGCGCCCGCGACTTCCTGGCCAAGGACCGCGACAACTTCGTCCAGGACGAGGCCGACGAGCACCTCGATTCCCACCCCTACATGGACGCCTTCACCGAGGGCCTGGGCGGCAACGCCTACGGCGGCACCTACATCATCGACGAGGCCGCCGCGTTCTACAAGAAGGACGGCGACAAGTGGGCCCACGTCACGGATGAGGAGCGCATGCTCTACTTCCGCGAGGAGGGCTACGCCAAGATGGTGGAGAACATGCGCCAGCTGTGCCATGACGTCCGCTGCGACTTCGACAAGTGGTTCTCCGAGCGCACCGTCTACATCAAGGATACCGAGGGCCCGAACGCCGGCACTTCCGCCGTCGACCGCGCCTTTGCCAAGCTCGAGGAGATGGGCTACCTCTACAACAAGGACGGCGCCCTGTGGTTCCGCTCCACCGATCTGGGCGACGACAAGGACCGCGTCCTGGTCAAGGCCAACGGCGAGTACACCTACTTCGCTTCCGACGTCGCCTACCACTGGGATAAGTTCCAGCGCGTCGACCACGTCATCGACATCTGGGGCTGCGACCACCACGGCTACATCAACCGCGTCCGCTGCGTCTGCGACGCCCTGGGCTACCCCGGCAAGTTCGAGGTCCTGTTGGGCCAGTTCGTCAACCTGCTGCGCAACGGCAAGCCCATCCGCATGTCCAAGCGCAAGGGCACCATGGTCACCTTCCAGGAGCTCGTGGACGAGGTCGGCGCTGACGCCACCCGCTACACGCTGATCTCCCGTTCCTCCAACCAGGCCATCGACTTCGATATCGAGGCCGTTAAGGAGAAGAGCCAGAATAACCCGGTGTACTACGTGCAGTACGCCCACGCCCGCATCTGCTCCATCCTGCGCAAGGCCGCCGGCGTCACGCCGGAGCAGGCCGCCGAGATGGGCATGGACGCCGTGGCCGCTCAGGCCATCGGCGAGAACGTCGACTACGCGCTGCTCACCGACCCCACCGAGCTCGCGCTTTCCCGTAAGATCTCCGAGCTTGAGGACCTCATCGCCAGCTGCGCCCGCGACCGCGCGCCGTTCCGCCTGACCCACTTCGCCGAGGAGCTCGCCGCCGGCTTCCACAGCTTCTACCAGGCCTGTCAGGTCCTGCCGAGCGAGGGCCGTCCGGTCGACGCCGAGCTGTCCCGTGCCCGTCTCGCCGCATGCGACGCCGTTCGCTCCGTGCTCGAGCTGGTGCTGAGCCTTATCGGCGTTTCCGCGCCTACCACGATGTAAATCGGCCGCACGTCGACTTCAAACGAGTGAAAATGCCCGGATGCCTTCGCGTCCGGGCATTTTTCTATGCCGAACGCCTGCATTGTGGTATATTCAACCAAGCGCGACCTGCGTTTTCATTTTCCTTACCTTTATCTTTCAAACAAGTGATATATCGGCGCGTATCGACGCCGTGCTTGTAGTAACGCGAGAAGAAAGTAGAACCGCGTGTCTGAAGAAGCGAATATCGAGAAGGCCCCGCAGGGGAACGACGCACCCGCCGTCCAGATGGCGACCGCACCCGCGCATCGGCAGCCCGACGCCCTGGTTGCCGCGGAGGCGGGCACGCCCGTCGCGGATGCCTCCAAGGCCGATCCCGCAGTCGAGGGGACGACCCCGAAGGCGAAGCGCCGCACCCGCAAGACCGCGTCGGCGGAGGAGGGCTCCGAGGCCCCGTCGCCGCGACGTCGCCCCCGTTCGACCGATGCCGAACAGGCCGTCGATGCCCCGGTGAAGCGCCGCACCCGCAAATCAAAGTCGGTCGACCAAGAGGACGATGCGCCCGAGGCCTCCGACGAGGTCATCCAGGCCCGCGCCCTGGCCCAGATCAGCCAGGCTTCTGTCGTGCGACGCCAGCGCCGTGCGGCAGAGCGCGCGGCGGAGGTGCTCGCCGTGGCCGAGGAGCCGAGGTCTGCCGATCATGGGCCGGCCCCCGCCCCCGCGGATGCCGACGGCAAAGCCGGGCTGCCCCTGATCGACCCCGCGCTCCGTCCGCATCGCCGCGGCCGCAAGCCAAAGGCGTATGTCGAGGCGGAGAAGGCCGCCGCGGCCGCCCTCGCCGCCCAGCAGGCCGCCCTGATGGCCGCGCGCGATCAGCAGCGCGCGGGGTCCGTCTTCGCCGCCTCCGAGGCTGCGGACGCGAAGGGCGGCGCCGAATCCGACCCCGATGCCGTCGAGCGCGTGGACGCCGGCGACGCGAAACGGCCCGCCGCCAAGAAGGACGCCCGTCCCGGCCGCGCTTCACGCGCCAGGAAATCAGCCCGCAAGGAGGACGCTCCCAACGAGCCCGCAGGTTCGGAGGTCCCCGAGGCGAAGCCCGATGAGCAGGGCGACTCCGCCGCGAAGGCCGCATCGGGCCTCGATTCCAATGCCGCGGAAAAGCCCGATGCCAAGAACGCCGCGAAGGCCGATGACAAGCCCGCCGGCAAGCAGGCCCGCAGGAATCACAAGGATCGCCCTGAGCGCGATCGCCCCGAGCGCGGCGACGCCCCGTCCTCCAAGGCCGCCGAGCGCCGCGAGCGTCGTGAGCGCCAGAAGGAGAACCGCAAGCAGCGGAACAACCGATTCGCCCCCACCGAGCCGTCGCTCACGCGCGAGGAGCTCACGGCGATGAAGGTCGCCGAGCTCCGCGAGAAGGCCCGCTCGCTCGACCTCGACCCCACGGGCGTCAAGAAGGCCGACCTCGTCGAGATGATCTACGCCGCCGCCGCCCGAGCCGAGGGCTTCCGCGATATCGAGGGCATCCTCGATATCGACAACCAGGGATTCGGCTACATCCGCGCCCACGGATACATGCCCAGTCGCGACGACGCGTTCGTCCCCGCGCAGATGATCCGCGCCGCCGGGCTGCGTCCCGGCGATCTGGTCGCCGGGACCCTGCGCCCCATGCGCGCCAATGACAAGTTGCCCGGTCTCGGCAAGCTCCGCTCGGTGAACGGCCTGGATCCCGAGCAGGTCAAGCACCGTCCCAAATTCTCCGATTTGACGCCCATCTATCCCAACGAGCCGCTCAAGATGGAGCACGGCAAGGATTCCATCACCGGCCGCGCCATCGACATCGTGAGCCCCATCGGCAAGGGCCAGCGCGGTCTGATCGTCTCGCCGCCCAAGGCCGGCAAGACCACGATTCTGAAGAAGATCTGCCAGTCGATCTCCATCAACAACCCCGAGGTGCACCTGATCTGCCTGCTGGTGGACGAGCGCCCCGAGGAAGTCACGGATATGCAGCGCTCCATCAAGGGCGATGTGGTCGCCTCGACCTTCGACATGCCCGCCGACAACCACACGCGCGTTTCGGAGCTCGTCATCGAGCGCGCCAAGCGAATCGTCGAGATGGGCGGAGACGTCGTGGTCGTCCTCGACTCCATCACCCGCCTCGCCCGCGCGTACAATCTGGCAGCCCCCGCTTCCGGCCGTATCCTGTCCGGCGGCGTGGATTCCGCCGCCCTGTATCCCCCCAAGCGCTTCCTCGGCGCCGCCCGCAACATCGAGAACGGCGGATCGCTCACCATCTTGGCTTCCGCGCTCGTGGACACCGGCTCCAAGATGGACGAGGTGATCTTCGAGGAGTTCAAGGGCACCGGCAATATGGAGCTCAAGCTCGACCGCGACCTCGCCGACCGTCGCATCTTCCCGGCCATCGACCCGGTCGCCTCCGGCACGCGCAACGAGGACCTGCTGGTCGATGAGCAGATGCGCCCGTTCATGTGGGGCATCCGCCGCATCCTCGCGGGTATGAACAACACGGAGCGCGCTGCCGCATCCTTCATCAAGGGCCTCAAGGGCACGAACTCCAACCAGGACTTCCTGATCCGCACCGCGAAGAAGGCCGCCGACCATCCCGACGCGCTGTAGGGGCACGTTTCGGTCGAAACCTTTGCACATCAAATCCTCCTCGCCGCTTCAGCGTCGGCGAGGAGGATTTTTTGGTCTCAGGTTGAATTGTCCGATATCTAGAGAGAAGACACCTACAGGATTCCCAGGGCGCGCTCAACTGCAAGGGCCGCCTTGTACGGCAGGATGCGGGACGCGGCGTAGTACGCCTTCATGTCGAGCGAGGGGATGCACAGGTCCTTGCCCGCGTTGCTGGCGCGCAGCGCGGCCTTGGCGACGTTCTCTGCTCGCTCGAAGCCGATCGCGCACATGGCGCGGGCCGCCGCCCGGTCGCCGGGTTGATCGAGGAACTCGGTGTGCATGAATTTGGGACACAGGGCGGTGACGTGGATGTCCGCCTCTCCGAGCTCCGCATCGAGGGAGCGCGACAAGTCGAGGATGAAGCGCTTGGCGGCAGAATAGACCGCGAGCTTGGGTTGCGGGAGGAAGGCGGCCACGCTGGCCACGTTGATGATGCGCGATCTCGCGCGGAAATAGGGGAGCGTACGGTAGATCAGCTCGACGGGCGCCAGCATGAGGAGCTTCGCCATATTCGCACCGTCCTGCGGATGCTGGGCGGCGACGGGGCCGAAGGTTCCGAAGCCGGCGTTGTTGATGAGCAGGGCGACCTCGGCGGTCGGGGTCTCCTCCAGCGCCCCCTGGATGACCTCGAAGGAGGTCGCGTCGGTCAGGTCAAGACAAAAGGGCCGGACCAACGTGGCGCATGTGCGCTGCAGCGCCTCGAGGCGATCGGCCCTGCGGGCGATGGCCCAGATCTCATCCACCTTGCCGATGGCGCCCGCGTCGAGCTGTTTGACGAATTCACGGCCCAGGCCGGAGCTCGCTCCGGTGACGATTGCGATGCGAGTCATACGCACTCCTTTAGCTTTGTGTCCGCAGGGCGGAGAATGCACGGCGTCTGCTCTCTTGTTCCCGAAACCACGCGTTTGCAACGGGACGCCCGCCTGTTCCCCGTCAGCGGTTTTCACTTGCAAATAGCTGCCCGTTCTTTCATAATTCAACGAAGATCGCGACGGAAAACGTAGATGAAACGCACCACATACCGTTGCCGGGGCTTTCCCGTGCTTCACCTTCATCTTTTCCATCCGAATCTTTTCGAACCGGTGCGGCCGCGCCGGTCATTGTCGTTTAGAGCATGTTCGCTAGGGTGACGAAGGAGCGCGCCATGGCCGTCGAGAGCATCGGGTATCGCAAGGAAGCAATCGCAATCTCCGCCGGGTTCGGCCTTGCTTTGCCGTTGGCCGCCTATGTCGCCACACTTCCGTTCGAGGGTGTCAACGAGGCGATCAGGTCCGATGCGCTGCCGTTGGTCGCCGGCTCTCTTGCCGGCGTCGGCATGCTCGCCCTTTCCGGACGTCTGCTCGACGCCCGCGCCGAGCGTCTCGCCGAGGAGCACGCTGAGGCGGAGCGTCTCAAGTCCGCATTCTTCGATGCCCGCGATGCGGCCTCCACGCACGTCTCGCAGTCCGCCGCCCGCCCGCATTCCCGTCGCGCGAAGCGGGCCACCCCCGATGGCGTGCCGGTGATCTCGCGCGCGATAGACGCGCTCGACGAGGCGGAGGCCTGGGCCGAGATCGATGCCATGTTCAGCGATGATTCGCCGTTCAGCTGCGATCCCGCCCGCTCCAAGGACATGTATCAGATCGCGCTCGAGGAGCTGCGCCGAACGGATCGGGCCGCCTCTCAGGCGTCTTGCGCGGCACCGCAGCAGCCCGCTTCCGCTGCCGTGTCTGCCGAGGCGCGCGAGGATGTGCTCAGCCGCGATGAGGCCATGGTCTCTCTGTATGGCAGCTCCGTCGCGCGGAGTCCGTATGTTCCGGTCTTGCCCAAGATGCAGCCCGCCGCTTCGAGCGTCCCGCTCGATCGCTCCGCATCGGCGTCCGCCGTATCTCCCCATGCCCCCATGGCGGATGAGGACGTCACGGTCCCGGTGGCCAATTATTCCGGTCATGAGGGCATGTGGGCGCGTGCGCTCGCGATCCTCGCCGAGGATCCTGCTCCCAAGGCCAACGTCGGTGGCGAGACGGTGTGCGTCGATAGGGGCCGCATGGCGGCGCTTGCCGAGGGCGGTAACTCCACCACGTTCCATGCGCAGGCCAACGCCCTCGTCGAGGACGAGATCGACAAGGTCGGCTCCAAGGGCTTCCATGCTGTCGCGCATGAGTATCTCAAGGTCATCGAGGGCGGTACGGCATCTATGGACGCCCGTCAACTTGCGGAGGCGTAAGGCGTGTCTTCTCTCATACGAGACCTTCGGACGAGGGTGAGCCCTCCCTGGCTCGCTCTCGTCGTGCTTTTCATCTGCTTCATTTGGGGCAACTCGCTCGTCGCCGGTGAAGGCAGCGGGTCTTTGAGCCTCGCCGTCATGGATTGGGTCCATGGGGTCTTGCGCGCATGTGGCTTGCCGTATGAATGGGTGACGAACTTCGCGATCAGGAAAACCGCCCATTTCACCGAGTACCTCGTTCTTTCGTTGATCGCGCTCCATGCGTTCGACCCGAAACGGGATACGTCGGCGGAGAGCATCATCGCGGCGTTCGTCCTGGTTATGTTGGTCTCGTCTATCGACGAGACGATCCAGCTGTTCGTTCCCGGGCGAAGTGGGCAAGTCACAGATGCGCTTATCGATTGCAGCGGTGCGGCTGTGGGGATTCTCGTCAGGACGATCCTTGTCCGCGCACGCCATCGCTCGCGCGGTGATGTCGAGGCTTCTGGGTAAGTGGCTGGGCAGGGGCCGAGCTGATGGGTCGAGCTGGTGAGCCGGCCTGGAGTCGGATGGGGCCGGACGGGGATCGGCTGGGCTTCGAAGTCCTGCCGGATGTTCGTTGCAATGGGCGCAGTTTAATTTTTCCTAAATTACCCCTTGCAATGTTTTTGATAAGAATGCATAATACTCTTCGCTGTGTGACGGACATGGTGGGTGTAGCTCAGTTGGCTAGAGCGACGGGTTGTGGTCCCGTAGGT
>CAUWMY010000014.1:0-39019 GCA_963560155.1 uncultured Collinsella sp.
AGCTCGGCGCCGGCGCCATCGGCGGCAAGGACTCCATGTCCGGCTCCTTCGAGGACCTCGACGTCCCGCCGACGCTCATCTCCTTCGCCGTGGCCGTGGACAAGCTCGCCAACGTGGTGTCGCCCGAGTTCAAGGGCGCCGGCCACCGCGTCGCGCTGATCCAGCCCACCTATCAGGTCGACGATCTCCTGCCCGAGCCCGATTCCCTGCTCGCGACCTTCCGCACCGTCGAGGGCCTCGTGCGCGAGGGCAAGGCGCTCTCCGTTTCCACCGCCGGCTTCGGCGGCCTGGCAGAGGCCCTGTTCAAGGCCTGCCTGGGCAACCGCATCGGCTTCGAGGTTTCCGAGGCCTACTACGAGGCCGACGCCCGCGACCTGTTCGACCACTCCTACGGCTGCTTCGTCGTTGAGCTCGACGAGGGTGCAGCCCTGCCCGAGGTCGACGGCGCGTGCGTGGTCGAGCTCGGCGTGACCTGCGAGCCGTACGAGTTCACCGCCTACGGCGAGACGCTCGATCTGGACGAGCTGCAGGAGGCCTGGGAGAGCGCGCTCGAGAGCGTGTTCCCCTACCGCAGCGCAGCCGACGACGTCGACGCCCCCGATGAGCTCATCCCCGAGGAGCGCTACCGCTGCGAGGAGGAGGGTCGCATCCGCGCGACCTACGGCGGCCTCAAGATCGCCAAGCCCCGCGTGATCATCCCTGTCTTCCCTGGCAACAACTGCGAGTTCGACTCCGCGCGTGCCTTCCGCGCCGCCGGCGCCGAGGCCGATGTCTTCGTGATCAACAACCTCACGCCCGAGAACGTCGCCGAGTCCACCCGAGAGCTTGCGCGCCGCATCCGCGAGTCCCAGATCGTCATGATCCCAGGCGGCTTCTCCGGTGGCGACGAGCCCGACGGTTCCGCCAAGTTCATCACCGCGTTCTTCCGCGCCCCCGAGGTTACCGAGGCCGTTCGCGACCTGCTGCAGTCCCGCGATGGCTTGATGCTCGGCATCTGCAACGGCTTCCAGGCGCTCGTCAAGCTGGGCCTCGTGCCCTACGGCGACATCGTCGACGCCACGCCTGAGGCTCCGACGCTAACCTTTAACGAGATCGGCCGTCACCAGAGCCGTCTGGTTCGCACCCGCATCTGCAGCGACCTTTCGCCTTGGCTGTCCCAGTGCGACCCCGATGAGCTCTACACCGTTGCCATCTCCCATGGCGAGGGCCGTTTCGTGGCCAGCGACGAGGTCCTGGATCAGCTCCGTGCCGGCGGCCAGATCGCCACGCAATACGTCGACGTGGCGGGCATGCCCTCCATGGACCTCGACGTGAACCCCAACGGCTCCGTGGCCTGCATCGAGGGCATCACCAGCCCCGACGGCCGCGTGTTCGGCAAGATGGGCCACGTCGAGCGCCGCGGCGACGGTCTGTACAAGAACGTCCCTGGCGAGAAGTTCATGCCCTTGTTCGAGAGCGGTGTGGCCTACTTCGGCTAAACGCCTCGCAGCCCCCTCCGTCTGCTCACTGACGCTCAAGCGCCGTCGGCCATCACGGTCGGCGGCGCTTTTGCCTTCTCGCCGACACGGCAAACTCCGCTGTCCGCCATATCATCGAGACGCTACGAACAGCTTTGCGCTCGCAGATAAGTTGCCTGATACGTTTGCTCGCGGACGGGTATCCTAGCCGTAACCCACTCGGCATCGATCAGAAGACGAGTCGTGGCACATGCCCGCGACTCTCCCCCGCATCCCCCTCATGTTCTCGATCGTAGCCCGCAAAAGCTTGTAAACAGCTCTCACAACCACACTCCGACCACCCTCCCAACCCTGAAAGGCACATCCATGGAGCTCTTCTCCACCCGCCTTGCACTGCGCCCCTGGGTAGACGCCGACGCCCCGGCTCTCTTCGGGCTCGCACGCGATCCGCGCGTCGGAACCGCTGCAGGCTGGCCGCCACACACGATATGGAACCCGTCTATGTGAAGAAAAACGGCGAGCCGGGGTTCTTCACCACGCGGTATGCCAGCGTCATCGCAACCGGCACAGTTCGACGCGTCGTTGAACCAGCCTGCGCACGCCGCGCTCTCGCCCAGCTCTGCCTCAAATACTGTCCCGAGCATCGAGACAAGATCGGAGATGCCATCGAGTGGGAGTTGCCCGCGACCGCCGTCTGGGCCATCGACCTCGAGCATATCTCCGGCAAGGCGGGACGGCGCATCCCGAACGGCAAGGGCGCGGTAAGCCCGCACTAGCCACGATGTCCACTTCGTTCCGGACCCTTATCAACGATCGCCCCCACAGATCGACGATTGCTTTCATGGCGATAGAGTCGTCGCGCATTCACGACACACACTTTGGGGTATAGACTACCCGTTCAGTAGTATTTCAACGAAAGGAAACCGCATGGACACCGATCATGAACTCGCCCTGTATTATCGACCGACCTGCCCCTTCTGCATCAAAGTGCTCGACTTTATGGACCGCCAGGGCGTGACGATTCCCTTGATCGACATCTCTCAAGATCGCGATGCGGCAGCCACCCTGATTGAAGTCGGCGGCAAGCAGCAAGTGCCCTGCCTGCTCATCGACGGCAAGCCGCTTTATGAATCCAGCGACATCATCTCCTGGATCGACAAGCATCTTTGCCGATAGCTCCGATACGATACGCTGACGCAGACAGCCACAAATGCGCCCTTCCGCCCGACGGCATGGGCCCGCGACTCATCTATGCGAGATGAGCATTCAGGACCCCTCGAGCAATGCGCCCTAAACCACAAGGCCCTCTCTTGCGAGAGGGCCTTGCCGTACCAGGTGTTCACGGGACTCGATCGGTCGCGCGCCTAGTCCGTCGAGACGGCTGCATAGGCATTGTAATTCGTCGCGGGCTGCATGGGCGCCATCATGATGCGCCCGGAGCCGCGATACACGTTCACCAAGCCCTCACCGCCCACGGCAGAACCAATCAGGCTCTTGCCCGACCGCTCGACGGTGAACTCAAGTCCGGACGTCCAGACCAAGGCGTAGTTGCCGTCGATCTTGAGCTCGTCATTGTGCAGATCGATGTAGATGACTTCCTCTACCGGGCAAGGTGATTCAAGCGCAAGCACTCCCGCGCCGTCGAGGCGCAAGTTGAACAGGCCCTCATTGCCCGCCACGGCGGAAGACATATTCGAACGGCGCTGCAGTGAATCCTGGATGGTGCTATCACATGCGAGGAACAACCCATCGTTAAGCACGACGGAGTTGCCCCACTCGGCGAGATCAATGAGGAGCAAATGCTGCCACGTAGGTTCACACACGAGCATACCCGTACCGCTATATTCAGGCTTGATCATCGAATCCTGGCTCACCGCCCCGCGGAACATCTTTCCCATAAGGTCGCCCGCGCCCTTTACGCCCGTTGTTGACTGCACGCTGCCAACCGTCCACTGCATGGCCCCAGCCTGCAGCGTAACACCCGTGCGCCCATCCAGATTTGCGATGAGCTGACGACGGCGAACGTTCATTTCCGAGCTGAACCATGCGGTCTGAGCGCTCCAGGGAGAAACCGAAAGGTCGCGCTGCCACTCGACGACCGAGAACTGGCCCTTCTCGGCAATCTTCTTGACGTCGTTATTGTCCTGAAAGTTGTATACGGTGTACGCCATGGCAAACTCCTCGTCTCGACATTTCGCCTGCGTTGGCGGTAATAATAGCAAACCCCTTCAAGCTCATATCATGCACTCGCCCTTCGGCGCCTCGCTTCGGCAAACGGTACCGGGCGCTTCGCGATGCTCACTCTTACTGTTCGGCGCTCACGTAGTCTTCGTCGACGGTAATCTTGGGCACCGCATCGGGATACGCTTCGATGACCATATCACCGAGCTTTCGTTTGAATTCATCTGAGCTCAACGCGCACTCAACCGGATGCAGGCAGTCGAAAATCACGTTCGTATGAGTCGGGCCGGGCACGCATCTCAGATCGTGGATGCTCGCCTCGCCATCGAGGCTCTTCGCCATGGCGTCGATCTTATTACGCATATCAACGACATGTGGGTCGTTCGTAACGATAGGATCGTAGTGCAGCGTGACGATGAGGCCGTCATCGTCTTTGAACGCCTGCTCGATATTGTCCAACGTGTCGTGGCTCTCCATCGGGTCGGTCTCGGCGGCCATTTCTACATGGGCGCTTGCAAACTGCCGACCCGGGCCATAGTCATGCACCATGAGATCGTGCGTTCCCAAGACACCCGGATAGGACATGATCTTCGAGCGGATGTGGGCAACGAGCTCGGGATCCGGCGCCTGACCGAGAAGCGGGCTGACGGTGTCGCGAATGAGCTCGACGCCACTCCAACCGATGTACAGGCCGACCGCGAGTCCGACCCACGCATCGAGCTCGACGTCCGCCACATAAGCGATGATGGCGCACACAAGCACCGCGCCCGTGGCGATGACGTCGTTCTTGGAATCCTGGGCCGTGGCAAGGAGCGTCTCCGATTTGATGCGCTCACCGAGCACGCGGTTGAGATGCGCCATCCAAAGCTTAACTGCCATGGACCCCGCAAGGACCACCACCAGAGCGAGAGAGAACTCAACTGGACTTGGATTCAAGACCTTGTCGATCGAAGACTTGACGAGCTCGACACCGATCATGAGGACGAGCACGGCAACGACGAGACCGGATAGGTATTCAAAGCGACCATGGCCGTAAGGATGCTCGGGGTCAGCCGGCTTGCTGGCGAGCTTGAATCCGAGAACGCTCACGATGTTGGAACTCGCGTCGCTCAGATTGTTGAGCGCGTCGGCAACGATCGAGACCGACCCGGACAGGATGCCAACCAGGGCCTTTGCGATGCAAAGCACCACGTTCAATGAGATGCAGACGACCCCCGCCAACGCGCCGGCCCTACCACGGTCGCCTTCGGATCTGGCGATAATCCATTCGATCAAAGGTACCCCTTCCTTCGATAAGGGAAACTGCGGCAAAACGTTCGCCAGAGGCGAGGCCTGTGGGCGCATATCCGCCAGGAACACTCGCCTCTGGCGAACGTTTTGAGTCATATCCACAGCATCAGGCATTCTGTGGCAATGGCAAATGGCCGCCACCCATCAGGGCGACGGCCATTTTAGCGTGCGAGACGCAAATCAAGCTACGGGCAGCGCCTTAGAGCTTGATCTCGATGTCGACGCCGGCAGGCAGGTCGAGACGCATGAGGGAATCGACGGTGCCAGGCGTGGGATCGAGGATGTCGATCAGACGCTTGTGGGTGCGCATCTCGAACTGCTCACGGGAGTCCTTGTTCACGTGAGGAGAACGGATGACGGTGTACAGGTTGCGCTCGGTCGGCAGCGGAATGGGGCCGGAAACGCGGGCACCGGTCTTCTGGGCGGTGTCGACGATGAGCTTGGCGGACTGATCCACGACCTCGTGATCATAGCCCTTCAGGCGAATCCTGATCTTCTGGCTGGACAACTTAACCTCCAACAATGGATAGCGAGGGCGGCCTCGCGGTGTGTTTACAAGTACAGGCGACAGACCTTAGTTGGTGCCGTTCTTGGCCATGACCTCGTCCACGATGGACTTGGGAGCCGGCTCGTAAGAGTCGAACTGCATGGTGTAGGAAGCACGGCCCTGGGTCTGGGAGCGGAGGTCGGTGGCGTAACCGAACATCTCGCCCAGCGGGACCTTGGCGCGGATGACCTTGCTGCCAGCGCGGTCGTCCATGCCCTCGATCTTGCCGCGACGGCCGGACAGGTTGCCCATGACGTCGCCCATGTACTGCTCGGGGGTCTCGACCTCGACGGCCATGCAGGGCTCGAGGAGGATCGGGTCGGACTTCTTCAGGGCATCCTTGATGGCCATGGAGCCGGCGATCTTGAACGCAGCCTCGGAGGAGTCGACCTCGTGGTAGGAACCGTCGAACAGGGTGACCTTGACGTCAACGACCGGGTAACCAGCGATAACACCGGTGTTGAGGGCCTCCTGGATGCCCTTGTCGATGGACGGGATGTACTCCTTGGGAACGACGCCGCCAACGATGCCGTTGACGAACTCGTAGCCAAAGCCCTCTTCCATCTTCTCGAGCTTGATGACGGCGTGGCCGTACTGACCGCGACCACCGGACTGACGGACGAACTTGCCCTCAGCCTTCTCGACGTCGTGGCCCGGAGCCTCACGGTAGGCGACCTGCGGCTTACCGACGTTGGCCTCGACCTTGAACTCGCGGAGGAGACGGTCGACGATGATCTCGAGGTGGAGCTCACCCATGCCGGCGATGATGGTCTGGCCGGTCTCGTGGTTGGTGGACACCTGGAAGGTCGGGTCCTCCTCGGCGAGCTTGGTCAGAGCCAGGGACATCTTGTCCTGCTCGGCCTTGGTCTTAGGCTCGATGGCAACGTCGATAACGGGCTTGGCGAACTCGATCTGCTCGAGGACGATCTCCTTGCCCTCCTCGCACAGGGTGTCACCGGTGGTGGTGTTCTTGAGGCCCACGGCGGCGAGGATGTCGCCAGCGGAGGCGCCATCGACGTCGACACGATCGTTGGCGTTCATCTCGAGGATGCGGCCGAAGCGCTCACGGTTGCCGTTGGTGGCGTTGACCACGTAGGAACCGGCGTCCACGTGACCGGAGTACACGCGGAAGAAGGAGAGCTTACCGACGAACGGGTCGGTAGCGATCTTGAAGGCCAGAGCGGCGAACGGGGCGTCGGCGGAAGCCTCGCGGGTCTCGGTCTCGCCAGTCTTGGGGTTGGTGCCCTCGACGGCCGGGACATCGAGCGGGGACGGCAGGTAGTCGACGACGGCGTCGAGCAGCTCCTGGACGCCCTTGTTCTTGTAGGCGGAGCCCACGAGAACGGGGTTGAGCTCGTTGGCGAGCGTACCCTTGCGGATAGCGGCCTTGAGCATGTCCACGGGGATCTCCTCGTCCTCGAGGACCATCATCATGAGGTCGTCGTCGTAGGAGGCGGCGGCGTCAAGCAGCTCGGCACGCTTCTCCTCGGCGATCTCGGCGAACTCGGCCGGGATCTCGTCCATGGCCTCGGGGTAGGTCATGCCCTTGTCATCCGGCTTGAAGTCCCAAGCGGTCATGGTGACGAGGTCGATGACGCCCCAGAAGTTGTCCTCGGCGCCCATGGGAACCTGAATGGCAACGGCGTTGGCGTTCAGGCGCTCCTTCATGGTGTCGATGGCGTGGAAGAAGTCGGCGCCCACGCGGTCGTACTTGTTGATGAACGCGATGCGGGGGACGTTGAAGTTGCGGGCCTGGCGCCACACGGTCTCGGACTGCGGCTGAACGCCGGCAACGGCGTCGAACACGGCGACGGCACCGTCGAGAACGCGCAGGGAGCGCTCGACCTCGGCGGTGAAGTCAACGTGGCCGGGGGTGTCGATGATCTGGACGCGGTAGCTCTTACCGTCCTTGGGCCAGAAGCAGGTGGTGGCGGCGGACTGAATGGTAACGCCGCGCTCCTGCTCCTGAACCATCCAGTCCATGGTGGCAGCGCCCTCATGGGTCTCACCGATCTTGTGCTTCTTACCGGTGTAGTAAAGAATGCGCTCGGTCGTGGTGGTCTTACCGGCATCGATGTGGGCCATGATGCCGATGTTACGGGTCTCGGAAAGCTTGTACTTGGGCTTAGCCATGAGTCAGTTCCTTCCTTGAGATTACCAGCGGTAGTGAGAGAACGCGCGGTTGGCCTCGGCCATCTTGAAGACGTCCTCGCGCTTCTTCACGGAAGCGCCAACGCCGTTGGAGGCGTCGATGATCTCGGCGGCAAGGCGCTCGGCCATGGTCTTCTCCTTGCGGGCGCGGGAGAAGTTGACCATCCAGCGGATGCCCAGCTGGGTGGAACGACGGGCGTTGACCTCCATGGGGACCTGGTAGGTGGCGCCACCGACGCGCTTGGGCTTGACCTCGAGCGTGGGCTTGATGTTGTCCATGGCCTTCTTGAAGACGGAGAGGGCGTCCTCGCCGGTCTTCTCGGCAACCATGTCGAAGGCGGTGTAAACGATGCGCTCGGCGGTGGCCTTCTTGCCGTCCAGAAGGACCTTGTTGATGAGCTGCGTCACGAGGCGGTTGTTGTAAACAGCATCAGGCTGGACCTCGCGGCGGTGAGTTTTAGCTGCACGACGCGGCATATTGAATCTCCTCTATCTGAATGGGATCGGGTCTAGAAGCTCGATTACTTCGGGCGCTTGGCGCCGTAGTGGGAGCGAGCCTGCTTACGGTTGGCAACCGGGGCGCAGTCGTAGCAGCCGCGGATGATGTGGTAACGCACACCGGGCAGGTCGCGCACACGACCGCCGCGGACGAGCACGATGGAGTGCTCCTGCAGGTTGTGACCCTCGCCGGGGATGTAAGCGGTGACCTCGATGCCGTTCACGAGGCGCACACGGGCAACCTTGCGAAGAGCGGAGTTCGGCTTCTTGGGAGACGTGGTGAACACGCGGGTGCACACACCGCGCTTCTGGGAATTGCTCTTGAGAGCGGCGTTCTTGGACTTCTTGGGGACCGAGCGGCGGCCCTGGCGAACCAGCTGGTTGATAGTAGGCAAAGCGTACTCCTTCTCGAAATATCCAGCTTCCATTCCATGTGCAACGGCATATTAAGGGGCGTCAGCATCCGCCCGCAAAACACGCAGTTCGCTATGATACGCGCGCGTACCTGGACGGTCAACAGACCACGCGCCCGGGCGTTTCCTATTTTGGAGCATATTCCGTAGAGTCTTCACAAACATGCGCGCGGATCGCCTCCGGGACTACGGTGACGCGCTCTTGATGCAAAAAGCCCGCCCTCCCCTTTCGGGAAAGGCGGGCTCTGCAATCAGGATCGCCGGCCGCAGGCGCAAGTCGCCTACGAACGCCGGGAAGTCGGGTCGGGGACTAGTCCTCCTGCTCCTCGGGATAAACCTCGTCGGTGTCGACGAGCTTGTTGAGGAGCTCGTCGAGGGAGGCCATGTCCTCGTTGATGACACCGCTGCCATCCTTGGACTGGGCGGGGGCTCCGATCATCTCCTCATCGGAATCGAGGTGGTGACGCGGGGCGCTCGTGCCCAGCAGAATGTCGTCCGGACCGTCCGGGGAGAAGACCATCTGCAGCAGCTGGGAGAGGTCCTCCTCGTCGGCGACATCCTCGGAGTTGTCCAGGATGTAGAGCAGGTTGTGCTCCTCAAGGCCGTCGCGGAGCTCCTCAATCGCCTTGGCGCCGATGCCGTCGATGCGCAGCAGGTCCTCCTCGGACTTGCCCACCAAATCGCCGACGACCTCGATGCCCACCTCGCTGAACTTGTTGGTCCAGCGCTGGGACACGCCCAGGTCGTCGAAGAGGTACAGGCGCGCGTCCTCGGCGGAGATGGTGCGGCCGTTGCGGGTGAACTGGCCGCCGTCGGCGCCGAAGTCGCCGCCGCCGAAATCGAGCTGCTGGGGCAGGACGGTGTCGAGCTCCTTGAGCTCCTCCGGGGCCCAATCGGGCAGGACCTTGGCGTGCGGGGAGGTCGGGTTGTCCACCGGGACGTAGCCCTCCTCGGTGCGGTAGGTCATGCCGGCCTTGGCATACGGCTTGAGGCCGGTGCCCGCCGGGATCTTCTTGCCCACGATGACGTTGGACTTGAGGTCCAGCAGGTGGTCGACCTTGCCCTCGATGGCGGCCTCGGTGAGGACGCCCGCGGTGCGGATGAACGACGCGGAGGACAGCCAGGAATCGATCGAGGAAGCGACCTTGAGGGTGCCCAGGATCGCGGGCTCGGCCGCGGGCGGGTTCCCGCCCTCGCGAGCCACGCGCTCGACCTCGTCGGCGAACTCGTAGCGGTCGACGTACTGGCCGAGCAGGTACTTGGAGTCACCGGGGTTGGTGATCTGGACGCGGCGCAGCATCTGGCGCGCCATGACCTCGATGTGCTTGTCGTTGAGGTCGACGCCCTGGGAGTTGTAGACCTCCTTCACGTTCTCGACGAACGTGTGCATTGTGGACTCGATGTCGGTCAGCTGGCGCAGGTTGCGGAAGTTGACGAAGCCCTTGGTGATCTGGTCGCCGGCGCGGACCTCGCAACCGTCCTCGATGCCGGGCATGAACTGGACGGCGGCGGGGACGCGCTTCTCGTCCAGGATGCGGGTCGGGTCGTCCGTGTCGGTGAGCGTGAGCACGTACTCGGACTTCTCGGGCTTGATGGCGAGGTGACCGGAGAACGGTGCCAAGTCGGCCTCGCGGCCGAGGATCTTCTCGTTGACGTTGCCGACGATGTCGAACATACGGGAGACGGTCGGGAGACCCTGGGTGATGTCCGCAACGCCAGCGACGCCGCCGGAGTGAATCGTACGCATCGTGAGCTGGGTGCCGGGCTCGCCGATGGACTGGGCGGCGATGATGCCGACCGCGGTGCCGATGGCGACCGGACGACGGGTGGACAGGTCCCAGCCGTAGCACTTCTGGCAGACGCCGTACTTGGAGCGGCAGGTCAGCAGCGCGCGCAGGGAGACCTTCTTGAGGCCGGCGTCGACCATCTTCTGGAGGTCGTCGACGCAGGTGATGTAGGCGTCCTTCTGGAAGAGCACGGTGCCGTCCGGGGCGACGACGTCGTCCAGGAAGCAACGGCCCACGAGGTCGGCGTTGAGGTCCTCGGTGCCGGGGATGATGAGGTTGTAGGTGCAGCCCTCGGAAGTGCCGCAGTCCTCCTCGCGCACGATGACGTCCTGGGCCACGTCGACGAGACGACGGGTGAGGTAACCGGAGTCGGAGGTGTGCGAGGCGGTGTCGACGAGGCCCTTACGGGCGCCGTAGGTGGAGATGAAGTACTCGAGCGGGAGCAGGCCCTCGCGGAAGTTCGCCTTAATGGGAAGGTCGATCGTCTCGCCGGACATGTCTGCCATCAGACCGCGCATGCCGCCGAGCTGACGCAGCTGGGCCTTGGAGCCACGGGCGCCGGAGTCGGCCATCATGTAGATGGGGTTCTCCTCGTCGAACATGGCGAGCATCTTGGAAGCGACCTCGTCCGTGGCGGCGGTCCACTCGTTGACGACCTCGATGTGGCGCTCCATCTCGTTGAGGAAGCCCTCCTCGAAGTACTCGTTGATCTGGTCGACGTTGCTCTGGGCGCGGTCGAGGACCTGCCACTTGTCGTCCGGGATCAGGGCGTCCCACACGGAGATGGTGAGGCCGGACATGGTGGCGTAGTGGAAGCCGGAGTACTTGATGGCGTCGAGGATCGGGGCGACCTCGGCCTCGGGGTAGCGATCGCAGCAGTCGGAGACGAGCTTGGCGATGTCGCCCTTGACCATCTTGTAGTTGATGAACTCGTAGTCGGCCGGCAGGCACTGGCGGTTGAAGATGATGCGGCCGATGGTGGTCTCGAAGCGAGCGGTCTTGGAACCGGTCACGTCGAAGTCCTGGACCTCGTTCTTGCCCATCTTGACGCGGAACAGCTTGGTGCCGTCCTCGAGCGTGACGTTGGCCTCGGCCTCGGAGACGCGGACCTGGACCTTGGCCTGCAGGTCGACACCGGCCTCGGCGCGGCAGTCGTAGGCGCGCAGGGCGTCGTCGAAGCTCGCGAACACGTGGCCCTCGCCCGGCATGCCGTCGCGGGCCTGAGTGAGGTAGTACACGCCGATGATCATGTCCTGCGACGGGATGTTCACGGGCTTGCCGGAAGCCGGCGAGCGCAGGTTGTTGGAGCTCATCATGAGGATGCGCGCCTCGGCCTGTGCCTGGACGGACAGCGGGACGTGGACGGACATCTGGTCGCCGTCGAAGTCCGCGTTGAACGGAGCGCAGACGAGGGGGTGCAGGTGGATGGCCTTGCCCTCGACCAGCACGGGCTCGAACGCCTGGATGGAGAGGCGGTGCAGCGTCGGGGCGCGGTTGAGCAGCACGAGACGACCGTCGATGACCTCTTCCAGGATGTCCCAGACGAAGGAGGCGCGGCGCTCGATGGCGCGCTTGGCGCCCTTGATGTTCTCGACCTTGCCGAGCTCGGTCAGGCGCTTCATGACGAAGGGCTGGAAGAGCTCGAGGGCCATGGTCTTGGGCAGGCCGCACTGGTGCAGCTTGAGCTTCGGGTCGGTGACGATGACCGAACGGCCGGAGTAGTCGACGCGCTTGCCGAGCAGGTTCTGGCGGAAGCGGCCCTGCTTGCCCTTGAGGGCCTCGGCCAGCGACTTCAGGGGCCTGCCGCCACGGCCGGAGACCGGGCGACCGCGACGGCCGTTGTCGAACAGGGCGTCGACGGCCTCCTGGAGCATGCGCTTCTCGTTGTTCACGATGATCGCGGGGGCGTCCAGGTCGAGCAGGCGCTTGAGGCGGTTGTTGCGGTTGATCACGCGACGGTACAGGTCGTTCAGGTCGGACGCGGCGAAGCGGCCGCCATCGAGCTGGACCATCGGGCGCAGATCCGGCGGGATGACCGGGATCACGTCGAGGATCATGTTCGCGGGGTTGTTGCCGCCCTTCAGGAAGGCGTCGACGACCTCGAGGCGCTTGACGGCCTTCTCGCGCTTCTGCTTCTGGCTGTCCTCGTCGGCGATGATGGCCTTGAGGGTCGCGGCCTCCTGCTCAAGGTCGATGGCCTCGAGCAGATCGCGGATGGCCTCGGCGCCCATGCCGCCCTTGAAGTACATGGAGTAGTAGCGCTTCATCTCGCGGAACAGCGGCTCGTCGGAGACGAGGTCGCGCTCGTTGAGCTGCATGAACGCCTGGAAGGCCTCGGAGCGGAGGTCCTTCTCGTCGCGGCACTCCTCCTCGATGTCGACGATGCCGGCGGCGATCTCCTCGGGGGTGAGGGGCTCCTCGTCGGAGAACTCGTCGAAGTTCTCGGGGTTGCCCTGCTCCTTCAGGGACTCGATCTGACGGGCGCACTCGGCGTCGATCTCCTCGAGGTCGGCGGCGAGCTCCTCGCGCAGGTCGTCGGCGTCGGCCTCGCGGGCCTCATAGTCGACGTGGGTGATGATGTAGCTCGCGAAGTACAGGACCTTCTCCAGGTCCTTCGACTTGATGTCGAGCATACGGCTCATCGGGAACGAGGTCGGGCTCTTGAAGTACCAGATGTGGCTGACGGGGGCAGCCAGCTCGATGTGGCCCATGCGCTCGCGGCGCACCTTGGCCGTGGTGACCTCGACGCCGCAGCGCTCGCAGACGATGCCCTTGAAACGGATGCCCTTGTACTTTCCGCAGGAGCACTCCCAGTCCTTGGCGGGACCGAAGATCTTCTCGCAGAACAGGCCGTCCTTCTCGGGCTTGAGGGTACGGTAATTGATGGTCTCGGGCTTCTTGACCTCGCCGCGCGACCACGAGCGGATCTTGTCGGCGGAAGCAAGCGAGATCTTTACCGAGTCGAAATCAGTAGCTTCGAAATCTGCCACAGTCAACTACTCCTTATCGGTCGTGGTGGCGGCGAGCTCATCGAGGATGGCGTCGGCCGCATCGGCGGAGGTGTCGGCCTCGTCGAGCGAGGGCAGGTCGGCCAGGTCGAGCTCGGAGTCCTCGGCGGCCGGAGCCGGCGAGGGCACGGGCTCGGCGTCGCGGATGGGCTCGATGTCGAGCGCGAGTGAGCGGATCTCCTTGACGAGGACCTTGAAGGACTCGGGGATACCGGCCATGGGGACGTTCTCGCCCTTGGTGATGGCCTCGTAGGTCTTCACGCGGCCGACGGTGTCGTCGGACTTGACGGTGAGGATCTCCTGGAGGACGTTCGCGGCGCCGTACGCGTACAGCGCCCAGACCTCCATCTCGCCGAAGCGCTGGCCGCCGAACTGGGCCTTACCGCCCAGCGGCTGCTGGGTGACGAGGCTGTAGGGGCCCGTCGAGCGAGCGTGGATCTTGTCGTCGACCATGTGGCCGAGCTTGAGGATGTAGGAGGTGCCCACGGTGATCGGCTCGCGGAACTGCTCGCCGGAGCGGCCGTCGTAGAGCACGGTCTTGCCGCGCTCGTCGAGCTGGGTCACGAACGCGGGGTTCATGTGCTCGCCGAAGCGCATCGAGGCCAGGTTCACCATGTTGCGGTTGGCGCGGCGGATGACCTCGGCGATCTCATCCTCGTGAGCGCCGTCGAAGACGGGCGTCGCGGTGAAGAACGGGCCGGGGACGTACTTGTCGGACTCGGCGGACTCGGTGTCCCAACCGCAGGCGGCGGCCCAGCCGAGGTGGCACTCGAGGAGCTGGCCGACGTTCATACGGGAGGGGACGCCCAGCGGGTTCAGGATGACGTCGACCGGGGTGCCGTCGGCCATGTAGGGCATGTCCTCCACGGGCAGGACCTCGCAGATGACGCCCTTGTTGCCGTGGCGGCCGGCGATCTTGTCGCCCTGCTGGATCTTGCGGCGCTGCGCGACGTAGACGCGGACCTGCTCGTTCACGCCGGGGGCGAGGTCGTCGCCGTTCTCACGGCTGAAGCGCACGACGTCGATGACGCGGCCCTCGGCGCCGTGGGGCATCTTGAGGGAGGTGTCACGGACATCGTGGGCCTTGGTGCCGAAGATGGCGCGGAGCAGGCGCTCCTCGGCGGTCAGAGCGCTCTCGCCCTTGGGCGAGACCTTGCCGACCAGGATGTCGCCGGCCTTGACCTCGGCGCCGATGCGGATGATGCCGTCCTCGTCGAGGTTGGCGAGCATGTCCTCGGACAGGTTCGGGATCTCGCGGGTGATCTCCTCCGGGCCCAGCTTGGTGTCACGGGCATCGAGCTCGTAGCGGGAGATGTTGATGGTGGTGAGCAGGTCCTCGGAAACGAGGCGCTCGGAGACGATGATGCCGTCCTCGTAGTTGAAGCCCTCCCACGGCATGTAGGCCACGGTCAGGTTCTGGCCGAGCGCGAGCTCGCCGTGATCGGTGGAGGGGCCGTCGGCCAGCGGCTGGCCCTGCGTGACCTGATCGCCCACGCGCACGAGCGGGCGGTGATTGATGCAGGTGGACTGGTTGGAGCGCTGGTACTTGGGCATCTTGTAGGTGTCCAGGCCCTCGGCGGTCTTCACCGTGATCTTGGCGGCGTCGGCGAAGATGACCTCGCCGTCGTGCTTGGCCAGGGTGACCTCGCCGGAGTCGATGGCGGCGCGCTTCTCCATGCCGGTACCGACGTACGGGGCGACCGGGTGGACCAGCGGCACGGCCTGACGCTGCATGTTCGCGCCCATCAGGGTACGCTTGGCGTCGTCGTGCTCGAGGAACGGAATGAGCGTGGCTGCGACGGAGAGCATCTGGCGCGGGGAGACGTCCATGTAGTCGACATCCTCGACCGGGACGTCGGCGGGGGCGCCGAAGGAGCCGTCGAAGTCGCGCGTACGGGCGACGACGGTGTGCGGGCGGACGAGGTTGCCGTCGGCGTCGACGGTCACGAGCTCGTTGGTATCGGGATCGATCGGCGTGTTGGCGGGAGCGATGATGTGCAGCTCCTCCTCATCGGCGGTCATCCAGTCGATCTGGTCGGTGGCGACACCGTTCTCGATCTTGCGGTACGGGGCCTCGATGAAGCCGTACTCGTTCACGCGGGCGTACAGGGCCAGCGAGCCGATCAGGCCGATGTTGGGGCCTTCGGGCGTCTCGATGGGGCACATACGGGAGTAGTGCGAGTTGTGGACGTCGCGGACGGCCGTCGGCACGTTGGTACGGCGGCTGGAACCGGACTTGTGGCCGGCGAGGCCGCCGGGGCCGAGCGCGGACAGACGGCGCTTGTGGGTGAGGCCCGTCAGCGGGTTGGCCTGGTCCATGAACTGGGAGAGCTGGGAGGAGCCGAAGAACTCCTTGATGGAGGCCACGATCGGGCGGATGTTGATGAGGCTCTGCGGCGTGATCTCGTCGATGTCCTGGGAGCTCATGCGCTCGCGCACGACGCGCTCCATGCGGCTCATGCCGATGCGGAACTGGTTGGCCACCAGCTCGCCCACGGTGCGGATGCGGCGGTTGCCGAAGTGGTCGATGTCATCGACCTTGAAACCGGGCTCGCCTGCGGCCAGGGACAGCAGGTAACGCAGGGTGGCGATGATGTCCTCATCGGTAAGGACGGTGACGTCCTCCTCCGTGGTGAGGTTGAGCTTCTTGTTGACCTTGTAGCGGCCCACGCGGGCGAGGTCGTAGCGCTGCGGGTTGAACAGCAGGCCCTCGAGCAGGCTGCGGGAGGCGTCGACGGTCGGCGGCTCGCCGGGACGCAGGCGACGGTAGATCTCGATGAGGGCGTCCTCACGGGTGAGGGCGGTGTCGCGCTCGATGGTGCGCTTCACGACGTCGGAGTCGCCGAGGAGCTCGAAGATCTCGTCGTTGGTGACGGCGATGCCCAGCGCGCGCAGGAACATGGTGGCGGACTGCTTGCGCTTGCGGTCGATGGAGACCACGAGCTGGTCGCGCTTGTCGACCTCGAACTCCAGCCACGCGCCGCGGGCCGGGATGATCTGGGCCTTGTAGACCTGCTTGCCGCCGTCCATCTCGGAGCTGTAGTACACGCCCGGGGAGCGGACCAGCTGGGAGACGACGATGCGCTCGGTGCCGTTGATGATGAAGGTGCCCTGGTCGGTCATCATGGGGAAGTCTCCCATGAAGACGAGCTGCTCCTTGATCTCGCCCGTCTCGAGGTTGGTGAGACGGACCTCGGTCAGCAGCGGGGCCTGGTAGGTCATGTCCTTCTCGCGGCACTCGTCCACGGTGTGGGACGGGTCGCCGAACTGGTGGTGACCGAAGGTCACCTCGAGCTGGTGGTTCTGGCTCTGGATGGGGCTGGACTCCTTGAAGGCGTCGCGCAGGCCCTCGTCCATGAAGCGCTCGAAGCTCTCCTTCTGCACGGAGATGAGGTTCGGCAGCTCCATCGTCTCCGGGATCTTCCCGAAGTTGACGCGTGTGCGCTCGGTGGCGGTCACGGTCTGTGTGGCGTTTGCTTTCGGCACCAGGTGTTTCCTCCTTCTTGGGAAAGGCGGTTGATCCGACGGACACCATGCGTCTCGCCTTGTGATGTGCAATTGGGGACGGGTGCAAATTGCACATGCGATCGTCCGCTCGCCGCACATTCACCGGCAATGGGCATAGCTCCGCCAGGTAATGCAACCTATTAGTTTATCAGGTCGATCCCGTTCGGCAATAAAAGTCTTGACTATGGCTTCTTTTTGGGTTAAAGAAAATCTTTTCAGAAACTCTGCAGGTAAATGAGCTGAATCGAACATCTGTTCATGTATTTTGAGTGAATAGACTTTGTGTGGTACCGCCGAATGGACGAACGGCGCGTGAAAAAGGCCCCACGGCGCGTAGCCGCGGGGCCTTACTGCATCTCATAGAGGGACATGCGAGCCGAGAGTGGAAAACGACTAGCGCTCCAGACCGCCGCGCTCGTCGATGGCGGCCCAGAACTCGTCGGCGAAGCGCGGGTCGCTGGCGGCCATGAGGGCGTTGGTGGCGATCCAGCCAGAGGGGGTGCCGGTGTCGTAGCCGGACAGCGGGTCGATGACGACGGCGTACATGGCCTCGCGGTCGAGGCTGCGCGCCATGGCGTCGGTCAGCTGGATCTCGTTGCCCTTGCCGGGCTGCTGGTTGGCGAGGAGCTCCATGACGAGCGGGCTCAGCAGGTAGCGGCCGACGATGTAGAGGTTGGAGGGAGCAGCCTCGGGGCTCGGCTTCTCCACCAGGCCGCCGATGCGCCACACGGCGCCGGGCTCGGTCTCCCCCGCGCCCTCGCAGCCCTCGAGCGTGCCCACGAAGTCGCCGGCGATGACGCCGTAGCGGTCCACCTGGTCGGGCGCGCACGGGGCGACGGCGATCACGGACGCGCCGCCGTGGGCGCGGGAGACCTCGAGCATCTTGTCGCAGATGTCCTTGGCGGGGACCACGTAGTCGCCCAAAAGGACCAGGAAGGGCTCGCCGGCGCAGGCGTCGGCGGCGGAGCGGATGGCGTGGCCGAGGCCGCGCGGCTCGTACTGGTAGCGGAAGTCAACGGGCATGTTGCCGGCGTGGGCGATGGCGTCGGCGTAGCCGGCCTTGCCGCGCTCGCGCAGCAGGGCCTCCAGCGAGCGGTCGGGCTGGAAGTAGCTCAGCAGCTCGGGCTTGCCGGGGCTCGTCACGATGATGGCGGCGTCGACCTCCTCCGGGTCGAGGGCCTCCTCCACCACGTACTGGATGACCGGCTTGTCGAGGACCGGCAGCATCTCCTTGGGGGTGCACTTGGTGGCGGGCAGGAAGCGGGTGCCGAGGCCGGCGGCGGGGATGATAGCCTTCATGGACTGTCCTTTCAGCACGAAGCGCGCGCTAATCGCACGCGGTTCAAAATGCGCCAATTGCATACATTTGCCTATGGTACTCGCCCAGGGTCGATTTATCGAATTCCTCACGGATACCCCGCAAATCATCCGACGCCCCATGCAAAAAGCGGGACCCACGAACGTGGATCCCGCTTCGAAGAGCGCGATATGTGCTCAAGCAGTCCGCAGGTGATGCACCTGCGAGGAAACTACTTCAGGGTAACGGCAGCGCCGGCGGCCTCGAGCTTCTCCTTGGCGGCCTCGGCGTCCTCCTTCTTGGCACCCTCGATGACGGCCTTGGGAGCGGACTCCACGACCTCCTTGGCCTCCTTCAGGCCGAGGGAGGTGAGCTCACGGACGACCTTGATGACCTGGATCTTGTTGTCGCCGAAGCCCTCGAGCACGACGTCAAACTCGGTCTTCTCCTCGGCCTCCTCGGCAGCGGCAACAGGGCCGGCCACGACGGCGGCAGGAGCGGCGGCGGAAACGCCGAAGGTGTCCTCGATAGCCTTGACGAGCTCGGAAGCCTCGAGCAGGGTCATTTCCTTCAGAGCCTCGATGATCTCATCGGTGGTAAGCTTAGCCATTTCTAAGTCCTTTCGGTTTCCCTGCGTCTGGCAGGGAGATCAAAACTAAAGTACGGCGCGTTGTGCGCCAGGGGTCGCGACCGTCAGGCGGCCGCGGGAAGGCCGCCGACTAGGCTGCCTTCTGCTCGGAGATCTGCTGAACGGTGCGGGCGAGACCAGAGGAAACGCCGTTGACGCAGACAGCGATGTCGCGAGCGAAGCCGTTGATGAGACCGGCGATCTGACCCAGGAGCTGATCCTTGCTGGGGAGCTCGGCGATGGCGTCGACCTCGGCAGCGGTGACAGCCTGACCGTCAGAGATACCGCCCTTGATCTCCAGGACGCCCTTGGACTTCTTGGCGAACTCCTTGAGCACCTTGGCGGCGCTGACGGGCTCCTCCTCGAAGAACACGTAGGCGAGCGGGCCGACCAGCATCTCGTCGAGGTTCGGCTGCTCCTTGTTCTCCAGGGCGATGCGGACGAGGTTGTTCTTGTAAACCTTCATCTGGGCGCCAGCCTCACGGAGCTGCTTGCGAAGCTCCTGAGCCTGAAGAACGGTGAGGCCGTTGTAGCTCACGACGTAAACGCCGGCGTTGGAATCGATCTTGGACTCGATCTCGGCAACTGCATCGATCTTGTACTGCTTTGGCATGTGGTACACCTCCTTCTTTTTCTTTTCCGGGCACGACCGCCAGGATGTGGGCGGGGGCATGCCTCGAAAAAGAAAACCCCCGCGCTGCTTGAGCGACGGGGGCGAGAAGACAAGTGCTACTCAACCACCTCGGCTGGCGGGTCTCCCCTTTACTCCGCTGTGCTCGCTTGCGCGGGCACATTGGAACCGGCTGTCTCTGGCAGCAATCGTGCGTGTGC
The DNA here is from genome assembly GCA_963560155.1 of uncultured Collinsella sp. Lineage (GTDB taxonomy): Bacteria > Actinomycetota > Coriobacteriia > Coriobacteriales > Coriobacteriaceae > Collinsella. The sequence continues at coordinate 19,596 of CAUWMY010000014.1, forward strand.
GATTTGGTAGTATCGCAGCCGGCGCCACCCGCGTCAAGATGGCCGGCGCGATCGAGGGCGCGTGCACAGCTTGCACACATGCAACGCCCCACGACGCGCCATGTGTAATTTGCACCCGTCCCCAATTACACACCCAATTACATAAAGCCGAGGGCGAGGCCGACGAGGCGCACGATAAAGGCGACCACCCATGCCACGACGCACTGCAAGACGAAGACGGCGGCCGCCCAACGGGGGCCGAGCTCGTTCTTCACGGCGCCGATGGCGGCGACGCACGGCGGGTAGAGCAGGGTGAATACGAGGAACACGTACGCGGTGAGCGGGGTGAACAGCCCCGTGAGCGCCGCGGCGGACTCGGTACCCAGCAGCACCGCCAGGGTGGATATCACGCTCTCCTTGGCGAGCAGTCCCGTCACGAGGGCGGTGCTCGCGCGCCAGTCGCCGAAGCCGAGGGGCGCCAACACGGGTGCGATGATGCCGCCCAAGCCGGCGAGCAGGCTCTCCGACTGGTCGGCCACAACGTTCAGCTGGCCGTCGAAGGTCTGCAGGAACCACACGACGATGCTCGCCGCGAAGATGATCGTGAATGCCCGCTGGAGGAAGTCCTTGGCCTTATCCCAGGCGAGCATGACCGTCGTCTTCGCGCTCGGCAGGCGGTAGTTCGGCAGCTCCATGATGAAGGGCACCGGCTCCCCGCGGAAGGCGGTCCGCTTGAATATCAACGCCATGACCGCCGCCACGACCACGCCCAGCACATACAGCGAGACCATGGCCAAGACACTCCCCCGCGCGAAGAACGCGGAGGTGAGCAGGCCGTACACCGGTAGCTTGGCAGAACAGCTCATGAACGGCGTGAGCATGACGGTCATCTTGCGGTCGTGCTCGGAGGGCAGGGTGCGTGTGGCCATGATGGCAGGCACGCTGCAACCAAATCCCACGAGCATGGGCACGAAGCTGCGTCCCGACAGACCGAAGTGACGCAGCACCTTGTCCATCACAAACGCGACGCGCGCCATGTAGCCCGAATCCTCGAGCATGGACAGCAGCAGGAACAAGACGACGATGAGCGGCAGGAAGGACAGCATGCTGCCCACGCCGGCGAATATGCCGTCGATCACGAGCGATTGCACCACGGGGTTGACCCCCATCGATGCAAGGGAGTCGGCGACGATCGACGTGACCCAGGCCACCCCCTCCTCCATCAGCCCCTGGAGCCATGCGCCGAGCGAACCGAACGAGAGCCAGAAGACGAGCGCCATGATGAGCAGGAACGCCGGGAACGCCGTGTACCGGCCGGTGAGGATGCGATCTATCGCCATCGAGCGCTTGTGCTCGCGGCTCTCGCGCGGCTTGACCACACACGCACGGCAGACGCCGCCGATAAAGCTGAAACGCATGTCGGCCAGCGCGGAGAGGCGCTCCTTGCCCGACTCACCTTCCATCTGGCTGATGACATGCTCGAGGGCCTCGAGCTCGTTTTCATCCAGGCCCAGCGCCTCGCGCACCAGCGCATCCCCCTCGACGAGCTTGGTCGCGGCGAAACGAGGCGGGAAGCCCGCTCGCACCGCATGGTCCTCGATGAGATGGATGACGGCGTGGATGCAGCGATGCAGGGCTCCGTGGTCCGGCCCCTCAGCGGGACAGAAATCCTGACGCCCGGGCAGCTCGCGGTGGCGCGCCACGTACAGGGCGTGCTCGACGAGCTCGGATATCCCCTCGCCCTTTGCGGCGGAGATGGGCACGACCGGGATGCCGAGCATCCCCTCGAGGCGGTTCACGTCGATGGTGCCGCCGTTCGCGGCCACCTCGTCCATCATGTTGAGAGCAAGCACCATGGGTCGGTCGAGCTCCATGAGCTGCAAGGTGAGATACAGATTGCGCTCGATGTTGGTCGCGTCGACGATGTTGATGATGGCGTCGGGTTCCTCCTCGAGAATGAACCGACGACTCACGACCTCCTCGCTCGTATAAGGGGAGAGCGAGTAAATTCCGGGCAAATCCGTGATGGTCGCATTGTCGTGGCCCAATATGCGGCCGTCTTTGCGGTCGACCGTCACGCCGGGGAAATTGCCCACATGCTGGTTCGAGCCGGTGAGCTGGTTGAACAGGGTCGTCTTACCGCAATTCTGATTGCCGGCAAGCGCGAACCGCAAAGGCTCGTCGGCGGCCGCGCATGGCCGGCCCATGCGCGGCCGACAGGTGCACTCCCCGATGGCGGGATGTTCGGATACCGCGGGCGTGGGATTCTCGCGCGGGGCGTTGTGCGCGTCGTGGACATCGACGAGCTCGATGCGCGCCGCGTCTGCGAGGCGCAGGGTGAGCTCGTAATCGCGCAGGCGGATCTCGACCGGGTCGCCCATCGGGGCGTGCTTCATCATGGTGACCTCCGTGCCGGGGGTCAGCCCCATGTCGAGGATATGCTGGTAGAGGGCCGCATCATCGGAATCAACCGAAGCGACCACGGCATCTTTGCCGATCTCCAGCTTGTCGAGCCTCATATCGCACCGTCCCCTCAATCGCGCGACGCCGCGGCGCGCGCCCACGCGCCCGCCAGCCAAAGCCGGCGCTGCGGATTCACATCAGCACTTCATAGTACCGAGGCGCGGAAACGATGTCACGCATGGCAAACTTTTTTCATCCGCCGCCATCGGTCTCTGGACGGGCGGGCGGGAGCGACGCCGGCGGGAACAGGGCGAGGCACCTAGATGGGCAGCCCCTCCCCGCCCAAGTGCGCGGCGGGGTCGGCCACCTCGACCAGGCTGAATGACGCGCCGTCGAACCGGTAGACGAGCACGCAGCAATTGGGGAACGGGCTGGGGAGCTCCACCTCGGCGGTATGCTCCCAAGCATGGGCGAATGCCTTGCAAGCCGCGCCATGGCTCACCGCGAGCACATTGCCCGAGCGCGGGGCGCCCTTGTCGAGCGGGCGCAGGGCGCAGGGTTCGACCGGAGCATCCGTGCGACCGGGCACGGGATTGCGCGAGCCGATCGACCGGCCTGACGAAACGCCCTCCGACGCAGTGTCCGGCCTCGCCTCGTAGGCCCCCCGCATCACCGCCGTGAGCGTCGAGGTCAGGCGTGCTTCGAGCTCCAACTCCGGCTCGCCGCCAAACGACACGGGGTAATCCCCCATGGGCTTGGGCAGGGCCAGCACGTCGGTGCCCTCGAGATCGCCAAACGAGCGCTCGCGCAGACCCGTCAGCCGCTGATAGGGCCCCGCCCAGAGAAGCTCCATCGTGCCGCACGCGCGCTCGGCAGGCGAGCTGAACGCCGCATCAAAACGCGCGCCGCGCTCACCCAGCCACGTTGCCGCGGCGCGAGCCTGCTCGCGGCCCAGATCCGTGAGCGGGGAATCGCATCGGCCCTGGATGAGCAGGCGGGTGTTGAACACCGTCTGGCCATGACGCACGAGGTATAACGTTGTAAACATGGATACTCCTCCAGGGTTCGACTATGAGGTGCCGCGGCAGATGGGGGCGACATGTCCGACGACGCGCATCGGTCACGTTTGCAAGACCCCGCCGCGGGGGTGAGAACTCGCGATTCCACGGCAACGATCTCCCAACCGCGTGCACCCGTGTATTGTGGTCGCAAAGTGCCAAGCAGCCACTGAATGGCATTTTACGACCGTTCTCCAGCCCAATTGTCCTCAGAAATGGTCGTAAAATGCCAGGCTGCATCAGATTGGCACGTTGCGACCATTCCCTTGCGCGCTCATGATTCTACGCACGTGCGCACCCGCTCCGCCGCACCTTGCTCCGCGCACCTTGCCCCGCCGCGCCTTCATATTGACTCGAGGATGCGCGTGGTACAGGGAGTCGACACGGGGTACAGTACTCCGTACGGCCTTCGGGATAGAAAGGGCGAGACCATGGCACACACCCCCATCGAACGCGAGGAGCCACCGCGCGAGCGCGCCGCGCTCCCCGTCCGGCTCGCCCTCGTCGACGCGGGGCTGTCCGACCCCCGCGCATGCCTCGAACATCTCTCCAACGACCTGCTTGAAGCGCTCGATGTCTACGAGCACCACATCCCCCTGCCCGCTTACGGTGCGGCGCGCGCCATCGACTCGCGTGTCTACACCCTCTCCCCCGCCGATGCGGACACCGCTCGCATCTGGGCATCCCTTTGCGAGCAACTGCACAGCGACGAGCATGCCGGTCACGCGCGCACGCCGTTGCTGTACGCGATTGCATGCGCGGATGAACACGGCTTCATCCAGGCCCGCATGGCACTCGAACGCCTCGGTTCCGCCTGTCGCGCGGCGGATGTTCCCTGGGGCGGGGGCATCGCCGTGGGCGGCGGCCTGCTCGTGACCGCCTCCGTGCGCAGCCCGCGCATGGGCCGCATGCGCCGACGCCGCTCCGAGGCGATCGACATGCTCATTGCCGCCATGCGCTCGAGCTGCGGTGTGAGCACCCTGCCCAATCAAAACTCATCGGACCTCATCATCGCGTCATGCCCGGTCCCGCGCTTCCTCTACGCCCCCATCTGCAGGGCCTGTCGGCACTATCGCTGGGAATAATCGGGTCACTGCCTTCCCATCCAGCCCATATAGACGATTAGAAGTTTGTCTAAATACTTCTTGACTTAATTATTAGATGAGTGTCTAATTGTCTAACGTTCAGCCGCGAGTCGATTCGTCCGAACAACCACTTGGCACATGTGCACGGTGCGGGTGCATCACCGGCGTGAGACCGCGTACATCTACGAACTTTCAAGGAGGAGACATGGGAGGAGAGGCCTTCAAGGCGCTTGCCGACCCAACGCGCAGACGCGTCCTCGAACTGCTGCGCGCCGAGGACCTTACCGCCGGCGAAATCGCCGATCATTTCGACATGACCAAGCCATCGCTCAGCCACCACCTGAGCGCCCTCAAGAACGCAGGGCTCGTCGACGCCGAACGCGATGGCCAAAACATCATCTACAGCCTGAACACCTCGGTCCTTCAGGACCTCATGAGCTGGTTCTACGCACTCACCGATAGGAGCGATTCAAATGACCGATAAGAACCTGAAGCGCCCGAACGCGGACGCACCCGACCAGGAGCCGAACGGGCAGGGCGCCCCGGCGAGCCCGAACCCCCTCTCCCGCCGCACGATGGCGATCCTCGCCGCGATCTGCATCGCCAGCCTCCTGGGCCACCTCGCCCTACTTCCCCAGATGCCCGAGATGGTCCCCACGCACTGGAACACGGCTGGGGACGTGAACGGCTACACGAGCCGTACCGCCATGATCGCACTCGACGCGCTTCCGCTGCTCTTCCTCGGCATGCTCTACGTGGTTCCCAACATGGACCCGCGCAGATCCGTTTACGCGCGCATGGGGTCGTTCTACACCGGGTTCACCGCGCTGTTCACGATCTTTTTAATCGGCATGACCTGGACTTCGGAGCTCACGGTGTTCGGCGTGTTCCCGGCGACGGGAAGCCCGGTCGGCATCATCACGAGCATCGTGGCGGGCATCGGCCTCGTCATGCTCGGCAACTACATGCCCAAGGTCAAGCGCAACTACACGTTCGGCTGTAAGACGCCCTGGGCGCTCGATAACGATCGGAACTGGAAACTCACGCACCGGTTCAGCGGCATCGCGCTCGTGATGTCGGGCGTCGCGGTCATCGTCTCGGGCGCGCTCTCCATGCAACACGGCGAGATCGCGTTCTTGATCCTGCTCGGCTCCGTGCTCATGACGTGCATCGGCACCTACGCCTACAGCTATCTGGTGTTCCGAAACGGCAACAAGCCTTTGCGGACGCGTTAGGAAATCGGGCGTTCGCAGCTTGCCGCCGGTGCGAGATCGCGCAAGCCGGCTGCGGCCCCGGCTGTGACGGAAACGGCGCCCTATTCCGCCGGTGCCGCGGACGCCACCGGCGTATCCGCCGTCATGATATCCCGGGCGATGAGGCTCATGAGGACCAATTCGTCCACATGGGCCTCATCCTTTATGTTGAGCTCGAAGGTGCCGTTGCGCTCCCTGGCTATCTGCTTGGCCTCGACGCATGCCTTGCCGGCGGAATCCCGAACCTCGAATCGGCTCGTCCAGCCGCGCGTCATAACGACCTGCCAATCGGCGCCCTTCACGACCAGATAGCTCTCGACCGTGCTGGCGGGCGTTCGGAACTTGCGCCTCACATCGATGGCGCGCCCGTCGGCCATGACGATATGGTGCGCGCGATCAGCGTAGTCGAGTCGCACGGAGGTGACGGTGGCGAGCTCGCGGTACTCGGCATCTTTGAATCGCATGAGGCGCGGCGAAGACAACGGGTCGGTGTCGGCGCAATAGAGGACGCTTCCGTCCGTCGCGGTGACCTCGATTTCGCTGTGGACGCTCAGAAGCTTCGATTTGATGCGCAACTTCATGGTACACCCCTCCCACAACGGCGCGATGCGTCTTCATCTGTGGAGTCTTGTACCCACTAACGCCGCCGTTATGGGGCCTCGTGAGGGCACAACGCCACCCGCTCGCCGCCCACCCCTTTTCAATTGAAATTGCCTATGGATTTCTTCCGTTCGAACGCCATCAAACGGAAGACTTCCATAGGCAATTTACTCGTGAACATAGGCAATTTACTCGTGAACATAGGCAATCCACTCGTGGGCATAGGCAATCTGACCGCACGGGGCACGGGACGCCGGGCGCGCAACTTGGGCGCGAAGCGCCACATACGGTCGCTGGAACGATGGTGGCGCCGCTAGCTCAGCAGCATACGGTCGTTGGCGAGCTCGCCGCCGGAGACCTCCTCGAACTTCTGCAGCAGGTCGGGTACGGTCAGTGCGCGCTTCTCCTCGCCGGCCACGTCGTAGATAACACGGCCCTCGTGCATCATGATGAGGCGGTTGCCAAGCCGGATCGCGTCGTTCATGTTGTGCGTCACCATGAGGGTGGTGAGCTTGCGCTCATCCACGATCTGCTCGGTGAGCTCGAGCACCTTCGAGGCGGTCTTGGGGTCGAGCGCCGCGGTGTGCTCATCGAGCAGCAGCACGCGCGGGTTGGTGAGCGTGGCCATGAGCAGCGTGAGCGCCTGGCGCTGGCCGCCCGAAAGCAGACCGACCTTGGCCTGCATGCGACTCTCGAGGCCCAGATCGAGCTTTTTGAGCAGTTCGGCGTACTCCTCGCGCTCGGCGCGCGTGATGCCCCAGCGAAGCGTGCGGCGCTCGCCGCGGCGCTTGGCGAGGGCCAGGTTCTCCTCGATCTGCATGTCGGCGGCGGTGCCGCGCATGGGGTCTTGGAACACGCGGCCCAGGTATTTGGCGCGCTTGGGCTCGGACAGGCGCGAGATGTCCTCGCCGTCCAGCTCGATGGTGCCGGAATCGAGCGGGTACACGCCCGCGATCATGTTCAGCAAGGTCGACTTGCCCGCACCGTTGCCGCCAATGACGGTGACGAAATCGCCGTCGGCGAGGGTGAGGTCGACGCCCGTGAGAGCGCGCTTCTCGGTGACGGTTCCGCGGTTGAAGGTCTTCTTGACGTGGGACAGCTTAAGCATCTGCCTCACCACCCTTCGAGTAGCTCGCGCGCAGCTTGAACCTCTCCCATACCACGGGCACGCACAGGGCGAGCGCGACGATGATGGCGGAGAGCAACTTCATGTCGTTGGCGTCCATACCCATCTGGAGAACGATGGCGCGAATGAGGAAGTAGACCACGGATCCCGCCACGGCGGAGACCAGACGACTCTTGAAGCCGGTGAGTTTGCCGGGGGTGAGGCGGCCGAGCACCTCGCCGATGACGATGGCGGCGAGGCCGATGACGATGGCGCCCGTGCCCATGCCGATGTCGGCGTACTTCTGGCTCTGGCAGATGAGGCCGCCGGACAGGCCGACGAGGGCGTTCGACAGCATGAGGGCGATCATCTTGGTCTTGGCGGTGGAAACGCCGAGTGCACGGATCATGTGCTCGTTATTGCCGGTGGCACGCAGGGCGCTGCCGATCTCGGTGCCGAAGAACCAGTACAGCAGGGCGATGATGAGCACCGCCACGATGAGGCCGACGATGATGGAGCCCGTGTTGGTGGAAAGGCCCGTCGCCTCCGTCATGCGGGAGAAGATCGTGTCGTGCTGCAGCAGCGGCGTGTTCGACTTGCCCATGATACGCAGGTTGACCGACCACAGGGCGATCTGCGTGAGGATACCCGCGAGAATGGCCGGGATCTCGAACACCGTGTGCAAAAAGCCGGTGACGGCGCCGGCGAGCATGCCGGCGAGCATCGCGGCGATGATCGCGACGAGGGGGTCGACCCCCGCGACGACGAGCACCGCGCAGACGCTTCCCCCGAGCGCGAAGCTACCGTCGACCGTAAGGTCGGCGATATCGAGCAACTTGTAGGTGATGAACACACCAAGGACCATGATGCCCCAGAGAATGCCCTGGGAGACGGCGCCAAGCAGAGCACCACTCATGTTGTCCCTCCTTCAGTTTGAGCCAAATGAACCCCGGCGGATGCGCACGCCGGGGCTCATCGCTATCGCGACAGATATAGATGCGCCGGTCAGTGTACCATGCGCGCGCCTCAAGCGCTCACGTCGATACCGCCGGCGTCGGCGAGGGAGCTCACGTCGATGCCGAGCTCGTCGGCGGTCTTCTGGTTGTAGACGAGATCGCACTCGTCCGCGGACATGGTCTCGATCGGCATCTCCGCCGGATCGGCGCCCTCCGTGAGGATGCGCACGGCCATCTCGCCCGCACGGCGACCGAGCTCCTCGTAGTTGATCGACACGCTCGCCAAGCCACCCGCCTCGACATGGGCGACCTCACCGCACACCGTGGGGACCTTGTTCTCATTGGCGATGGAGGCGATCACGGTCATCGCGGAGGCGATGGTGTTGTCCGTGGGGGTGTAGATCGCATCGACCTTCCCCATCATGGACTCGACCACCTGCTGGACCTCGTTGGAGCTGGAGGCGGTGTACTCGACGCCCTCCATGCCGAGCGCGTCGAGCTGCTCGGCGGCCAGGTCGATCTGGATCTTGGAGTTGGACTCGGCCGTGCAGTAGAGCAGTCCGACCTTCTTCGCCTCGGGGACGAGTCGGTGGAGCAGATCGATCTGGTCGGCGACGGGGTTCATGTCGGAGGTGCCGGTGACGTTGCCGCCCGGTGCCTCATTGTCCTCGACCAGCCCGGAGGCGGCGAAGTCGGTGATGGCGGTGCAGACGATGGGGATGTCGGAGGTGGCGCCCGCGACCGCCTGGGCGGCGGGGGTCGCGATGGCGAGGATCAAGTCGCAACCCTCGTTCACGAGCGTGCCCGCGATGGTCTGACAGGCAGATTGATCGTTCTGGGCGTTCCGCTGGTTGATCTTCGCCCCGATACCGGCCGCCTCGACTGCGGCGACGAAGCCCTTGTTGGCGGCGTCGAGCGCGGGGTGCTCGGTGAGCTGCAGCACGCCGATCTTGAAGGCGGCGTTGGACGGGGCGGAACCATCGGCCTCGGCGGCGGGGTCGCCGCATCCGGCGAGGCCGAGACCGCCGACGATCGCGAATGTGGCGGCGCCGAGGGCGCCCTTCGCAAACGAACGACGGGAGCAAGTCGTGCCAATCATGAGATTCTCCTAACGCGCCCGAGGGGCGCGGCATGGTTGAGGGAACGATGAGGGCGCCGCGCATCTGCGGCGGCTTCCCAGATTCGCAATTTAGATGATCTGGGCGTCCTCGAGAGCCGAGATGTCGACGCCGAGCGCGTCGGCGGTCGCCTGGTTCACGATGAGTTGGCACTCATCGCTGGACAGGTACTCGATGGGCATATCGGCGGGATCGGCATCCTCGGTGAGGATCTTCACGGCCATCTCGCCCGCCTTATAGCCCAAGTCGTAATAGTTGATGCTATACGACGCCAGCCCTCCATCCTCGACCATGGTGTCGCATCCTACGATGACGGGGAGCTTGTTTTCATTGGCGACCATGGAGACGGTCGCCATTCCCGCGGCGATGGTGTTGTCGGTGGGAGCGTAGATCGCGTCGACCTTGCCGACCATGGATTCGACCATCTGCTGGATCTCATTGGAAGAGGAGACGGAGTAGCGCTCGTGCGCGATGCCCGCGTCCTCGAGGGCGTCCGCGGCGAGCTCGACCTGTACCTCGGAGTTGGACTCGGCGGAACAGTAGAGGATGCCCACGGTCTTGGCATCGGGCAGCAACTGGTGCAGCAGGTCGATCTGGTCGGCGACGGGGGTGAGGTCCGACGTGCCGGTGACGTTGCCGCCGGGAGCGTCGTTGGACTCCACTAGGCCGCTCTCCGCGTAGTCGGTGATGGCGGACCCCACGATGGGGATCTCGGTGGTGACGCCGGCGACCGCCTGAGCGGCGGGTGTGGCGATGGCAAAGATCAGGTCGTCTCCGTCATTCACGAGCTTGCTCGCGATGGTCTGGCAGGCCGACTGGTCGTTCTCGGCGTTCTGCTGGTCGATCACATACGCGATGCCGGATTCATCCAGCGCGGCCACGAAGCCCTTGTTGGTCTGGTCGAGTGCGCCGTGTTCGGTGAGTTGCAGCACGCCGATCTTGTAACCGGAGCCCGAGGCGGTGTCACCCGATGTGGCATCGCCCGAACCGGGCTTTTCGCCATCACCGCATCCGGAGAGAGCGCCAGCCATAAAAAAGCCCGCTCCGAGGGTGATAAGGTTCCTGCGCGAGATGCTCAGCATGGCGATCAACTCCGTTTCGCTGTTCCGTGCCCCGTCCCCATGACGAAGCGCTTTATCGCGTGAAAGCACGCAAGCCCTATACTAGCGCGCTCCAACGATCGCCGCTCAAACGTTAATGTCGTGTTAACAAGCGAGCGCCACAAGGGTGCCAGCATGCGCGCCGCATCTCGATTTGGGAGCAGGCGCCATATCGAGGCGCGGGCAATATGCGCCAAGGCGTGGGCAGAGGCGCGCAAGGGCAGGCACGCGCAAGGGCAGGGGCGCGCATAATGTCGAAAATGATGCGTTTCAATCGCGATTTTTTCGACATTACGCGCGCGCTGCCCAAAACCTCAATCACGCGCCCGCCCCTCCGGCGGGGTTTTATATCGCGGCTATTAGAAATCGCAGCTGCCCACGGTACGCGGGTGCGGCAGGACGTCGCGGATGTTGCCCACACCCGTGAGGTACATGACCAGGCGCTCGAAGCCCAGGCCAAAGCCGGCGTGCTTGCACGTGCCGTAGCGGCGCAGGTCCAGGTAGTACTTGTACTGCTCGGCATCCATGCCCAGCTCGGCGATGCGGCGCTCGAGCACGTCGAGGCGCTCCTCGCGCTGGGAGCCGCCGATGATCTCGCCGATGCCGGGAACCAGGCAGTCGGCCGCGGCGACGGTCTTGCCGTCATCGTTCAGGCGCATGTAGAAGGCCTTGATTTCGACGGGATAGTCGGTCACGAAGGTCGGGCACTTGAAGTGCTCCTCGGTGAGGAAGCGCTCGTGCTCGGTCTGCAGGTCGATGCCCCAGCTCACGGGGTAGTCGAACGTGTGGCCGGCAGCGACGGCGCGCTCCAGGATCTCGACGGCCTCGGTGTAGGTCACACGGGCGAAGTCGGAATTGGCAACGTGCGTGAGGCGCTCGATGAGGCCCTTGTCCACGAACTTATTGAGCATGGCGAGCTCGTCGGGGCAGCGGTCCATGACGTCGCGGATAACGTACTTGAGCATTTCCTCGGCGAGGTTCATGTCATCGGCGAGGTCGGCGAAGGCGATCTCGGGCTCGATCATCCAGAACTCGGCCGCGTGGCGCGTGGTATTTGAGTTCTCGGCGCGGAAGGTCGGGCCGAAGGTGTACACGTCGCCGAAAGCCATGGCGAAGTTCTCGGCGTTGAGCTGGCCGGAAACGGTGAGCGAGGCGGCGGTGCCGAAGAAATCCTGGCTGAAGTCCACGTTGCCCTTATCATCCAGCGGCGGGTTGGCCGGGTCGATGGTGGTGACGTGGAACATCTCGCCGGCGCCCTCGCAGTCGCTCGCGGTGATGATCGGCGTATTCACGTAGACGAAGCCGCGGTCCTGGAAGAAGCGGTGAATGGCAGCTGCAGCCACGGAGCGCACGCGGAAGACGGCGCGGAACAGGTTGGTGCGCGGGCGCAGGTGCTGCTGGGTGCGCAGGAACTCCACGGTGGCGCGCTTCTTCTGCAGCGGGTAATCGGGCGCTGAGACGCCCTCGACCGCGATCTCGGTCGCGGCGAGCTCGAAGGGCTGGGGCGCGTCCGGGGTGAGCTTGAGCTCGCCGGTGCACACGAGGGCGGCGGAGACGTTCTGGTGGGCGATCTCGTCATAGTTTGCGAGTGACTCGCGGTTCATGACGACCTGCAGGTCCTTGAAGCAGCTGCCGTCGTTCAAGGTGACGAAACCGAAGTTCTTCATGTCGCGGACGGACTTGACCCATCCGGCAACGGTCACTTGCTGTCCGCCGAGCGTCTCAGCATCGGCGTAAAGCTGGGCGATCTTCGTGCGATCCATGCATGCTCCCTAGCGTAGGTTCAACGATTCAACAGCTCATCATTGTACCAGCGAGGCGCGGGTCGGGCACCCGTAGCGGCGATAATGCCATCACGGACGCTCACGCTAGAACCCCGACGAAATAAAACACCTGATTCCATGGTGGCATATGACATTTAACGATACATATACGATAATCCGAACATCAGATGGGCGATAATCCGAATACCCTGTCATCAACACGTCCATTCGTCCGCATTCCATTTCGATCCGAGAACAAATCGCTTTGGCTAAAAATGAAAGAAGCCAATTCGAAAGGACCCGCCATGAGCCAGAACTACTGGGACGACGAACTGCCCGACCGCGTCGACCTGCCCCCTGCAGCCGATCCCGCGCGCCCGGGATACGGCCGCATCGACTTTGAAAAGCTGCCAAACACCCGCGACCTGGGCGGCATGGTCGGCGCCGGTGGTCGCCGCGTGAAGCCCGGACTGCTCCTGCGCTCAGGTACCCTCGGCTTTGGCACCGACGAGGACATCGCCCGCCTGCGCGACGATTACGACCTGAGGCTCGTGGTGGACTTCCGCAACCTCATCGAGCTCTCGGAGCTGCCTGATCCCATGAACCGCATCCCCGCCGCGCGCTACCTGCATGCGGAGATCTTCTCCGACAATCAGGTGGGCGTCACGCAGGAACACGAGAAGACTGCGTTCGAATACAAGCTCGAGGCCATGGCCGAGGGTGATCCCGTCGAGTTCATGACGCTGCTCTACCCGCACATGCTCATCGACGAGACGGGCATCGAAGGTTACCGCTCCTTCGTGCGGGCCGTGCTCGATGTCGAAGATGGCGCCGCCCTCTGGCACTGCTACGTTGGACGCGACCGCTGCGGCATGGGCTCGGCCCTCGTCGAGACGATGCTCGGCGTGAGCCGCGACGACATCCTCGACGATTACCTCGCCACCAACCTGTACGCCCCCATCGAGCTCACGCTCGACTCCCCCGCATCGCGCTGCTATTTCGAGGCCGTCGAACGCGCGCTCGAGCCGCATGGCGGCTTCATGGGCTACATCACCGGGACCCTCGGCATCACCGAGGACGAAATCGCCGCCTTCCGCGCGCGCTGTCTCGAAGACTAGGCGATGCGGCCCGTGTGGAAACGGGTGTTCTTTGCCGCTTCCCGTCCGTCACCACCTCGCGTTTCGCCGAAACATATCCAAAGTCACGAACTTCGCCCCCCATTCGTGACTTACGTGCCATCTCGATGCGACGTGCAATTTGGGGACGGGTGCGTTTTACACATCAGAATCGACTCTCGGGCGGGGCGGGACTCCCCCAACCCCGTCCGGCTGCGTTACCAAATCGAGCAGCTTGCACGTACGATCAGCTAGCTCGTCGATGTCCTCGCGCATGTTATCCGTCCATCGCTCCTGACTCGCGACCGTCTCCCCACCATTGGCCACCAGCGCATCGAGATTCGAGGATAGCGACGCCATGGGCGTCTTGAGCTCATGCGAGGCCTTGATCAGGAAATCGCGCTGCCGCGCGCGAGACTCCGCGACGGGAACGAGCGCGCGGTCGATGATCTTGTGGCACACGACCACGAGCATAACGCAGCCCACGACACCCAGCACTGCGAGGAACTTCGCCATGCCCTTCAAATAGATGATCGTCGGGGTCACATCGACGAACGAATACATGCGCGCCGCAAGGTAGCCGTCCTTCTCATATCCCTCCAGACGACCATCCGCATACAGAGTCACGCCGCTCTCCCCTGTCGCATCCGCACGGTACCGAGGATTCGTGACCGCGATCGACGTCGCGCATTTCCACGTCATGCCGTCCAGCTCGATATACTGGGGCCCCGGTCTCTTCCCCGCATCGGCGCGGAGAGCGAAAGCCGTCTCAACCAGCTCCTCGAGCGACGCCTCGCACCAATTCATCGAATACATGGGATGGCCCTCTCCATCCTGCACGTTGAGCGGGGGAACGAGAAACGACATGGATCCGTCCTCGAAAACCGCAAGAGAGAACGGGTTCTCGACCGGCCCGGAAACCGAGTAGTAGGTATCGGCCCCAAGCGCCGTGGGCTTCCAATCGTCCCCGCTGTTCGGGGCTTCCTGTATCGCCTGCTCAAACGCCGCGAGAACACTCGGCTGCGCGCCCTCATACGCGTCGAGCAGCGCGACCCGATGCAAAGAGTCCGCGTCCACGCCATGAAGGGCGCCATTGCTCGTGTTGCGCGCGGATGACGCGCTCGCCAGCCAAGCGGCGCCCAACGCGAGCACCAGCACGACGCACGTCAACACAGAGGACCGCAGCCACAGCCGCTTGCGCAAACGGGCGAGCCCTTCATCGCCGTAATCCCGATTGACCACCTTGTCCTTACGTGCCGCATTGCCCATGATCGCTCCCTCGGCATCCATCCGCCCGCCTGCCCTCGCTGGCGAGCAGGTCATTCCATCTGATTCGCCTCCGCGTCTCCAGAGGCGCCCAGGCGATACCCAACGCCGCGCACCGTCTCGACACGTGCCGGCAACGCCGCCCCGCGCAGCTTCTCGCGAACCGCATGGACCAGCACTTCCAGCCGATTTTCCGCACCGATGGCATGCGGTCCCCACAAGCGCGCGATGATGTCGGCTTTCGCCATGGGGCTACCCGCTCGGCGCATAAGCGCCTCGAGTAGCGCCGACTCCCTCGGCGTCAGCTCGAGCGAGACATCACGGGCGGTATCGCCACCTTCGGATACGGAAACGACATGGGACGAGATGTCGAGCACCAAGCCGCACGCTTCGATCGTATTT
Source organism: uncultured Collinsella sp. (assembly GCA_963560155.1). Lineage (GTDB taxonomy): Bacteria > Actinomycetota > Coriobacteriia > Coriobacteriales > Coriobacteriaceae > Collinsella. The sequence goes on from CAUWMY010000014.1 coordinate 34,799, forward strand.
CCCGGGCGATAGGTCGCCGGGCGACGCGTGACCGCGCGAATCCGGGCGAGCAACTCGCTCGCATGAAAGGGTTTGGGCAGGTAATCGTCCGCACCGGCATCGAGACCCGCCACGCGGTCGCCCACGCCTTGCCGCGCGGTGAGCAAGATCACGGGCACGGTGTCACCCGCCGCTCGCAGCTCGCGCAGCACGTCCATGCCGCTCATATCGGGCAGCATGATGTCGAGGAGCGCGACGTCGTAGGCCCCGGTGGAGGCCATGTCCAGACCATCGGCACCCGCGCGCGCCACATCGGCCCTGTAACCGCTCTTGCGCAGAATCTCGGCGACCGCCTCAGCCAGACGAGGCGTGTCCTCGATTAACAGCACTCGCATCGCAGCCTCCCCTCGCCCACCGGAACCGTCACGGCCGAGAGCGCCTCTTCTCCGTTCGGGCAACTTCTTCTCGGCTCAAGCATAGACGAGCGAGCTGAGAAGAAGCTGAGAGCTCCGCCCAACGGCAGTGGATCGCCCATGTGTAAAAACGCGTCCATCCCCGATGTGTGAAATGCACCCGTCCCCAAATTGCGCATCTCCGAAAATGCGTATCGTGGAGGGTTTGTGGGAGCCTTTGACCCCGACGTTACGTCGGAATTTTTATCGGGCAGCGGCGGGATGTACCGCCCCGTTCGAGAGGACCCCTATGTTCAAAGGAGCCGTCTGCGGTCTCCGTCTTAAATAGGACCCGAATGGGCACACTCTGATTGTTTGCCGGGAGCGTGCCGTGCACGCATATGTACACGCCCCCTTTTTGCACATCGTGCCCTTTCGTTTCAGAGGAGCCCACTGTGGAAGGCCTGTTCTCCATCTTCAAGATCCCGCTCGTGCAAAGTTCCTTATGGGCGCTCGCGCTCGTCGCGGTCACCGGCGTTGCCGATCGCCTCGTATGCCGTATCCTGAGGCGCTATCTCGAACGGGACAGCAACCCCCTACCCACCTCGAGCATCCTCATCAACATCGCGCGCGGCGTGGTCTGGGCCACGGGAGTAAGCATCATCTTGGACGCCTGCTTCGGCGTCAACGCCAATGCCCTGGTCGCCGCCCTCGGCGTCGGCGGCATCGCCGTCTCCCTTGGCTTTCAAGACACGCTCTCCAACCTCATCGGCGGCTTGCAGGTGACCTTCATGGGCATCGTCAAGCCCGGCGACAACATCGAGGTCGGGGCGGAAGCCGGTGTCGTGCAAGACGTGACGTGGCGCCACACCACCATCCGCGACGCCATGGGTCAGACGGTGATCATCCCCAATTCGATCATCTCCAAGACCGCGCTCGTGCACCTGCTCCCCGCCAACCGCGTGGTCGTCCCCTTTGCCGTCCCCCGCATCGGCGAGGACGGCAGCGCCCGTGCGGACGACATGGACGGACTCGCCGGCCAGCTCACGGACATCGCCCGCGAAGCAGCGGGCGATGTCTCCCCCGTCATCGACGGGCCTCGTGTGCTATTCTCCGAGATCTCCGAGCTCGGTATCAAGGGCAAGGTCATCCTGCAGGTCGAAGACGCCGCCAAGACCTCTGCGGCCGCCGACGCCATCGTTCGCGCCATCGCAACCCTGGTGTGACCGACGCCGCAATCAGTTCAACTACTTCCATTCGCGTTCGGCGGCATCGACCATGTGCTCGATGAACTTGCGACGATACAGGTTGTCTTCCTTGATCTGATGCCATCCGGCCTCATTCACCATCTCGCCATCCAGGCGCACGCCATAACGGCTCTGCACATCATCGCGCTTGAAGACGTAATAGCTCTCATCAAGGGGCTCGTCATTTTCCGTCAGGGTCACTTGGATCTCATTGACGAGCGGCATGGCGCAGAACACAGCGGTCACATCGTATGCGAGCGCGGCATCGACGGAGTCGCCGTCGAGCGCCTCCGGCACCTCGCGGTACGCGAGGCCCAGCACATCGACGCCCTTCGTCACATCGACATCGCCCACATACTCGCCCATGGGCAGGGAGCGCAGGAGCGCCTCCACCTTGGCAGCATCGGCGAGGTCGGTATCGGCGTATTCGGCGATCACGCCATAACCGGCATTCACGACCCCCTCGGCGAGCTCGTCCCCGGGTTCTCCGTCAATCCAGACCTGGCCGCTTTCATCGACGAAGATCTCGCGGTTCTGCTTGGTGGGAGTCGGAGCGGTCGCGCTGGAGCTAGTGTCATTCCCTGTCGCGGGGTCGGCGGTCACGACGTTCTGCGTATTCTCGACAATTCCCTCCTGGGCATCCCCAGCCGTATCATCGACGACATCGAGCAGCACCTTGGCCCCGAGGCCGAACAAGATGAACAAGGCGAGAACGATCAGAGCGGCGACCATGAACGCATGAGGCCTCTTCGAAGGCTTCTCGGACACCTCGCGGACATCCTGCTCCACAACGGCCGCAGGAGGTGTCGGAAGGGCAACCGTGGCATCCACGGGAGCAGCCGCGGTCTCGCCGGTCACAACGCCGTCCTCGACACCAGCGGGCATCTCGCGAGCGCCAGTGGAGTCTTCACCGGAATCAGACTCATCGCTGACCGAGTTCAAGACATCGTCGATGCTCGTAATGCTCTCTTTGGTGCGCCGAAGCGCCTCGTCCTCATCAAGACCATCGGCGATCAAGTCCTCGTAGCGTGCCACCAGATTGCCGTAAATCTCCTCTTTCAACTCGATGTTCTCAGTCGTGAGCACCTTGCCCTCGAACAGGTGCTCGACGTACATGCGAAGCTCGTTCATTGTTCGCTCCCATCCATAATCAGCAGTCGGTCGATGATTCCACGGACTCGCTTCCAGCGCTCGGTCGCCTCCACGAGTTCCTGAGCGCCTGAATCCGTCAGCCGGTAGTACTTGCGTCGGGCGCCTTGCGTCTCATTGCCCCAAAAGCTCTCGACGAACTCCTGGCTCTCGAGACGCTTGAGGCTGGTATAGAGCGAAGGTTCCTTCATCTCATACTCGCCCCGACTCGCGGTGCCTATCGATTTGAGAATCTCATAGCCATAGCTGTCACCCTTCGACAGCGTTTTGAGGATGATGGCGTCGATATTGCCTCGGATGAGGTCGCTCACGGCATCACGGCTCGCCATATCGGTCACCTCCTCCTTCCTTGGCGTTACAGTAACTGTATCACACAGTACTATGTGTGTCGATGTACTTTGTACTACATTCTAGTAACCAACTTGGTTAGCAATCATAAGAGTCGGTGAATGCGAGACAAAAAACCCGGTCCGCACGAAACGAACCGGGTTTCCGAGTCATATGTGGTAAGCGACGTATCGCTTATGCCTCCATGAAGTTGCGCTGGACGGCGGAGTCGACCTTGACGCCAGGGCCCATGGTGGAGGACACGGAGATGCTCTTGACGTACTTGCCCTTGGCGGATGCCGGCTTGACGCGCAGAATCTCGGTGTAGAGGGCGGCGTAGTTCTCAACGAGCTTCTGCTCGTCGAAGGAGGCCTTGCCCAGCGGCACGTGGCAGATGCCGTAACGGTCGGCACGATACTCAACGCGGCCGGCCTTGAGCTCGGAGACCATCTTGGCGACGTCCATGGTCACGGTGCCGAGCTTGGGGTTCGGCATGAGGCCACGGGGACCGAGGATCTTACCGATGCGACCGACCTTGGCCATCATCATCGGGGTGGCGATGGCGGCGTCGAAGTTGATCTCGCCCTTCTGGATCTGGGCGATGAGCTCGTCGGAACCGATGACATCGGCGCCGGCCTCAGCGGCCTGCTCGGCCTGAGCGCCCTCGGCGAAGACGGCGACGCGGACGGTCTTGCCGGTGCCGTGGGGCAGGGAGATGGAGCCACGGATGTTCTGATCGGCCTTGCGGGTGTCGATGCCAAGGCGGAAGTGGGCCTCGATGGTCTCGTCGAACTTGGCGTTGGCAAGCTCCTTCACGAGCTTGACGGCCTCGAGCGGCGTGTAGACGGCAGCGCGGTCAACCTTAGCGGCGGCCTCACGGAACTTCTTGCCATGCTTGGTAGCCATGTCATTACCTCCTGTGGTGCAAGCGGGAAAACCCTCCCACATCGTTCACGTGCCCTTGTGGCACGAGAGTTACTGAAATGCGAGAATCGCGCGTTACTCGGCGATGGTGACGCCCATGGAGCGGGCGGTGCCGGCGACGATCTTCTTGGCGGCGTCAATGTCGTTGGCATTGAGGTCGGGCATCTTGATCTCGGCGATCTTGGTGAGCTGCTCGTCGGTGA
>CAUWMY010000015.1:0-38264 GCA_963560155.1 uncultured Collinsella sp.
GGTCGTCGAGCGCCAGGTCGCCGTAGACCTCGTCGGTGGAGACGTGGTGGTAGCGCACGCCATGTTTGCGGCAGGCCTCGATGAGCGTGTAGGTGCCCTCGACGTTGGTCTTGAGGAACGGGGACGGGTCGGCGATGGAGTTGTCGTTGTGGGACTCGGCGGCGTAGTGGACCACGGCGTCGGTCTCGGACACGAGGCGGTCGACGAGCGCGGCGTCGCAGATGTCGCCCACGACGAGCTCGACGCGGTCCGCGGGGAGCCCCGCGATGTTGTCGGGGTTGCCGGCGTAGGTCAGCTTGTCGAGCACGGTGACGTGGACGCCCGGGTGCTCGCGCACGACGTGGTGGACGAAGTTGGAGCCGATGAAGCCGCAGCCGCCGGTGACGACGATACGGCGGGGCTCGAAAATCTGATTGTTCATTGCACTCCAATCAAAACTACTCAACCTCATCAGGCAGAGCATTAATCAAATCAAACAGGTCAAGTGAATCGAAAACTACTTGCGCATTTAGCTCCCTATCGTACGCTTCGCGCACTTCGCTGTTCTCCAGCAGCTCAGTGCGGAGCTCTTCTGTACCTTCATTAACGGTATTCCATGCTACGTTAAGATCGATATGGCCGTAACCATGAACTACGACGTTTCGGAAACCCTTTATATCTTTCCAAGGAACCTTGGGAAACGCGGAAAGAGGCTCCTCGGTTTTAAAATGAGCAGTCAACTCCCCAATCTGCAACAAGGGCATTAGCAGCAAGTCGCGCAGGGCGCGAGAAGAGAACCAGGCATCTTCAGTGATCTCGTATTCTTTGATGCGATCCTCGATTTCATCCGTTTCCAAGAGCATCTTAACGAGAATATCAACGTCTCGGCTATCCAAGTATCTTCACCCCGTCCCTAGTTGCAGAATCGCGGAACTGGCGCGACTGGCCATCGAGTGTAGAAACCACATCGACTCCCCTGCCTGTGGCGTATTCCAAAGCAACACGGACGTCCTCAACGTCTCCCGCACGAGCCGATGGCGAGAACGAAATGAGGAAGTCCAAGTCGCTTTTGTCGGTTTGCTCGCCTCGGGCGAACGAGCCAAACAGAGCCGCCGCCGTCACGGGAAACAGAGTCAGAACTCGACGAGCGACGGCAATTGCCTCGCGGCGCGTGAGCACTGAACGGTAACCCGGCACATCGCGGGCGACATCATCAATCGATTTCTTGAGAATGGCATCGACCTTATCGCTCATGTCGAAATCACCCTCTCAATATCCCATACCAGTCAACTCAATTGTACCGAACGACCTACTGGATGTTCCTACAAGCAATCAACGCCATAACCTCATCAGCATTTTGGAGCAGCCTATATGCGTCGGCGAGATTGCCCTTCGCATAAGCGAAGGCGGTGCCCCTGGCAATTGAAGTCGATTTCATGATGCGCATATCTTAGCGCCAAGAGCAAACAGATGCTCACATGCCATCGCCGGTCGATTGGACTCCTGAGCACCATCACGCGCATAGGATGTTACGACCTCAACTCACGCGCAACAGCAGAAAGCACCCGTCGCATTTTCGAACCACGCGGCAACAGAGCGTTAAGCACCCTGCGCGGAAAGACTGACTCGCGCGCCATTTCGAGTTCGAGTCGCTCACGAACCTCTCGATCCCGTGCGGTGCGATGGTCATCGATCTGGCGCAGAAGACCAAGTAGAAAAACGGCCCCTTCACCGCCCTCCACCTCGATATCCGGAGAATCTAGCAAAGGGGCATACGCAGCGCGCCACGAGGCAAGCAGCGCGTCATCAAGCCGAGAATCATCCTCCAATACCCATTGTGCTCGACCGATCAACGGAGGCGTCAGCATGCCTAGCGTCGCCACATGACCCCACGTATCCACCAAGTTGGATACAGACAATATCTGCGTTTCGGAGGCAAGCCGGACAGTCCATTCATTAGAAATCGTCCGCAGACACGCGCCTTCAAACCAACGTGCGCACCTGCGCGTCACATCGCGTCCGTCGTCTTCCGCAAAGGAATAAACACTGCGGACCAGGTCAAATACCTCGGATTGGCGTTTGACGAACTCATCGTATGACATATGGCTGTAGCCAGATCGGCCGGAACCCAAGTTGTAACGCTGAGCAACAAGATCGGTAGCGTTTTCCAAAACAGCGGAGCAGGAAGCTACGACGAAGAATTCGTATGCATCCTCCATATAACCCAGTCGGTCCTCAGTCATCATCCTGAATGCAGACCTGCAGACCTCGCCGCGATACAGACAAGATACCAGGCGCCATGTATCCGCATGAGCAAACTTGTCGCTAAAGGAACGAAGGAGGATATCTTCTCCCAATGCCCTACCGCGTGAATCATTGAGAGAATGCTCGACTATGGCACGGTGTTCTTCCTCCCCCTCGGGCTCCAACACAACCCTGCATCCCAGACGATAGACATCCGCGTCGACGCTCGTCACGAGCCCCGACGAAAGACCAAAGAAGTGCGGGCAAAGCTCGTCATCACCGTCAAGGAAATAGACGAACTTGCCCACGGTATGCGCAACGCCAGTTCTGCGTGCCAGATGGGCTCCTTCATTTTGATTCTTTTTGACAACGGAAACGCGTGGATCCCCATCAGCGATGGCACTGATTCTCTGTAAGGTCTGATCGGTGCTAGCGTCATCAACAACGATTAGCTCAAAATCTTCACTGTGTTGATTGAGGACACTCCGCATGCAACGCTCAATATAGCTTTCGACATTATGCGCGATTACCACAACGGAAAAAAGAGGAGATTCAGTTGAATTGTCGCCATCCACTATCAAGAGACCCCCATCTGTTCACAATACACCGCTAGTCGCAATCAACACCCATCATATCAAGTTTAACAACACCGTCCGCAAGCAGGGCGTAGTCATTTTCTCGATCGGCGCGAATGACAAAGAAGCAGCAATTACGATCGTTGGTGAATGCAATCATATCAGTCTCCCCGGTGTCAGAATCGGGAGCATCATTGCGCAAGGTCGCGAAAAGCTTGTACTGCCCATTGTTGAAATAATTGATAGGCAGGGAGAAGCGGATTCGATGATGGCCGTAATGACTCATTTTAAGCGGGGAAGAATCGAAAGGTATGCCCCCACGCTTAACATCAAACACAGAAAAAGAAATGTAGAAATCCTTCTGTCCACGATAATCGTATTCAATATCAAAAACCAAAGGACTACGGCCGTCCGTCAATACTTTAGAGACAGGGGCGATCTTAAGCAAAGGAACTTGACCGCTTAAACCCGTATCGAATTCACCCTCCTTATATCGCGAATGATCATCGGCCTGAAGGTTTTCAAGCGTATAGCGATCGGCCACATCGTTTTTGTCGCCAGAGACAACAACCTCCCCATCCTTAATGAGAATGGCCTTATTGCAGTATTTCTTCACGGCATCCATGCTGTGGGTAACGAGGATGACCGTTTTGCTGGGATCCTGCTTGATCCGAGCAAAAAAGCTATCGCACTTGCGCTGGAACGCCTCATCGCCCACGGCCAGCACCTCGTCGAGCACGAGAATGTCACCGCGCGCCTGAATGGCAACGGAGAACGCCAAGCGAACCTGCATGCCGGAAGAATAATTCTTCAGCTTCTGGTCCATGAAGTCCTCGAGTTCGGCGAACTCGACGATGTCGTCGTACATCTCGTCGATCTCAGCGCGGGAAAACCCAAGCAGAGCTCCGTTCAGATAGACGTTCTCGCGACCCGTGAGCTCGGGATTGAAGCCAACGCCGAGCTCGATAAAGGGCACGAGCTTGCCATCGACCGTGATAGAGCCACGCTCGGGAACGTAAATCTGGGAAATGAGCTTGAGAAGCGTCGACTTGCCGCTGCCGTTACGACCGACGATGCCGAAGAAATCGCCCTGGTGAACCTCAAAAGAAACACCCTTGAGCACCTGCTGCTCTCGATAACCCTTGATACCCTTGGTCCAGTTGATGAGGAGCTGCTTGAGACCGGAAGCCTGCTCGGTGGGAAGGCGGAAGGATTTCTCGACATTCTCGACCTTGAGCACAACTTTGCTGTTCACCGTCGAAGCCATTACATCACCTCCGCGAACTTAGGGCTATATTTCCTAAAAACATGAACACCCCAAAGAAGCAGGGCAAAGGTCAAAGCAACGGGGATCATCTGAAAAAAGATATTGTCTGAGAGCGTCCAGATCGTCGGAGTCGTGGCCGGCGCGATAAGGTTGTGACGAATGTCCTGGATGATCTGAGCAGCAGGATTGAGCAACATCAACTTCTCGACCAAAAGACCGACGCCGGGAGCGACTTCCCCTAGCTTCTGCTCGACCATGGAGAGCGGGTAGATGATCGGCGTTGCATAGAACAGGCCTTGGAGCACGACCTCCCAAATGTGCTGGGCATCACGGAAATAGACGTTGAGGGTAGACAGCAGCAGCGCCACCCCGAGGGAAAGCAGGTAGAGCTGCACCAAGTTGATCGGAAGCCAAAACACGTTAACGGTAAACTGCACGCCCGACAAAATACAGGCGACAATCACAACGCCAAGGTTGATCGACATGCAAATGAGCGCATTGATCGTCGCAGAGACAACGATGATGTACTTGGGGAAGTTGATTTTCCTCAGCAGATCACCGCGCGTAGTAATGGAGCAGAGGCCCATCGTAGTGGACTCGGTGAAGAAGTTCCACATGCTGATACCGAGTAGCAGTACCAGCGGAAAAGTGTCGGTACCGTCGGAAAAACGGAGGAACTTTACAAACACGACGTACATGACGCAAAAGAGCATCAAAGGCTTGAGAACAGACCACGCGATACCCAGGAAAGACCCTTGGTAGCGCAACAGGAAGTCGGTTTTCACAAGCTCCCTCAAGATGATGAAGGACTCGCGGTAGCGTTCTTTCAATTTGGTAAACAAAAGGTATCCGATCTGACGAACCAAACGCCTGATTAGTATTGGGCGTTCCGGTTGACGAACTCGCCGGCGGCGACGCGCTTGAGGTGCTTCCCGTACTCGGACTTGCCGTAGCGCTCGGCGCAGGCCGAGAGCGTCTCGCGGTCGATCCAGCCGTTCTCGTAGGCGATCTCCTCCAGCACGGACACGGGCATGTCCTGGGAGCGCTCCACGGCGCGGACGAACTCGCCCGCCTCGTGGAGGGACTCCATGGTGCCGGTGTCGAGCCACGCGTAGCCGCGCCCGAGGGTCACGACGGAGAGCAGCCCGTCCTCCAGGTACATGCGGTTGAGGTCGGTGATCTCGAGCTCGCCGCGGGCGGAGGGGACGACCTCCCTGGCGCGCCCGCACACGTCGCCGGGGTAGAAGTACAGGCCGGTGACGGCGTAGGAGCTCTTGGGGCGCTCGGGCTTCTCCTCGATGGAGACGGCGTTGAAGGACTCGTCGAACTCCACGACGCCGAAGCGCTCGGGGTCGTCGACGTGGTAGCCGAACACGGTGGCGAGGCCCTTCGTCTCGGCGTTCTCCACCGCGCGGCGGAGGTGCCGTCCCAGGCCGTTGCCGTAGAAGATGTTGTCGCCAAGGACGAGCGCGCAGGGCTCGCCTCCGGCGAACTCCTCGCCGATGACGAAGGCCTGCGCGAGGCCGTCGGGGCTGGGCTGGACGGCGTAGGACAGGTTCACGCCGTAGTCCGACCCGTCGCGCAGCAGGCGCTCGAAGTTGGGCAGGTCCTTGGGCGTCGAGATGATCAGGATGTCGCGAATGCCGGCCATCATGAGGACGGACAGCGGGTAGTAGATCATCGGCTTGTCGTAGACCGGCAGCAGCTGCTTGCTGGTGACGGTGGTCAGCGGGTACAGGCGGGTGCCGGACCCGCCGGCGAGGATAATGCCCTTCATCGGGATGGCTCCTTCACTACGATGAATAACAACAGTAAAACGTCATTGAGTATACAGCGACGCCTCCGAGGAACACGTCCCTGCATAAAAACCAGGCAAGAGCACGACGTCTACGGCATCTCGGAGTAGTAGATCGCCGTACTCGCCGGCCCATGGTACGGATCTCCCTGGACATAGTATCGGCTCCAGATACTGCGCATCCTTCCCTGCTCGCGAATAAAACGTGCTACGTTCGCATCGAGAGTGTCAGAGCCTCGGCTGAACGATTCATAGTGATACAGCAGGGCATCGGGTGTAAACACGACCAATTTGCCCGTCTCGCGCACGCGCAGGCAGTAGTCCACATCGTTGAACGCGACGACGAAATCCTCGTTGAGCCCACCGAGCGCATCGAACACGGAACGCTTCGTCATGAGACAGGCAGCGGTTACGATACTCAGGTCCTGCACAAGCTGTGCGCGGCGCATATAGCCAGGGTCATCGCGATCGAGATGGCTGAAGACGTGCATCGGACCCGCATTATCATTAACGTTACCGCACTTGATCATCATCACGCCGGCATGCTGAACCGTATCGTCGGGGAACAGAAGCTTCGCGCCCACGATGCCGACATCCTCGCGCTGGCACAAGCCAAGCATGGCCGACATCCACCCTGCCTCAATCACCTCGATATCGTTGTTGAGCAGTAACAGGTATTCACCGGAAGCGTGTTTGGCACCAAAGTTGTTGATCGCGGAATAGTTGAACGGCCCATCCCACGTCACCACACGCACGTTGTCGTAGCGCTCCTGCACCTCACGGTAATACTCGAACGTCTCGTCCTGGACGCTGTTGTTCTCGATGACGATGATCTCGAAGTTGCGATAGGTCGTCTTCTGCTCAACTGAATCGATACAGCGGCTGAGCACCTTCACGCTGTCCTTATTCGGAATCAGGATACTCACCAGTGGAGCACCGGCCACCTCATACGTAACATGGTAGAAGCAGGCGTTTTCGGTGCCCTCCGCCGTGGCTGCCAGCCCGCAGCGATCGAGGTGCTCCTGCAGAGCCTTGCGGCCGGCCTCGTCCGCATAGCCCTTGTTGCCAGCGCTCTTCGCAGTCGAGGTGTCACTGATACGCCAGTGATATAGCACATCAGGCACGTGCGCGATATTGGTCGTCCGCTCGACCAGACGCAGCAGGAAATCGTAATCCTGCGCCCCGTCGAACTCGGAGCGTAGCATCAAGTCCTTGGCATACGTTGCACGGACGGCCAAAAGGTGCGTGATGTAATTGTGGCAACGCAGCAAGTCGAGGTTGAAATCGGACTTGAAGTGCGGGGCAACGTACTGGCCCTCCTCGTTGAGGAAATCCTCATCGCAGTAGAGCGCGTCGAGCGTCGGGTCCTGCCCGATGTGTTGAGCGTACTTGAGCAACGCAAACGGATCGAGCGTGTCGTCGTGGTCGAAGAAAACGACGTAGTCGCCGCTAGCCTGCTCGATGCCGACGTTGGTGTTCGCCGCGATGCCAGCGTTATCGGCCAGCTCGATCACCTTGATGCGATCGTCATCGAGCGCGTCGAGGGCGGCCGCGAGCTCCTTATCCTCAGGGCTAGCATTCAGCAGAAGCAGCTCCCAATTGCGGTAGAGCTGCACCTGCACAGAGCCAACCATGTCACGCAGAAAGTGAAGCGGCGTGCGGAACAGCGGAACGATGATGCTGAACCGAGGGCCAGAGCAATCCGCATAGGCATCTGCGTCAATGCAGGTTAACAATTTCTTTCGTGCCAGTACACGTCCACGATACTCATTCAGCCCCGCGCAGCGATACATCAAAGGAGAGCAACTTGCGGCATAACCGCCGCGCGCCGCCGCGTCCAGACACAAAAAGCCCGCCTTGTTCCCCTGATCGCTCTCCGCAAGCAGACAATAGGTGGAGCCGTCAGCGGGAATCCGGAGCGTGAAGCCCACCTCGCGACGCGGCATCCCTAGCACGTTCGATTCCTCGACCTTGCCCAAGCTCAAGTCAAACGTCTCGACAGCCCGGCCCATGCCGTCAAGCAGCCGAAACATGGCGTAATCCCCCGCGGGCAAGCAGACATAACCCTTGACGATGTACTGCTGCTTCGTGGGAGCCTCGACGAACACCTGCGGCGTAATGTGGATCTGCTTGGAATACGTCGAGCGGTCGATGTCGCGCATCGCCATGGCGCGGTCGTACGAGAACTTGTAATTGAAGCGCGAAGCCCACTTGATGGCGAAACGCGAATACATCTTTCGAGCGTGGCGCAACTCCGAGCCGTGCTCATCGTACTGGCGCATCTCGACCGACACGCGCTTGGTATCGAGCAGCGGAACGACGGCGACATAGCGACATATGTCCTGCTCATCCGTCTCCACATGATATGCCTCGATTGGAAGCTCGACACCTTCTTCCGAATGAGAGAAGAAGCGCACCTCGCTCGCCCGGTCATGCATCTCGAACTCGACGGCGAGATACGCGACTCCTTGACCTCTGCATATTCCCGTGCAACGCATAACACAACCCTTTGCCTGAACAAGGAGGGCGACCGCCTAACGGCCACCCTTCAACATCGTATCGATCATCTTGGCGATGGACTCACCATACCCGTCCCCCGGGACCGCCCACTTGCCGTTCAAATCCTCAAGCAGCGGAGCACACCCACGTTTGGCAAGGTCAAAGCGTGGGTCAACGCACGCCTGCGCAAGCGGGTCCGTCGAGGCGTACGCCTTGAGGTGCTGCACCTGGGCGCGGATGCCGGTTCGGACGTCCCTGAAAGAGGCGGCGTTGCCCGGGGCCGAGTTCACGGCGCCCAAACCGCAGAAGTTGCACTGCTCGACCTTGACGGCCCCGCCGAAGCGCAGCCAGCCCGTCTCCTTCATCGCCTGTGCGAACACGACCTCGGCGCGAACACCCTCGGCCTTTGCCTCCTCCAGCACGATCGTACAGAAATCCTGCAGGGTCGGCGCGCCATAGTTCGTGTACACGCTGGCCGGGTACGTGGACTCGCCAACATTCTTGCGATAGTAGGCGGCCATCTGCTCCACGGAGGCCTGCGACGCCCCCATGATGGGCGTCCGGCTCACAGGGGCGGTATCCTCTGCCACGCCATACCAGGCCACGCCCTCCTGCTTCCAACCGCGCTGGCCGAGCACCTGGTACTCGTTGTAATCCTTGGTGTAGTGGTGGTTCAGCGTGCCCTCATGGTAGAGGCGGTATACCGGCACGCCCTCCGCCTCATCGGAGTACCAGGCCACGCCCTCCTGCTTCCAACCGCGGCCGGCGAGCACCTGGTACTCGTTGTAGTCCTTGGTGTAGTGGTGGTCGCGCGTACCCTCGTGATAGAGGCGGTACACCGGAACTGCGGAGGAATCGCGCGAATCCCACGCCACGCCCTCCTGTTGCCAGCCACGATCGGCAAGCACCTGGTACTCGTTTGAATCTATGGTGTAGTGATGGTCGAGGGTGCCCGGATGATACAGTCGGTACACCGTCTTGATGGGCGCGGCAAACGCCACCTGGCAAGGCGCCACAAGCAGTGCGCCCGCCGCGGCAAGCGCCGCCAGACATGCGATAACGCGATTCCTCTTCATATGGGCCGTTTCCCCTATTCGCTCACTGAACAGCTACGCAGTGCCGTCTACTCCTTGGAGTACCAGGCAATGCCCTCCTGGGTCCACCCTCGACCGCCAAGCACCTGGTACTCCCAGGCGTCTTTCGTGTAGTGGTGATCGAGGGTGCCACGATGGTACAGGCGATAGACCGGCTTGCCCTCGCCCTTGGGCGCAGAATACCAGGCAATACCCTCCTGCTTCCAGCCACGGCCACCAAGCACCTTGTACTCCCAGGCATCCATCGTATAGTGATGATTAAGCGTACCAGGATGATACAGACGGTAAACCGGAACTCCGTGATCCTTGTCATCGGAATGCCAGGCAATGCCCTCCTGAATCCAACCACGAGCACCAAGCACCTGGTATTCATTCGCATCCATGGTGTAGTGATGGTCGAGCGTCGGGGCATAGTAGAGGCGGTACACCGTGCCCTCGGCATACGACAGGCCGTAGTAATTGGCAATACCGTGCGCATCCGCGATGCCAAGCGACTGCAGCTTCGCATCGCTGTTCAGGAAGTTGTTGTAATCACTCCAATTGTCCAGAAACGCATGCTCCACGATGATCGCCGGCAGGTTGGACTTGCGCGCCTCGCGAATAATGCCGTAGTAATCGCCGTTGCTGCCATCTGGATAATCGTACTTCGGATCCGGATCGATCCAGCGGAACTTGACGCCACGATTGGTCAGGCCGAGCTTTTGCAGCTGTGCAAGAATCTGATTGCCCAGATCCGTGCCAACGGCATGCGTCTCGTTGTTATAGCCCGCGTTGTGCGGCGCCCAAACCTCAGCGCCATAGGCATTACCAACACCGGTGGAGTTCAGGTGCAGGCTCACCAGCACATCGGCACCCTGGTTGAGCGCACGCTGTACGCGCTCACGCAGCTCACTCGAGGAGCCCAGGCGATCATCGGGCGTCACGGTGAACACAGCGGTGACATTCTGGTACGTATCGAGCTCCGCCTTGCAGAACTGCGCGATCTTCCACGTGGCATTCGCCTCAGAAGTGCCATTTGCGACGGCACCAGAACTCACGCCCACATGGCCCGGATCAAGCGCGATCACCAGCGGGCCGCTCTTCTCGGGGTGGGCCGCACGCGAACGACTCGCCGCCGCAACGGCAGCCGATGCCGCCTCCTCGATTGAGCCCGACTCCGTCAGCTCGTCGCCGCCATCGCCGGTATATACATGAAGGTCGGGGCCGCTTGCCACCTCGCCATCCGAATAGGCAAGCGCCACAGGCGCGACCGTATAGCTTCGATACGATTCATCGACCTCGGAAAGGTCGATCTCATAGGCGGTACCGTCCGCCTTGAACTGGAGGCGTGCCACCTCGCAGGAGCCCAATTCCGAGGGAGCATAGGTAAACAGCAGGGCGTTGTCCTGCACGCCGGAAACCGTGCACGTCTGCTCGGCGCCTGCTTCATCCTGAACGGTCAAAACGGCCGCAGACACACCTGCATGCTGCGAGAGCGACACGACGACGTTTTGTTCAGCACCTGCCTCAAGCTGGGCATTGTCGATATACAAAAACGAGATGGCGTCGATCGGTGAAAGCGGGATCGCCTCAGCGAACTCCTCACCATACACCCTGCCGGCCGCCAACATCGCCGTCGAAGCAGCAACGAGCGAGGCCGACGCGAGGGCCCCGCGACGAGAAATGCACGTGTCTTTGGACATAGATCCCCTCCCGGTATAAAACGGATTGTCTCAACGTCTACATAAGCAAATGTACATATTTCAACAAAGGTAGACGAATCGACTTTACGAGAGGTGAAGCAACGATGGATAACACCAATCTTACAGAATGAGGACATCCATCGTCGTCCGGCGGCATCGCTACGGGAGCATGAGAGCGGCCGCACCAAAGCGCACCATGTAAAACACGTTAAGCACAACGTATGAGCTCATGAGTAACATCGTCGGGTTCTTCCAGCGCACAACAAGGCCATTCGCGCACAACGCCATCAACAGCAGCGGCAAAACGGGAAGGAAGTACCTGCCTTGCACACCGCGAATGACCAGTTCAGTATCGAACGTATGCCCAATACACATCGAGAGCATAATTCCGCCAACGCATAAGCAGAATAATACCGCGCATGTGCCACGGAACAAGCCACGGCCACGCATGGTATCCGGCTTATCAGATTGCATGCACAGCACGCCGATCACGGCATATGCGAGCATGAGAAGTGCAGGCGCTTCCAGATTCTCTTGAAGCCAACCTAGGCTACCGCCAAGCATCGTAAATACGTAATAGGCACTATAAGTATCGAGAGTGCGCAAGAACAGCTTTAATGTCATGGCCGGTTGAGAAAGCAGCAAGCCGATGCTGTAAAAATGCCCAACTTCATCGCCGCGCATCTGCACCGTCGAAGCCGAGGAGGCTAGCTCCGAAACAGAGAGGAGGCGAAACGCCATAAGCGAACACGCCGCGACAGCGAAAACCCCTCCCTTGAAGATAAACGCCGACTTTCGCGAAGAGAAGCGATGCGTAGGGATAAAAAGGACAAGCAAAATACCAACGGAATAGACGATCTTGCACGGCGCCACCGCGGCGGCCAATACAGCAATCGGCACCAAGTCGCGGCCCCGCAAGCGACCCTTACCGTACATCGCGCGTAAGATGCAGGCAATCAGCAGCATGGAAAGTCCAATGATGCCCGAATCATATGAATACGAGGCCGCCAAATGCAGGGACATGGGCAACAGGGAAGTTACCACGATTGCATTTTTAAATACAGGGGTAATCTTATAGGCACTAAGCGCACACGCAACGAAAACGATGATCGACCCGAAACGACCAAGGTAAAAGAGGGCAACTGGCCCAAGATTAAGCGCGCGTGCCAGCACGACGCCGGCCACCGATCCCACCTTTGCGACAGCATTCTCTGAACCAAGATTAAAGTCGTATGCCTCGATTTCTACAGCACCATCCGGATAATCAACGGTGCCGCTCAGCAGTTCCTGCGTTGCACGATAGACGCCACGGTCGATCTCGTACAGCTTATCTTTCTCAATTGCACTCCGTGTCATATGGTCGCACAGCTCTTTGTCCGCAGCACGCATGGGCATGGGATTGGAATCCAAGCCGTTTCCTTCACCGAGTACCACGTTGGACAGCCAGTAGCTAGCATAAAAATGATGCAGTTCATCTGGAGCAGAAAGGGGCGGAAATGCAATGGCGAACACAATGCAAAACGATGTAAGAGCCGATCCAAAAGCAATAGCCTGACGCTTTTCGCCATCCAAGTAGCCCGCAACCGTACAAAACACGACGACCGAAGCCGTAAGTGAAGCCATCGCTGCTACCAACAGAAAAGCTGTGGAGGCACACTCCTTAAACCAGAACCAAGACGCTAAAAACAAGCAAGCGCATACCGCTAGCGAAACGATACATGCAACGCGTTTCTCCTTTAGATACCGTCCAATGGACGTAATTTCGACATCAGTCACGTCAATCCCCATGTAATTACGTCTTACAATATTTAACAGTTACCCAACCCATCATAGTCTAAGGAATCAACCGAAGCCTCGTTCATACACGAATCAGCAGCGATCAAGCCACATAGTCTTAATGAGCTGACGCGTCGTAGCACCCCAAGGGCGCGATTCATCGACCCGATTCCTGCAGCGACTGCCCATACGCGATAAGTCGAACCTCCACCGCAAAACGCCGCAAATGATCGAAAAACGCAGCAGCATCGGCCCTGAATTACAAAGCCTTGTTAATCGTCCGCCATGGGCTCTCGCGCATCGCCAAAGCTCTTCACACAAGATGACAAACCGCACACGGCTGCCTTAAGCAACAACGTTGAGAAATAACGATCGCATGTCTGAACGATCATATCAAAAACGCATTTCCGAACATCAGGTGCACGGAACCACAATTTAGGGGAACAAGCGCGACTTGTATATTGCCCGCAAACCTCAAGCCCTAAAACTTATGGCTATAGAAACGCGCGTTGATAACAACGCAGTCGGATGGATTGCCTATCAAATATTCAAGAAGCTTCCATCGACTGCGCCGAGTAAGCGATGGCGAGCAACCGCCCAGAATCCAAGAGGGCAAGTTAACGAGACCCCTAAACGACTGAGGTCAGCCATATATACCAGCCACTCAGCCCATGGCGTGCAGCGAAGCCAAGCGATTGAACAGGATAATCGCACAAAATGCCAGCAGACCCGCGCTCGGGAGCGAGTCAGAGGGGACGAGCTCTCCACGCCTCCATCAGACAGTACAATTGCAGCCGCTTGAACAGCGCATACGGGGGCCTGTCGCCCACGTCACGCATACTCGGCGAAACAGCCTATGGCATGCAAGCCAGGTCACAGCGAAATCCACACTTGAAGCCGCAATAGGATTCATGGGGCCGACCGAACCCTCAACGTATCTGAGCGACATTCTCCGCAAGTAGCCACCCCATCGTTGTCACAGGACGGCTCAACAAGATAACGCACTTGTCAAATTCGACGTCGCAACACGGTCGGCCTTAAATAGAAGGTCCAAGTTGAGCTCACATATCTAGAGACAATTCTCATAGGAGAAATCTTTACCTGATAGGCCCTATCTTCCAAAAGATAAGACGCAATTCAATTCCCCAGACAATCCAATTGTGAATAGCATATTGAGTAATAGCGCTTAATCTACATCTCTGAGCGCGATTTCCTGTATCAGAGACGTAAGCCTATCTCGCAGCCTTGCGTATTTAACAGTCGTCGAGAAATCACGGACTACAAGAACCGCAACGACATACAAAAAGACGAAGTTTGATGCAGCCTGAAACCCCAGTGCTTGAGAAACCACAGCAGCAATTTGCGGAAAGATAGCCAAAACAACAAAACTCAGCGAAAAGAGCAACCAAAAAACGGCGTCCATCGCCTGAATCTGAGATTGGCGAATCTTTCTCACGATAAAGAACAAAACGATCAGGGCGCTTGCTACGAGAACGAATCGGAGCGAAGGCGTCATATCTACCCCCTAAACCATTGAGCAAACAGAATAGATGTGCATGCACGGACCATATAAGCAACGGATTTAGAAAGGCTCAGATAACTCTCGCCCGCCACTCGTTCCCTCATGGAAACCTGTACCTCAGATACGGATGCGCCCCTTCTCATAAGATACGCAATGGTCTCTGGCTCTGGACTAAGAGAACAATCTGAAGCAAACTTCTCAATCATCTGGTGATTGAACATACGAAGCC
The DNA here is from genome assembly GCA_963560155.1 of uncultured Collinsella sp. Lineage (GTDB taxonomy): Bacteria > Actinomycetota > Coriobacteriia > Coriobacteriales > Coriobacteriaceae > Collinsella. Next base: position 14,663 of record CAUWMY010000015.1, read on the forward strand.
CACTCGTAGGATCGGAAATGACTTGTCCAGTCGTCATACGAATAATCGAAGAGATCAATCTAGAACCGATCATTCGAGCGGAGTAGTCTTTTTTTTCTGAAACGAATCGCGAACCAATCACAATATCGGCTCCGCTGGCGCGCATTACCTGCGCCATCACTGAAAGAAATTCCGGGCGATGCTGTCCATCCGCATCAAATTGAACGGCGCATGAATAACCATGCCGCAGCGCATATTTCATACCAGTCTGAAAGCCGGCGGTAAGACCAACATTGGTAGGCATATCGATAAAAGGATACCGATTCTCCAAACAGATATCACGCGTTCCATCAGTTGATCCATCGTTTATGATGATGAAATCAATTGAAGGAGCCTTCTGTTTGAGCTCTTCAATTGTCGACCTAAGGCTTTCCTCCTCATTGTAGGCGGGCACAATCGCCAAGATCCGTTCCGTCATACCAATCCAAACATGCATTCCAACAGTTCAATAAGTATACGCGATGCGTGTGTGCACGTTCACCGTAAGCTCGATTCGAGACAGCTCTACCAACTCATCGTTTGCCCCGACCGAGAAAGCATACAGCGATACATGAAAATGAGCTGCCCAAAAAGATGCATACGATACGCACACAGAGCAATATATGCCTTAAGGAACAGGCCTTTTTTCTTGAAACAATAGCTCATTCCAAGGTAATCACTTGCCTGCCACTCTGAAAAATTGGAATCAAGAAAACCCTTAGCCTCTGCTGCGAATCTTCGATGATCTTCTGCTGACCCCTCAATCCTAAATTGCATTGACACGCCAAGGTGCACAAAAGCAATCACAGACAGAACCTCAAGATAGCTCGAGGGGACACCCATACTTTCATAGATACCGCGCACTTGCTGAAGAGAATTCATTCCAGCAAGAACCTGATTGTAAGTAACGCTGTTGATAAGCGAACCCGATCGAACGTAGTAATTCACGAGGGGCTCGGGCACAAAGGAAACTCGCCCCCGCACCCTAAGACCCGCAAGGAGAAGAAGAATCAAGTCATCAAACATAACAGGCTCGTCATCAATCTGTGGAATTGACTTGAGAACTTGGGCACGAAAAAGCTTGTTCCAAGGAGCTGGATTGACGGAAATCATTTCCTCAGGATGCTCGGGAACTAAAAAAGACGTACGCTCGGAACAGAACTCCTCACTAAGGATCTCATCAGTTCCCGAACGCTTACGATAAAAGCCACAAATAGTGATATCCGAATCGGTTTGAATGGCCTTCTCGTACAGGGCAAGCAAATAACGGGCATCGACAGTATCATCTCCATCTACGAACGCGATGTAGTCACCTTTTGCAGCAGAAATACCATCAAGCCGAGCTGCCCACGGACCTTCGTTATCTTTAGAAATTAAGTTGACCAAGCTGGACCTAAGAGCAAACTCCGCCAAAACACCAGCGGTGTTGTCGGTAGAGCCATCATCGATGCAGATAATCTCCTGGGGGAGAAGTTCTTGTGAAAGGAGAGAATCCAAGCAAGCGCCAATATATTCCTCACAGTTATAGCAAGGGACAACAACACTAATCGGTGCTGATTCCTTTAGCGTGTCTTTCGTCGTGCACTCATTCTGTTCGGGCAAATTCATGCTATTCCCCCTTCTTTTCGCCCATCACATTTGGGTATAGATTGCTGAATCACGAACAACGCTTAAAACATTCTAATAGAGTTAAAATATCCGTATTTCACTCTAGACCCGCTTGGAAATTACATGAACACCGAGACTCAAAAGTCACTCAAATCGAATATGATCTGGAACTCAATCGGGTCCCTAACGTACTTTGGATGCCAATGGCTCATCACTATCCTAGTTGTCCGTTTATCATCAGGATATGAGACTGCGGGTACGCTAGCGTTTGCAATGTCCATAGCCAATATCTTTACTCCACTCGCCCTCTATCGAATGAGAACATACCAAGTCTCAGACCTCGAAAATATCAACTCGACTGCCGATTACATGGGCTTCAGAATCATAACGTGCGCAATCGCCATCATCGCTTGCGGGATATACTCCGCATTCACCTGCCCTGCAAGCGCGCTTCCCAGCATTCTTCTGTATCTCGTGTTCAAAACACTTGAACAGCTCATTGATGTTATTGCCGGTCTCGAACAGAAGGTCATGAGACTCGACCTCGCTGGAAAATCGTTCATCATTCGTGGTGTTCTGACGCTCATCTCGTTTTGTGTGACGCTCTCAGCAACGGGAAGTCTCCCTCTTTCGATAACCTCAATGTCCGTAGTCACCATCGCCATCGGAATGACCTACGATATACCAAATGGAGCACGGTACGACTCGATTGTCCCGAGTTTCCGTTGGTCGAGAATTGAACCGCTTTTAAAATCCTGCTTCTCTGTAACAATCGCGGCAGTGGCAGCGGGAGCAGTCATGACAATCCCCAAGCAGTACCTCGGCATGTCACTCGGCGAAGAGATGCTCGGCATCTACTCGTCACTCGCGTCGCCCGTTGCGATTGTGCAGATAGGCGGAACGTATGTCTACGCCCCATTGATAGGAATGTTCGCTGAACGATACATGGATCGCGATAAATCAGGATTCGTAACAATTCTAACGCGGGCGACGTTCGCCATGGTGGGGATCGGACTTATAGCCTGCATTGCGTTCTTCCTTGTTGGAAAGCCCGTACTCAAGCTACTATTTGGTGAAGGCATTCTCGCGTATTCTGGGCTCGTGCCACCAATGATCGCCACCTCAATGATTACCGGCTACTACCTCTTTCTGAGTGACCTGCTCCTCACTATGCGGGAATTTATGGGGAGTACGCTTGGCGGTATTCTCGCCTTAATCGCTTCAGTTATCCTTGCCCTCCCGCTCATTAACTCAACAGCGATGAACGGAGTCAGCCTCACTGGATCAATCGCATACGGAATAGGAATCGTGACCAGCCTCATATTTGTCCACAAGCAGCTTTTGCTCCGCTGCAAAACGAATTGATAAGCTGCTATCGAGCCTTCTGAGCAAAGTTAAGGAGGTATTGAATCATCTCAAGCACGCGCCGACTGGCTGAAGGGTGAATCCGGCTCAAGTGTATAAAGCAGCCCATCGGCGCCGCGATGCTCAATCATATTTGCAAAGGAAGAAACCCCCATCTCCAACCGGAGATTCTCATATATGGTTGTATCGAGTACGTCGTACAGCGGAGCCAACCCCACCAGTTCCCAATCCTCATCGTATAAAAACGACCATTTTTTGAGATGGTTGTCCGCATTGCGGTAGTGTCGAAAAAGTTAGTGTAACCCGTCGTTCGGGAACGGGCCGCCGCCAGAATCCATCTGCATCATAGCATCATGCCGCCCTCCTCCCCGTGCCGGCGAGCTCCATCGCCGTCTCGACGATCATGAGGCCCCTCCTGCGCGACGCCTCGCTCTCGACGGGCTCGGGCCCCGCGGGCTCGGCCAGCCTGAGCATGGACTCGGGCGAGATGTAGCGCCTGCTCGACCAGTCCTCGTCCTGCTCGGCGCACACGGCGCCCTGAATCTACCCCGATTCCATTGACGCTTCACCAAGCCGCTTTCGCGGCGCCTTTCCGGTTCCTCGCCTCGAACTCCTCGGGGCTGAGGTAGCCGAGCGCGGAGTGCGTCCGCACCCGGTCGTAGAAGCACTCGATGTACTCGAATATCTCCAGCGCCGCCTGCTCGCGGCTCTCGAAGGTGCGCGCGTGCACGCACTCCGCCTTCACGAGGCCCATCGGCGACTCCATCGCGGCGTTGTCCCACGGCGACGAGATCGCCCCCATCGAGGGCCTGATGCCGTTGTCGCGCATGGTGCGGCCGAGCCGCAGCGACACGTACCGCGACCCGTGGTCGGAGTGGCGTGTGCAGCCGGCGGGCGACCTCCTGCGGGCGATCGCCATCTTGAGCGCCTCGTCGGCCAGCCCGGCGTCCATGCGGTCGGACATCGACCGGCCGACGGCCCTCCCGGGCCATATGTCCATCACGAGCGCCAGGCAGGGCCACCCGCGGCGGGTGCGCACGTAGGTGATGTCGGCGAACCGGGCCTTGTCGGGGCCGTCGGCGGTGAAGTCGCGCCCCACCAGGTCGGGGGCGGCCCCGGCCTGCGGCGCGGCTGCCTTCGGAGTCCCCTTCGGCCTCCTCGCGCAGCCGCGCGTGGCGCCGGACCGGCCGTTGTCGCGCATGATGCGGGCCACGCGCTTGCGCGACGTGCGGAAGCCCCGGCGCCGAAGCTCCATGTGCGCCTTCGGCGCGCCGTAGATGCCCCTGCTCGACTCATAGACCCCCGGGATCGGCCGCGCGAGCTCGGCGTCCCTGAGATCGTGGGCGCTCGGCCCCCTGCGCCTCCAGGCGTAGCGGCCCCGCCTGGCCACCCCGAGCGCCGAGCACATGTCCGAGACCCTCCAGGAGCCCCCGTTGGCCGATATGAACGCGAACTTAGCCCTCTTCGCGGCCGACCCTACAGCTGACGGCTGGCGAAGAAGGCGCTGACTTTTAAAAGTATCTCGTTCTCGGTCCTCAGGCGGTCGTTCTCGCGCCTCGGCCTGCGCGGCTCCTCGGCCATCTGGAAGGGGTTCCGGTCGGGTGCCGCGCCCGCGGCGTCCGCCCTCTTGACCCAGTCCGATATGCTGCCCGCGTCGCAGCCCAGCTCGCGGGCGAGCTCCGCGTACGTGCACCCGCGCTCGCGGTAGAGCTCCACCGCCCGCTGCTTGAACTCGGCGGTGCGCTTGGGGGATGGGTGTCCCATATCTGCCTCCGTTCCCCGTTGGCACATCATGCCGAAACGGAACTCGACGTGTCAACGGAAACGGGGCTGATTCAGATTCACTTCATATCCGGCGACACGATCGGCGCCTTCCTCGCCTCCGCGACGCCGGGCCAGGTGGCCGCGTGCACGGCGATGCTCGAGTCGGAGATCGCGCACCGCGACAGGGCGAAGCGGGCGCGCCTGCTCAGGCAGGCGAGGTTCCCCGTTCCCAAGTCGGTCGAGGGCTTCGACTGGTCCAACGTCGCGTTCCCCGACGGCTGGGGCCGCGACGAGATGCTCTCGCTGGCGTTCGTGCGCGACGCGGAGGACCTGGTCTTCTACGGCCAGACGGGGCGCGGCAAGACCCACATGGCCACCGCCCTCGGGATCGCCGCGACCTCGGCGGGCTACCCCGTGAGGTTCTGGCAGACCGCGCAGCTGGTGCTGCAGCTCGGCAAGGCCAAGCGGGAGGGGACGCTCGACCGGCTGCTCGCCGACGTGGCCAAGGCGAGGCTCCTGGTCCTGGACGAGTTCGGCTACGTGCCCTTCGACGTGGACGGGGCGAGGCTCCTGTACCAGGTCATATCGGACAGCTACGAGAGGAGGAGCGTGATATTCACCACCAACGTCGAGTTCAGCAGATGGGGCACGGTCTTCGCCGACGACAAACTCGCGGCGGCCATCGTCGACCGCGTGGTGCACCACGGCAGGCTCGTGGAGTTCGGCGGACCCAGCCACAGGCTCGAGGAGTCTCTCATGCTGGGAAAGTCGGGAAGATAGAGGCGGCGGCGCGCCCGTGACGAAACCCGAAAAAGTTGCGTGCCGGAACCCGAAAGAAATCTGTGCTCAAAACCGAAAATCAGGCTTGACTAAACACACCAGGCACCCGGACAAGGAGCTGACGCACGCCATGCTCTCGGACCTCATCGCGGAGGTGGGGCCCATCGAGGAGAGGCCCCTGGTCCTGCACAGCGACGGAGGGGCGGTCTACATGACCGGCGACTGGGCGTCGGAGTGCGAGGAGGGAAACGTGGTAAGGTCGATGTCGCGCAAGGCGAGGAGCGGGGACAACGCGCGGGCGGAGGGGTTCTTCGGCACGCTCAAGTGCGACTTCTTCCGAGGGAAGGGACTGGACGGGCGTGGGCTTCGAGGAGTTCGCCGCCGCGCTCGACCGCTACATCGAGTGGTACCGTGGCGGGAAACTCAAGAAGGCGCTAGGATGGAGGACGATCCGGCAGGCCCGCGAGGAGCTCGCGGGGGCGGCGTAGCCGGAATAGTCCGGAAAAACGTCCGGGGTCCCAAACAATCGGCGCGGCTCAAATATATGTTTTAATTCAGCTTATAGAGCGGAGGTAATCCATGTGTCAAGTTCGAACACTACTGCTAGGGGCTGGAGCCGAAGCGCCCTTGGGAATCGGAACAGGAGCTGATTTCACACTCAACACTTTCTGTAAAAAAGACCGAAATATGTATGACGCCCTTGCAGAGTACTACCGCGGCTGCCCTAGCCAAACGACTCACGCTGTTCCCAGATACCAGCGCCAATTCCTTCTCTCTAGCAAATCTCCCCTATTTAAACAATTGCTCGAAAGCGTTTTGCGAGATCAACAGCTGGTTCAAAAAGTATTCCTTGACGCTGGCACTTCAATTTCCGAAAACGATCTAGAAGTTGCCAGACGAGATTTAATAACAAACAACAAACTCGATGTAGGGCATTTTACGGCCGATGCCCTATCGGAACTCATGAATCTAATTGTTGAATATGACGACTCCCTTGCCTGCATAGCAGCTACTCACGGTATGGAGAGCGCCCACTACGGGCTACTAGAAAGCTACTATTCCTCCCTAATTTCACCAGTTCAAAACGAAAGCCGAATTTGGAAACTAATCAACTTTTACTGGACCGCGTTTTTTTACATCATCAAACCGATACTGAAAGACGCCCCGAAGCACGAGGGGGCAGAATGGACCAAGTCCGACTATCTTGCAGTTCTCAACAATCTGCCAACCGCAGTTGACGGTATCTTCATGAATAAAGAATCCATCATTAATTCCGCTGAGAGACCATATCATCAACCGTGCGCAATGGATTCGTTCGACTACGCATTAACAACCAACTACACCCCCTACACTGAGTGCCTTTTTAATGGAAGCGAACAGGAGCTCGACAACAAGATTGCCTGGCTAAGCGGAAGAATCGATCTATTCGAACGAATTGACACCCTTTCCACATTTAACATTCGAAAGCTCTCGAGCCCCAATATGAACCACTGCAGTTTCCCGTTCTTGATGTGTCAATCACCCGTCAAACCCATTGTTAACTCGATTCAAATTAGGGAGTACAGTAAGGCCCTTGCCTTTCTTGATGCATCTGATGAGATTGCCGTACTCGGATACTCATTTTGCCAGGAAGATACTCATATCGTTACCATGGTTTCAGAAGCACTGAATCGCAATTTAGAAATGAGACTTATATATTTTAACTATTGCCATGGAGCCGACACGACGAGCACCGGCAAAGTCAGACGTGACCTATTCGAAAAACTACGCTTGAACGACGAACGGCAACTCAACCAGATTGAGGTCGTCCAACTTTCTGAAGGCGACCCCGCCCCATTTCTCCAATACGCCCGCTATGGGCACAAGAGCCAAAATTGAGTCACAAGCAATCTCTGCTATTTCTTAATCGTTTAATTGGCTGCCCTTAACACCACTCCGAGTCTTTTTTACCTCATCCATTCATCGCCAAGCTTGTCGTTCAGGTTGTTCCCCAAGACCGGCAAGGGCGAGTGCATCGTCCGCGGCAACATCTCGCCCCTGAGCGAGCTCGGCGCGGGATTTGACCTCAAACTCACCGCGCGCGGGAACATCTGCCTCAACGGCGCCCTGGTCGGCTACGCCGAGGAGCTCATCGACGCACACTTCCAGAAGATCGTCGACTCTGCCGAGCTGCCCGACTTCGTGGACATGCCCATGAAGGTCTACTTTGCCGAACCGAGATTCCCTGCAGAATCCTGACAAAGACGTCCTTACGTTATGCCCAGTTCTGCTTCTTTACATAGCCTCATATTGAGCTGGCGCATCTCTCGACAATCATTTCTGAATGAAGCTGAACCTTAAACAGCACAAAGATCGTTCGAATAATGTGTGTGATCGCCACATTATTCCATCGAATAATGTGTTCGATAAAACGCTGGAATGCCTGACCGTCGAACCAAGAAGAGAGTGGCTGGATTGCCCATAGCTCTCTGGATGCGATACCTTGCTGCCTGAAATCGCAAGCGGAGAGCCCTACATCTTGCTCCCGAACTCCAGATACTGGATCGCCTGCATCGTGTTGACTGCATCGCCGAACGGTCCTTCGACGCCAAGCGCGCACCTCAAGCCATCAGCATCGGTATATCCCGCAAGGCTCACACCGACAACCTCCTGTCCCAACACAAGGCCCGCCTTCTGCCGATCGGTCAGGGGCGCACCGAGGGTGTAGAGCATCTGGGCGGCAAGCTGGGAAGAGTCGGTTGTCCGAGGTGCGCCGGCCTCCGCCCCCGCCACCTCGTAATTCGTCCAGACTGCGCACGTCGATTCATACTTCGTCCTCGCTGGGCACCGCCCCCTCGCCATAGCTGCTGTGATTCTGCATGGTCACATCGAGGATGAACTACGGCGCCGCATCCCGCTCAAGAAGCTCGATGATCTTGTCGTAGGTGGAGGCGTCGGTCGCCCCGGAATGGTACACGGGAGCGCCGGCAAAGTCATCGATGGAAAGGAACTCGTCGAACCCCAGTTGCTCATACACGGAAGAGCGCCTCCAGTTCACGGGGTTCCGCGGATGCATGGCGGTCGTCCGGTAACCCATGGACTCCATCTGTTTCACCAGGCCGTCCACGTCGCTCAGGTCGTACAGCTGGTACGGATACTGCGCCGAGGCGCCCTTCCCGTCATGCCCTTCGAGAACGGGGATGGGAAAATCCTGGGCGACCTTGATGAACGCCGGCACAAATCCGAGCGTCTGGTACGTGGTGATGGGCATCCATCCATATTGCATCCTATCACGCAACCGCCAGAGTCGCTGATAATGGACGGCTGGTGTATTCTGATACACTCCGTACTTGTCATCAGGAGCCGCTACATGCAGACAATTCCCGAGGAGGCGACAATGGTTTCATCGGCTGACGTCATTGCCCAAATGCGCTCCATCGCCGAGGAGGAGGGAGTCGAACGGCTCATCCTTTTCGGCTCCAGAGCCCGCGGAACCAACCTGCCGAAAAGCGATTACGACATCGCAGTCAGCGGTTGCGCCTCGTTCAACCGACTCGCAACTCGCTTTGACGAAGAGCTTTGGACGCTTCTCGATATCGACCTTGTGGACCTCGATTCCGGCATCTCACCTGCACTTATCAAGGAAATCGAACGAGATGGGAAGGTCATCTATGAGAAAGTACGATAATTTTTCCTCCGCCCTCAAGACCCTGTCACTCTCAAGTGAGCAGGACCTGGAAAATGAATTTGTGCAAGGCGGGGTGATTTCCAAGTTTTCTCTGCAGTTCGAGCTGAGCTGGAAGCTCTTGAAAGAGCTGATGAGATACGAAGGCGACAAGGTTGCGGCGACCGGATCGCCGAGGGAAGTCATCAAGGCCGCATATCGCTATTATGACTGCATGGACGAGCAGACGTGGCTGCAGATGCTCAGGGACCGCAACGACACCACACATATATACGATGCAAGCCTGGCAGAGAATCTCGTTCAAAAGATCATCGACACCTACATCCCCGAATTCCTGAAACTCGACGCCGAGATACGCGAGCGCTATCCGTTCGTACTCGCATAAGTCACACACTGCCTTTTCAGATATCGGACAAGAACCGTAACCAGCAACCTACATCAAAACGATAACGCAACGCTTATCTCCACCTCAGCACGATATATCAAACTTCGAAAGACGACGCACCATCACCGAGCCCGACATCCTCATCATGGACGAGACGCTCTCCGTCGGCGACGTGTTCTTCCAGGAGAAATGCGAGAAGCGCATCCGGCACTTTATCGACGATGGCCACGTCACCGTCCTGTTCGTGAGCCACGCCATGGACCAGGTCGAGCGCATCTGCCAGCGCGCGGTTTGGATCGAGAAGGGCGACCTGCGCATGGACGGCCCCGTCGACGAGGTCTGCAAGGCATATCGCGCCCAGTTCGCATAGGCAGGCGAGCTAGCTGTTGTGTGCCAACAGGTTGTTGTGTGCCAACAGGTTGTTTGCACCGGGTATGCGCGACATGGGCGGGAAGCCCCCGCACGCACTGTGCGGACGCACCTAATCCGTCTGGCGGCTTACGGCCAGTACTCACTGCCAGTCAGTACCTATCAAGCAACTCCTCCGCGTTTTCCAGCACGTACTCCCTCAAAAATGGAACAGAGAACTCGACATAGCCGCGGACGGGGCTTTGGATCACCTCGCGCTGTATGAGCGAACGCCGGAATGAGCTCGTGGCCTTTGGCTCCCTTCCCATTCTCTTCGCGACATCGGCGGTCGAAGCGCGCTCGCCCTCTTGGGCCATCGCGACGAGATACTCCATGGCACCCTTGGTGACCCTGGAGATCGCGGGCTCATGCACCACTTCGTGAAACCTCGTCATGGCATTTTCTATGCCCAGGTGCACATCCTCATCGGACACCTCCATCGAGCTCGCGCGATGCAGATCCGCAAAACGCCAGACGTAATACCCAATCAGCTGAATCAGATACGCATAACCCGCTGTCGCCCGCGCCATCATCTCAAGCTGCTCGTCCCCGAGGATCAACCCCGAGGCGGCGAACCCGTCCCTGAACGAAAGCCTCACTTCGATAAGGCTGATGAAATCGAGCTCCTCGCTTTGGGCGCGCCGTAAAAACGTCAGCGCCTTGCCGTTGATCAGGTCCATAACCCCCATCGGGAGCCCCGCGAACACCAACGAGATGTCCTCCTTCTCCCTGATGAGGTGCTGCACCGAACCGGCGATGAGCTGCATGGCCTCGAGCGGAGCATCTTGAACCTCGTCAATTGTGATGACAAGCCCTTTGCTTTTGCCGCAACAGCGCTTCATCAGCGCGCGTAGATTCGGATGTTTGACTTTCATGACCGCTTCTCCGGACGCGATCGCAGCGTTACCGGCTACAGAGAGCGAGTCAACCGACGAATCGGGGCTCAATTCGTATATCAAATCATCCAACATGTTGATGCCCGCAGTGATGTTGACCACATTCCAGCCGATATCTTGAGCACGCGAACCCAGATCGGTAAGCAGGACGGTCTTCCCCGATCCTCTCGGCCCCGTCACCCTCATCAAACGGGCAGGAGCGCCCACGCCGCCTTCAAGCGCCCCAACAAAATCCAAGATAACCTGATCTCGGCCGATGATGCGCGGGGGCTCGGCCCCAGCGCTGGGCTTAAACGGATTGAAGTACTTCTTTGAACGTGCCATTAGACATCACCCATCCAGCCATTCTCCTTAAATCGATTATATCGCTCAAATCGACGAAATCGACCGAATCGCTCTAATCGTCAAGGGTCTAAGTTTCAAAAAGCTCTCCACCTCCAATTGCAAGTCCGCCAATCATCGCACCGCCGTCTTTCATCATCGCCACCATCACCGAGCCCGACATCCTCATCATGGACGAGACGCTCTCCGTCGGCGACGTGTTCTTCCAGGAGAAATGCGAGAAGCGCATCCGGCACTTTATCGACGATGGCCACGTCACCGTCCTGTTCGTGAGCCACGCCATGGACCAGGTCGAGCGCATCTGCCAGCGCGCGGTTTGGATCGAGAAGGGCGACCTGCGCATGGACGGCCCCGTCGACGAAGTCTGCAAGGCATATCGCGCGCAAGTTCGCATAATCGCTACTTTTGCCAAATCACGCCGGCGCGTGTTTTGGCAAATCTCATAGCAGCAAGGTAGGAAGGGGACCCACCCCCTTCCTCATAGTGTGGCCACCGCTCATGCCGCATTCAATAAGGCCAAGGACGCAACATCAACTCAAGATTCCGAGCAAAGATGCTATAGAGTCGCCTCTGGCGAACGTTCCCAGGCCCCATGACATAAAAAACGATGCCCCTGGGCTAGAGCCAAGCGTAAAACCGCAGGAAACGACTTTCTAGAATCCAGATGACAAGATAACCCGCTTCAAAACATTCGCCAGAGACGACCTTTCATCGCGTGCGATTCATCTAGAGATTGCGGAATTGAATATTTCGATAGATAAATGAGAGATATTGCATATTACTCCATCTGAGCTCAAAGGCAGCCCAGAGGTGGGCATTCGCATCGAACTACAAGCGCACGTCGATGCTGATCTCCGGCACGCGCGCAAGTTCGGCGAGGGTCACGCCGTCGACATAGGCATCGATCGTCTCCTCGAGACCCGTCCAGAACTTCACGGTTGAGCACAGGTCGCTGCGCCCGCATGCCCCATCGAGGCCCTCGCACGCCACGGTCGAGCGCTCGCCCTCCGCCGCGCGCAGGATATCCCCAGCGCGAACCTCGGCTGCAGGCTTGGCCAGCACGTAACCGCCGCCCTTGCCGCGCACACTCCTCAGCAGCCCCGCGTTCATGAGCGGGCGCACGAGCTGCTCCAGGTACTTGAGGGAAATGCCCTCACGTTCGGCAACCTCGCGCAAGGAGACCTTGGTCTGCGGACGAGGCACGAGGGCCTCACGTGAAACGGCATCCGCACTGCCGCTCTCCCCCACCGGATCCCCGCCGATGGCCGCGATATAAATCATCAACTTGAGCGCATAGCGGCCCTTAGAGGAAATGAGCATGGACGAACCCCCTTGCGGTAAACCGTGTGGAGCAACACGAGCACCGACGAAACATCGGCATATTCTCCAAGAAATCGGCTATCATCGTATCGTTAATCCGAGTGAACTTCTAGAGTTTAGCGCGGATCGTGCCGAGGCGAAGAATCTTCCCGCGGGTCCCGTACCCCAAACGGATGACCGCCGTGCAGGTCCGCGCCCCTCGAAAGGATTTGATATGAGCGCAACACCCCTGCTCAACATCACCGGCCTCACCGCCTCCGTGGACGAAAAGACCATCCTCCAGGGCATCGACCTCGCCGTCGGCGCAGGCGAGACCCACGTCCTCATGGGCCCCAACGGCGCGGGCAAGTCAACCATGGGCCACGTCATCATGGGCGACCCGGTCTACACCGTTACGCAAGGCACCATCACCTTCGACGGCCAGGACATCACCGACCTCTCTCCCGACAAGCGCTCCCGCGCCGGCCTCTTCCTCTCCTTCCAGGCCCCCGTCGAGATCCCGGGCGTGCCGCTGTCCAGCTTCCTACGCGCGCAAATCGCCGGCCGCCCCGGCCTCGAAATGAAGGGCAAGGAGTTCCGCCGCCGCGTGAAGGAGCTCGCCGCCGAGCTCGACATGGACACCGCCTACCTCAATCGCGAACTCGGCGTGGGCTTCTCCGGCGGTGAGAAGAAGAAGGTCGAGATGCTGCAGTTGCTGCTGCTCCAGCCCAAACTCGCCATCCTGGACGAGACCGACTCCGGCCTGGACGTCGACGCGCTGGGCGTGGTCTCCCGCGGCATGGACGCCTACCGCAAGAGCACCGACGGCTCCCTCGTCATCATCACCCACAACACGCGCATCCTCGAGCATCTCGAGGTCGACCGCGTCCATGTGATGGTCAACGGCCGCATCGTCCGCGAGGACGACGCCTCCCTCATCCCTTGGATCGACGCAAACGGCTTTGACTCCTTCGAGCGCGAGGCCGCAGCCCAGCTCGCCGCCGAGCAGGCCGAGGCCGCCGACGATGTCTCCGCCGCCTCCAAGGACCCCGTGCGCGCCGCCTCGATGAACCTCGGCGCCGGCATGGTGCAGTCCCTGCGCGCCACGCTCGACGCGAGCGGCGCCACCTGCGGCTCCGCAAACACCGGCAACGCGCAGTAAGGGGCCCGCAATGGCAAAGAACCGCACCGAGGTCGCGGACATCGACCGCAGCCTCTACGACTTCCGCTACGGCGAGGAAGGCTTCGAGCGCCTGGACGCCGGCCTCACGCCCGATATCGTGCGCGAGATCTCCGAGCGCAAAAACGAGCCCGCCTGGATGCTCGAGCGCCGCCTCAAATCCCTCGAGATCTACCACAACACGCCCAACCCCACCTGGGGCCCGGGCATCGATGGCCTGGACATGGATCACATCGTGACCTACGTCAAGCCCAACACCGACCAGAAGAACGACTGGGAGTCCGTCCCTGACGATATCAAAGACACCTTCGAGCGCCTCGGCATCCCCGAGGCGGAACGCAGCTACCTCGCGGGCGTGGGCGCGCAGTACGACTCCGAGCTCGTCTACCACAACATGCAGGACACCGCCGCCAAGATGGGCATCGTGTACTCCGGCATCGAGGAGGCCCTGCAGGTCCCCGAGTGGGAGGCCATCATCCGCGAGAAGTTCATGACGCTCATCCCGCCCACCGACCACAAGTTCGCGGCGCTGCACGGCGCCGTGTGGTCCGGCGGCTCCTTCGTCTACGTGCCGAAGGGCGTCAAGCTCGACTTCCCGCTGCAGAGCTACTTCCGCCTCAACGCGAAGGGCGCCGGCCAGTTCGAGCACACGCTCATCGTGGTCGAGGACGATGCGGACCTGCACTTCATCGAGGGCTGCTCCGCGCCCAAGTACAACGTGGCCAACCTGCATGCGGGCGCTGTCGAGCTCTTCGTGGGCAAGCGCGCGCACCTGCGCTACTCGACCATCGAGAACTGGTCGAAGAACATGTACAACCTCAACACCAAGCGCGCCCGCTGCGAGGAGGAGGGCGAGATCGAGTGGATCTCGGGCTCCTTCGGCAGCCACGTGGGCTACCTCTACCCCATGAGCGTGCTCGCGGGCCGCAAGAGCCGCTCGAGCTTCACCGGCATCACCTTCGCCGGCACCGGCCAGAACCTCGATACCGGCTGCAAGGTCGTGCTCGGCGCGCCCGACACCACCGCCACGGTCGAGACCAAGTCCATCTCCAAGGGCGGCGGCATCTCCACCTTCCGCAGCTCCATCGTGGCTACCCCGGCCGCCGAGGGGGCCGCGGCGAGCGTCTCGTGCCAGTCGCTCATGCTCGACGACATCTCGCGCTCCGACACCATCCCCGCGATGGACATCCGCGCCAAGGACGTCAACATAGGCCACGAGGCCACCATCGGCCGCATCGGCGACGACAAGATCTTCTACCTCATGAGCCGCGGCATCTCCGAGGAGGAGGCGCGCACCATGATCGTGAACGGCTTTGCGAACCCCGTGTCCAAGGAGCTGCCGCTCGAGTACGCCGTCGAGATGAACAACCTGATCAAGCTCGAGATGGAAGGGGCGATCGGATAATGAAGATGCCAGGTATGACCATCCGCCATGCGTCCGCCATGCCCGCCCCCACCTGGAGCTGGCTCAAGATGAACGATGTGACGATTCAGATTCCCGACGACCTCGAGCGCAACTGCCAGGTCGAGATCGAGGCGGGCGACACGCTCGACAACACCACGAGCTTCGAGGGCTCCGTGGCCGCACTGCAGGCGCGCATGGATGTCGCGCGGGCCGGCGCACCGGCCGATGAGCGCGCCATGATCACCGCCGCCACCGGCGCCGACCGTGGAGCCGAGGAGCTCGACATCCCCGCGCTCTCGACCTATGAGCATCGCGCCGTGCTCTCCGAAGTCGCCTGCGACATCGCAAACGATTTTGAAACCGGCGTGGGCGCCGACATGCGCGCCTACCTCAACTTCCTTGCGGGCGGCACCGCCGTGCTCGCCACCGAGGAGGGCGAGGAAGCCGAGGCCACGATCCGCGTCACCACGCACGAGGGCGAGGCTTCGGGCGCCAGCATCGACATCGTCGCGGCGCCCAACTCAACCTTCTCCATCGCGCTCTCCCTCGACAGCGACGCCGACGCCTCCGCGTTTATGGGCTCCACCATGCGCGTGTTCGCCGGCGCCGGCGCGCGCGTCGACATCACGGTGTACCTCACCGCATCCGATGCCGTCACCTGCGTCGAGGACTCCGGCCTCGTGCTGGACGAGGACGCGCGCGTGACCGTTCGCCACGTGGTGCTGGGCGGTGCCTTCACCGCCACCGGCCTCGCCGCCGACCTGCGAGGAGACCGTTCCCGCATCGACGTCGAAACGAGCTATCTCGCTTCGGGCACCCAGCAGCGCGACTTCAACTACATCATCCGCCATCGCGGGCGCAAGACCGTCTCCAACATGGACGCCAACGGCGTGCTCACGGGCATGTCCAAGAAGTGCCTGCGCGGCACCATCGACCTCATCCACGGGGCCAAGGGCGCCGAGGGCAACGAGCGCGAGACCGTGCTGCTGGCGAGCAAGGGCGTGGACAACAAAACCGTCCCGAACATCCTGTGCGACGAGGACGACGTCGCGGGCAACCACGGAGCGACCATCGGCCACGTGCGTCCCGAACAGCTCTTCTACGCAGCCTGCCGCGGCCTTTCCCAAGAGCAGACCGAGGCCCTGTTCCTCTCCGCAAAGCTCGAGGACGCCGCGCTGCGCGCGCCCAACGACGCCGTGCGCGCCAACGTCGTGCGCCTCGGCAACCAGGTCATCCCGCATTTTGAGGAGGAGATCGCGTGATCGACACCGAGAACGTGACGTGCGACACCTGCACGGCTCCGTCTGAATTCGTCTTCGATGCATCCGACGAGGTCAGCCGCGGCTGGCCGCGCGTCGATATCGAGCTCAACCCCTTCAAGGGCGACTTCCCGCTGCTCGCTCAGCACCCCGAGATCGCCTTCCTTGACAGCGGCGCCACCGCCCAGCGTCCCGCCTGCGTGCTCGAGGCGCAGAAGACCTTCTATGAGACGATGAACGCCAACCCGCTGCGCGGCCTGTACTCGCTCTCCGTCGAGGCGACCGAGGCCATCGCGAAGGTCCGCGCTCAGATCGCCGGGCTCATCGGCGCCGTGGACGAGCGCGGTCGCGCCCGCGCCAACGAGGTCGTCTTCTGCCGCAACACGAGCGAGGCACTGAACATCGTGGCCAAGGGCTTCGCCCCGCACGTGCTCGAGCCCGGCGACGAGGTCGCCATCTCCATCATGGAGCACCACTCCAACCTCATCCCCTGGCAGCAGGTCTGCCGCGAGACCGGCGCGAAGCTCGTCTACCTCTACCCAACCCCCACCGGCCAGATCACCGACGACGAGATCGCCGCCAAGATCGGCCCTGCGACCAAGATCGTCTCCTGCGGCCACGTCTCCAACGTACTTGGCATTGAGAACCCCATCGCCAAGCTCGCCGCGGCCGCACACGCCAACGGCGCGTACATGGTGGTCGACGCCGCGCAGTCCATCCCGCACATGGCCCTCGACGTGCGGGAGCTCGGGGCCGACTTCCTGGCTTTCTCCGCGCACAAGGCCCTCGGCCCCATGGGCGTCGGCGTGCTGTGGGGTCGCATGGACCTGCTCGATCGCACCGATCCGGTCTACACCGGCGGCGAGATGATCGACTCCGTCACCGAGCAGGGAGCCACCTGGGCCCCCGTGCCCGAGAAGTTCGAGGCCGGCACGCAGGACGCCGCCGGCATCTACGCCACGGGTGTCGCGTTGGACTACCTCGTGAACAAAATCGGCTACGAGACGATCGCCGAGCGCGAGCGCGCACTCATCCACTACGCCATGAGCCGCATGGTCGAGCTCCCCTTCGTCGACATCGTCGGGTCCATCTACTGGGACCAGCACCATGGCGCCATCAGCTTCAACGTGCGCGGCATCCACCCGCACGACGTCGCCAGCATCATGGACATGGACGGCGTGTGCATCCGCGCAGGCCACCACTGCGCCCAGCCGCTACTCACCTGGCTTCAGGTCGAGAATCTCGCCTGCTGCCGCGCCAGCCTTGCCTTCTACAACGACAAGTACGATATCGACCGCTTCATCGACTCCCTCAACCACGTCTGGAGCGTCTTCCACAGCTAGTCGCACGCGCACCTCAATTTAGGCGCACCTCAATTTAGGGACTGTCCCTGAATTGAGGTTATCAGCACACGAAAGGACCCGAGCATGGGTAACCTCTACGGCTCCGCCTCCTTCATGGAGCACAACACGCATCCCGACTACAAGTACCAGATGGATGCGCCCACGCACACGCACGACGGCATCAACCCCAGCTGCGGTGACGAGCTCACGCTCTCGCTGCGCGTGCGCGACGGCGTGATCGAAGAGGCGGCGTTCACCGGTCACGGGTGCGCCATCTCCCAGGCATCGGCCGACATCATGGCCGAGCTCATCACCGACGAGACGGTCGAGGAGGCCAAGCGCCTCTCGGGGCTCTTCCTCGCCATGATTCGCGGCGAGGAGCTCTCCGAGGAGGACTACGAGGATCTCGACGAGGCGGCCCAGCTCAAGGACATCTCGCACATGCCGGCGCGCGTGAAGTGCGCCGAGCTCGCCTGGCGCACCCTCGACGGTATGCTCTAACCCAAATGCCCCAATCGGGGGCAGGTGCACATTGCACATGAGCCGCAGCAAGGCGACCAAGCTCGATTCACCCGTCCCCGTTTGCGACCTCGTTGAACCAAGGTGGAGATGATCCAGCAGATTACGACATACTTTTCCGAGCATGGGGCCGAATGGGTCCAGATGGTCATCGACCATCTCGCCATCAGCGGCATGGCGCTCGCCGCGGCGCTCGCCATCGCGGTCCCACTCGGCATCTTGTGTTCCCGGCACGCATGGAGCGAACGACTCGCCACCGGGGCTGCTGGGGTCCTTCGCGTGATCCCCAGCCTGGCGATTCTCATCATCTGCGTACCGTACCTGGGCGTGGGCACCGTGCCCGCAGTCGTGGCGCTCACCGTCCTCGCCATCCCGCCCATCCTCATCAACACGGCCGTCGCATTGAGAAGCGTCCCCGCCGATGTCATAGAGGCGGGAGTCGGCATGGGCATGAGTCCGGCTCGTCTCTGGCTCACCGTCAAGGCACCTCTCGCCTTCCCGCTTGCCTTCTCCGGCGTCCGCACCGCCGCTTCCGAAATCATCGCATCCGCAACACTCGCGGCGTATATCGGGGCGGGCGGCCTGGGTATCCTCATCTATACCGGGCTCGGAGCGCTCCGTAACGACCTGCTCTGGATCGGCGGCATCTCCGTCGCCGTGCTCTCGTTGATCGTCAATCGCGCGCTCGCCATGGTCGATCGACGCATCCGCGCGTACGAACGCGTCGGCTCATCCGCCCGCTGATGCTACGGACGGCCCTCGTTCCCGCTCAACGGCCTCGGCATGGCATGACCAACCGTCCGCCCGGCAATGTGAGAGCCACACAGGCCGGCCCTGTTGATCAGGTACACATCATTTCTTCCGAAAGGACCATCATGAACACCACAGTCACCCGTCGCAGCGCTCTAGCCCTATGTGGCACCGCGGCGCTCTCATTCCTGGACGCCTCGTCCCTCTCCGGTTGCGGAAACTCCAAAGGCAGCGAGAACGCCATCACGGTCGGCTCGAAGGCCTTCACCGAGGGCGTCATCCTCTCCGAACTCTACGCTCTTGCCCTGGAGGACGCGGGATTCAGCGTCAAGCGCTCGTTTGAGATCTCGGGCTCGCTCATTCACACCGCCATCGAGAACGGCGACATCGACCTGTACCCCGAATACACGGGCACGGGCCTCATCTCCGTCCTCAAAATGGACCCCATGACTGACCCCGAAGAGGTCTACGAGACCGTCAAGGACGCCTACGCCGATCAGTTCGACCTGGTATGGCTGAGCAAGTCCGAGGCCGCCGATGGCCAGGGGCTTGTGATTCGCACCAAGGCCGCGCGGAAGTACGGGATCAAGACCATCTCCGATCTGCAAGCCCACGCCGAAGACCTGCGCTTCGCCAGCCAGGGTCAGTTCGACGAGCGCCCCGACGGCCTCCCCGCCCTCGAGGCCGCCTACGGCCCCTTCGACTGGAAGGCCTCCGCGATTTACGACGAGGGTTTGAAGTACGAGGTGCTTCGCAACGACGAGGCCGACGTCACGCCCGCTTACACCACCGAAGCCCAGCTCACCGACCCCGCCTTCACGCTGCTCGAGGACGACAAGCACGTATGGCCACCCTACAACGTGGCCCCCGTCGTGCGCGCCGAGGTCCTTGAGGCCAACCCCGGCATTGCCGAGGCGCTCGATCGCGTGAACGCCGCCCTCACCACCGAGGAGCTCACGCGCCTCAACGCCCGCGTCGACATCGACAAGGAGGATTACGAGGACGTCGCGAAGGACTTCTATGACTCCATCGCGTGACGGCGCGTTTGCGAGCGAACGAGTAGGTAAGGAGCACGCATGACCCCCGCAGTCGAATTCATCGATGTCACCAAGCACTTTCCGGGCGCGGCATCCCCCGCGCTCGACCATGTGAACCTGGCAATCGCGCCCGGCGAGCTCGTCTGCGTGCTCGGAACCTCCGGCTGCGGCAAAACCACGTTCATCAAGCTCATCAACCGCCTGCACGATCCCGACACGGGAACCGTGCTGGTGAACGGCCAGGACGTTTCGCAGGTCGACCCTGTCGAGCTGCGCCGGGGCATCGGCTATGTCATTCAGCAAACCGGCCTGTTTCCGCACATGACCGTCGCCGAGAACATCGCCTGCGTACCCAAGATCCTCAAGTGGGACCGCAGGCGCACCGACGCTCGCGTGGACGAGCTGCTCGAGCTCGTCCACCTCGATCCAAGCGATTTTCGCGACCGCTATCCCTCGCAGCTCTCCGGTGGCCAGCAACAGCGCGTCGGACTCGTGCGCGCATTGGCCGCCTCGCCCGAGATCATGTTGCTCGACGAACCCTTCGGCGCCATCGATGCGATCACCCGCGCCAAACTCCAAGACGAACTCCTGCGCATCCACCGCGGCAGCGGAAAGACCTTCGTCTTCGTAACGCACGACGTCACCGAGGCACTCAAGCTCGGCACCAAGGTGCTGGTGGTCGACGCCGGTCGCATACAGCAATACGCCACCCCCGAAGAGCTGCTCGAACATCCCGCCACGCCCTTCGTGCGCGAACTGCTCGAAACGCAGGGCTACACGCCCGAGGGCAGGAGGGCGTGATGGGCCTGTTGTCATACATGGCCACACACGCCGACGACCTGCTCGAGGCGACAGCCGAGCACCTCATGCTGCTGGGCGCGACCATGCTCATCTCCTGTGCCATCGCCGCGCTCATCACCGTTGCCTGCCTACGGAGCCGACCGCTCGGCGATGCCGTGGTGGAAATCCTCGGCGCAGCGTATGCCATTCCCAGTCTCGCACTGTTCGCCCTGCTCATCCCTCTGACCGGCCTGGGGTTCACCAGCGCCGTCATCGTCATGGTCGTATACAACCAGTTCATGCTCGTCCGCAATGCTCTCGAGGGTATTCGCGGCGTTGACCCGGCACTCATCGAAGCCGCGCTCGGCATGGGCCTGAGCGATTCGCAAGTGCTGCTCAAGGTGCAGCTGCCCCTCGCCCTGCCCGCCATCATCGCCGGCGTGCGGCTGGCATGCATCTCCACCGTCGGAATCGCCACCATCGCGGCAACCATCAACGCCGGCGGACTCGGCATGATCCTCCTAAGCGGCCTGCGGAGCATGAACATCGACAAGATCATCGCCGGCACGATTTGCTGTGCCGCCCTCGCACTCGCTCTCGATGGATCTCTCAGGCTTATCGTGGCGCGGATTCGCACGACTCGATAGCCCCGCGTCGTGCGAATCCGCTCGCCGTTACCCTCTCATGGAGCATTCCCCCGGGTAGAAAGCGGTTGACACGGTATTGACAACTGACGCTTAGCCTTATGTCTCAATTTGTACCTGTCCCCAATTGGGACGGCCGCGCGTAGCCATCCTGTGCATCGGGATACGCCCGACGCGGTGCGGCGGCAGACGGGTAAACTGTGTACACGGCCGCGACGACGCGGTCACGATGCACTACGGAGGCAAGACATGACGTCGAATACCGATCGCGAACAGGAGCGCTCAACGGCATCCGGGACACCCGGGGCATCCGAGCAGCAGCGCGATCGCCGCGCCCCCAAGATCGCGGTCGGCGACACCTCGGCCGTCCAGGACCGCAAAGCCGACAGCACCTCCATGAAGCAGGTGCGCACCACGTTCATCTTCCTCGCGTTCCTCGGCATCGTCTACGCGGCCTACCTCGTTATGAGCGGCCAGCTCGACGACTTCGTGCGCGCGCTCATAGGCGTCAACCCCAAATGGATCATCGCGGGCGTCGCTTGCTTTTTGTGTTATTACGTCTTCGGCGTCCTCGCCTACGCCTCCATCGTCGTCATCGATCACGACTCCCCGGTCGGCTTCCGCGACCTCATGAGCGTCGAGGCCTCGGGCGTCTTCTTCATGCGCCTCACGCCCGGCGGCGCCGGAGTCATCCCCTCCCAAATCTACCGACTCACGCGCGCCGGTCTATCGCTTCCCGACGCCTCGGCGCTGCAGTTCGTCCGCTTCACCCTCTACGAGGCGGGCGAGGGGATCTTCGCCGCCATCATGCTGCTGTTCTGCGGTGACTATTTCCTGACGACCTTCGCCGACGTCAAGATCCTCGGGCTCGATGTCGTGTGGATCGGGGTCTTCATGTTCGGGTTCAAGTTCGTCCAGGTCGGCGGCGTCCTTCTCCTTTGCCTACTCCCCGGCCCCATCCAAAAGCTCGGCGGTATCGGTCTCAAGCTGGGCCATGCCCTGCACGTCCTCAATGACGAACGTTACGAGCGCTATCTCGACTTCCTCGCCACGCAGGTCACTTCCTTCTCCCAGGCGTTCCGATCCGCCGCGTCCAACTGGCACGTGCTCCCGGTCGTCGAGCTCCTCACGTTGCTCCAGCTCGGATGCATGTACGCGCTTCCCTATTTCGTGCTTCGCTCATTCGGCCTCGAAGCGGACCTGCTGATCTGCCTCGCCTCGGGCTCGATGGTCGAGCTCCTGGTCAACGCCATCCCGCTACCCGGCGGCGCAGGCGGCGCCGAGGTGGGCTTCACCTACCTGTTCGGAGGCATGTTCGGCTGGCACCTCTCCGCCGGCCTGGTCATCTGGCGCTCCGTCGAATACCTGCTCCCCGTCGTCATCGCCGCGCCGTGCATGGGCATGCGCTCTACGACCGGGGAAAGCATCTACCACCGATGGAACCGCCGCCTCGAGAACACCGTTCACGTCGCCCATGGTGATTGGGGCAGCGTCAAACGCCGTGCGGGAATCGCGTATCGCCCGACCGCATCGCAGCCGGGCTCGCCCGAGCGCAAGGTCACACGCTCGCAAACTGGCGATCTCACCGTGAAGATGCCCAAAAAGCCTCGCCCCGCGGAATCGGCGCGTCAAAACGAAAGCGAGGCGCGATAACCCCAACCATTCCCGGGATTCGTCGGCTTGAAATCGCTTCAATCCACGCGCGATATATATCAACCTTCGGCCTCTTCACGAAGCGCGAACACTTCACGCGCAATTTCAGCTATTGAAACGCTCCAGAGTCGAAATTCCACCGTTCGCAGAATACAGGGTGGACAAATCGCGCTAGAATAAACCTGCATGTCAGGTTTGCCCGTCGCGCAGTCGAGTGGCCGCACGATGGGCACCAACTACGAAAGAGAGGAGAGGCATGCAGTACTCACAGGAAGTGGAGAACATGTGCCCCGTCGCCAAGGGTGCATACCACGGTCCCGCGCCCATCCCCGAGGAGGGCAAGTGGGTCCAGGCCAAGGAGATCAAGGACATCTCCGGCCTCACGCACGGTGTGGGTTGGTGCGCCCCCCAGCAGGGTGCCTGCAAGCTCACGCTTAACGTCAAGGACGGCATCATCGAGGAGGCCCTCGTCGAGACCATCGGCTGCTCGGGCATGACCCACT
>CAUWMY010000016.1:0-38228 GCA_963560155.1 uncultured Collinsella sp.
TGAGGTCGGGCATCTTGATCTCGGCGATCTTGGTGAGCTGCTCGTCGGTGAGCTGGCCGACCTTATCGCGCTGGGGAACAGCGGAGCCGCCCTTGAGACCGAGCTCCTTCTTGATAAGGTGAGCCGCCGGCGGGGTCTTGCACACGAAGTCGAACGTGCGATCCTCGAAGACGGTGATGACGACCGGGATGATGTCGCCCATCTTGTCCTGCGTGGCGGCGTTGAAGGCCTGGCAGAACTGCATGATGTTGACCTGGGCGGCACCAAGGGCGGGACCCACGGGAGGAGCGGGGTTGGCCTTGCCGGCCGGAATCTGAAGCTTGATGACGGTGGCGATCTTCTTCTCTGCCATGTCACACCTTCCTTAACAACGAATGAACGTAAAAGCACTATATCGTCAACGCCATGCGTTAGAAGCACGAGCACCGATGAGCAGTCGGACTCGAAGCGCCGGCGCGGACAAACAAGGGAAGCTAAGCGATGACCTCGATCTGCTCAAAGCCGAGCTCGACCGGAGTCTCGCGACCGAAGATGAGCAACGTGACCTTGACCTTGCCCTGGTCGGGCATAACCTCGGACACCTTGCCGTCGAAATCGGCGAGCGGGCCGTTGGTGACGCGGATGGACGTACCCACCTCGATATCCACGACGGCACGCTTAGGAGCGACAGAACCCTTATCGGTCTTGCGCATCATCTTGTTGTACTCATCGCGGGAAAGCGGAGCGGGCTTGCCGCTGCCGCCGAGGAAGCCGGTGACACCGGGAGTGTTGCGGACGCAGGTCCAGGCATCGTCGTCCATCTCCATGCGGACGAGGACATAACCGGGGAAGATCTTGACGTCCTTCTCATCGCGCTTGCCACCCTCTTTGAGTTCGGTGACATGCTCGGTCGGGATCTGGATATCGAAGATACGATCCTGCATGCCCATGGTCTCGATACGGTGCTCGAGATCGGACTTGACGCGGTTCTCGTATCCGGAATAGGTGTGAACGACGTACCAACGCTTGGACATCTGCTTACCCCCTCAGGCTTGCGAAGAGCACGAGGCCCTCACCGATGACAAGATCGAGGAGCGCGATGACAACACCGACGACGATGAGCGAAGCGCAGACCGCGACCGTGTAGTTGACGAGCTCGTTCTTGGTAGGCCATACGACGCGCTTCATCTCGGAGCGCACAGAGGCCAGATACGCCTTGCCGCGAGCGATCAGACCGGGCTTTTTATCGGTCTTCTTCTGAGCGGGCTTCTTGGTGCTCTTATTGTTGGCCATTGTGGCTTACCTCCGCGCGTTTGCGCCTAGACATTAGAAAACGTAAGCCTCACGAGGAGGCTTACGATTACAGACTGGCACGCCAGGAAGGACTCGAACCCTCAACAGACGGTTTTGGAGACCGTTGCTCTACCAATTGAACTACTGGCGTGTATGCTTAGAGACTAGCGAGTCTCTTTGTGCAGCGTGTGCTTCTTGCACCAAGGGCAGTACTTCTTGATCTCCATGCGATCGGGCATGTTGGCCTTGTTCTTGGTGGTCGTGTAATTACGACGCTTGCACTCAGTGCAAGCCAGGGTAACCATAGTGCGCATGTATCTAAACCTCCATTTACCGCCCCTACGGGCACGGTCGCTAACATTACCATCGACCATCATGTGATGTCAATGCCAACGGTATTACCGTGTCTATTCTGCAAACGAGATTCACAACTTAAACGCAAGTGCGCAATAAATCAGTGCGATCTATCTGCAACGCAGGCACGGAAATGCCGGTTGCCGAACTTGAACTGGGAAGTCAGGCCGGCAGAAAAAGGACCCGGCACCGATTGTGGCGCCGGGTCCTACAAGTACGCCTAGATCAGCGGGTAACTGAAGTTACTCGATGATGGTGGAGACGATACCGGAACCCACGGTGTGACCGCCCTCGCGGATAGCGAAGCGCAGGCCCTCCTCCATGGCGATCGGGTGGATGAGGTCGCCCTCGATGGTGATGTGGTCACCAGGCATAGCCATCTCGGTGCCCTCGGGGAGCTTGACCGTACCGGTAACGTCGGTGGTACGGAAGTAGAACTGAGGACGATAGCCATCGAAGAACGGGGTGTGACGGCCGCCCTCCTCCTTGGTCAGAACGTAGATCTCGCCGGTGAACTTGGTGTGCGGGGTAACCGAACCGGGCTTGCAGAGAACCTGGCCGCGCTCGATGTCCTCACGCTTGATGCCGCGGAGCAGCAGACCGACGTTGTCGCCAGCCTCGCAGAAGTCCATGGACTTACGGAACATCTCGATACCAGTAACGACGGTGTTCTGGGTATCCTTGATGCCGACGATCTCGACGGGCTCGTTGAGCTTGAGCTCACCGCGCTCGACACGGCCGGTAGCAACGGTACCACGGCCGGAGATGGTCATAACGTCCTCAACGGCCATCAGGAACGGGAGGTCGTTGTTACGAGCAGGCGTCGGGATGTACTCGTCGACGGCCTTCATGAGCTCGCGGATAGCGTCCATCCACTTGGCGTCGCCCTCGAGAGCGCCCAGAGCGGAACCACGGATGACGGGAATGTCGTCGCCGGGGAAATCGTACTCGGAGAGGAGCTCACGGGTCTCCATCTCGACGAGGTCGATGAGCTCGTCATCGTCGACCATGTCGCACTTGTTCAGGAAGACGACGATGTAGGGAACGCCGACCTGACGGGCGAGCAGGATGTGCTCGCGGGTCTGAGCCATGGGGCCGTCGGTAGCGGCGATAACCAGGATAGCGCCGTCCATCTGGGCAGCACCGGAGATCATGTTCTTGACGTAGTCGGCGTGGCCGGGGCAGTCAACGTGAGCGTAGTGGCGGTTAGCGGTCTCGTACTCGACGTGGGAGACGGAGATCGTGATGCCGCGCTCGCGCTCCTCGGGGGCCTTGTCGATGTTCTCGAAGGCGGTGAAGTCGGCCTTGCAGCCATCGGTCTCGGAGAGAACCTTGGTGATGGCGGCGGTCAGGGTCGTCTTGCCGTGGTCAACGTGACCGATGGTGCCGATGTTAACATGCGGCTTAGTGCGCTCAAACTTTTCCTTGGCCATGAAGCCCTCCTCCTTAAAGGTTGCCCCGATATTGGAGCGTTGCCTTCCTCTAACTTTAAGCGGCCCCTTTGATTCTCAAAGAAGCCGCCATAGTTACCTGGTAGCGGTGACTGGATTCGAACCAGTGACAACACGGGTATGAACCGTGCGCTCTGACCAACTGAGCTACACCGCCAGATGGAGCCTGCAACCAGACTTGAACTGGTGACCTCTTCGTTACCAACGAAGTGCTCTACCGACTGAGCTATACAGGCCTGACTGGTGGGGATGATAGGACTCGAACCTATGAACCCAGAGGGAGCGGATTTACAGTCCGCCGCAGTTGCCGCTGTGCCACATCCCCAGTCATTGTCAAACTCAGGCACCAAGCTGCATTTCTGCTGTGCTCTGTGCTCGAGCGAATGGAATAATAGAACGTGGCTAGCAAGCGTGTCAACAAAAGCTTTTATATACACGTGTCCGGGCGTATCGCATTGCAGGTAGACTCTATTATTCGGTCTGTGATGAAGCTGTGATATCGCATTTTGCCTATGGCCACATCGTGACGACGCCAGGATCTCGAAGGGCAGCCAAAGTCACGTTTCGGCCACTATGTTCGTGACTTTGGTTATATCTCGATGCCGATTGATATGCGGCGACCCCTCGACAATGGCACCTCGCGACCCTCGGCCAGGAGACCGCGACGGTCCTCGGTGAGGGCACCGCGCCGGGCGCGCCTCCGATCGACCAAAGTTCCGATGTGCAAACCCGTGACGCGTGCGGCTCGCTCCATCGACCCGGAAATGCAAAAGCCCGGTTCCGCTGGGGGACCGGGCTTCTCTCTTCTATGGAGCCAGCGACAGGAATCGAACCCGCAACCCACTGATTACAAATCAGTTGCTCTACCGTTGAGCCACGCTGGCACTTCGGGCGCTCACGCGCGCAAAGCTTGTTTAGGATAGCCGAGCTCTACCGGCCGCGCAAGGACTTCAGCTTGGCGAGGGACTCTGGGCTCAAGCGGCTCCCGAGAGTCAGCTTGATGTCGACGTTCTCCTCGCGGGCGCGTTCGAAGTCTCGATTCATGTCCTCGATCTCCTCCACGAGCATCCGCGCCGACACACGCGTAACGCCGTGGCCCATGACCGTCGCCTGGATCATCGCGTCACTCGTGACGACCGAGCATGCGCGCCCCTCCTCGCGAGCGCGGGTGCACAGGTCCTGGATGACGGTGTCGGCCGTCACGCCCGTGGGCGAGAACTCAATCCGGACGCCGCCCTGTGGCAGATTCGGCCTATCCGGCGAGACGTTCCCCGCGGCATCGAAGACGACGACCGCCTCGTACTGGCGGCCCGCGAACGCCGCGACATCACCGATGAGCGCCGTGCGGGCGCGCTCGTACACGTCGCTGGAATACGGATGATCGCCCCGGTCGAATATCAGCCGCTCGTATTTGGACGTCGCATGGATGACGTTGTACCCGTCGACGACGAGCAGCTCTTTCTTTCCCGATCGCGCTCCGCGGGGCGGCACGACGGGCACGGAGGTGCTGGTGGCGTTGAGCCCGGCGAAGGCGTTGCCCACGCCGTATGTGCTGGCGTCCACGATCGGCTTGGCCGATCCCTCGCCGAAGCGCTTCGCCTTCGATTTCTGCCGGTTCTTCTTCGTCATGCCCTACTCCCCCATCGGAACGAGCACGTTGCGGTTGCGGCGCAGCCACTCGAAGCACAGAGCGGTCGCCGCCTGCGCGACGTTGAGACTCTCCGTTTGGCCGAGCTGTGGAAGCTTGGTGGTGAAGTCGCAGGTGTCGAGCACCAGGCGGGAGATGCCGACGCCCTCCGATCCCATGACGAGCGCCACGCGGCCCTCGAACGGGGCATCCCAGCACACGTCAGTCGCGTGCTCGGTGGCGCCGCCGACCCAGAAGCCCGCGGCCTTGAGGTCCTCGAGCGCACGGGCGATATTGGGCACCTGCGCGATGGGCAGGTGCATGACGGCGCCCGCTGAGGTCTTGTAAGTTGCGACCGTCACCTCGGCGGCGCGCTTGTTCGGGATCACGACGCCCGTGGCGCCCACGACCTCGGCCGAGCGCACGATGGCTCCGAAGTTGCCGGCGTCGGTCACATGGTCGAGCACCACGACGAGAGCGGGCGCATCAGCGGGGGCGGCGGCGATGATGTCGGAGAGGTCCGCATAGGGAAACTTTCCGACCTCGAGAACGATGCCCTGGTGAGCACCGTGGCTGGAGATGGCATCGAGCTGCGCACGGGGCACGCTCTTGACGCTCACGCCCGCCTCGCCGAGGCCGCCGAGCAGATCGCGAATCGCGGCCTCGTTCTCCACGCCCTGGGCGATCAGCGCGCGCTTGATGGGAAAACCGGTGCGCAGGGCCTCGAACGCCGCGCGGCGCCCCTCGATGTAATTGCCCTCCGCGGCATGGACATCGCGGCGCTGGGGGACCGGAGTCCCACGCTGGCCATCGCGGCCATGCTGGGCGCCGCGCTGGCCACCATCTCGGGAAGGACGTACACCGCGCTGCTGACCCGAAGACCTCTTCCCTCGGCCTCGCTCACCAGAGCCACGCCCCTCGCCGGTGCGGCGCTGCCTGCCACCGTCGCCCACATTCTTCTGCACGCGCTTCTTCTCAGCCACGAGCTCCCCTTCCGTTGGATTCATTCGACGCCCATGGTACTGAGGCAAGATTTATCGCGTCAAGTTAGTCAACTTTTGCGTTATAGAAAACGCCGCGCCCAACCTAAGCCGAGCGCGACGTGAACCTCAATTTAGGGACTGACCCTAAATTGAGGTGCCCAACTTGAGGTGCGGGCTAGGCGCGCTTGATGCGGGAGCCCGCAGACGTGTCTTCGACGGCGAGGCCGAGCTCCTTCAGGCGATCGCGGATGGCGTCGGCGCGGCCCCAATCCTTGGCGGCACGGGCCTCGGCGCGGGCCGCCAGAATGGCCTCAGCGGCGGCGTCGACGCCATCGCCATCGAAGCCCACGAGCTCGGCGGCAACGGCGACGAGCTCGGCGGGCAAGGGCTCCTCGATCACGGGGAGCTCCACGCCCAGCTGCGCGAGCGCATCGCTGATGACTGTGGCACATGCACGGGCGGCATCCTCGTCCACGGCGCCCGCGGCCTGCTCAAGGTACTTGTTGGCCTCGGTCACCAGCTGGAAGTACGCGGCCACGGCGCCGGCGGTGTTGAAGTCGTCGTCCATGCAGGCCTCGTAATCGGCGGCGGCCTTTTCCATGGCGGCGGTCAGCGCATCCGCCAGCTCGGCATTCGGCTCGCCTTCCGCATGATCGGCCGCCCACTTGAGATTGCGGCACGTGCCGGCGATGCGCGCGAGCGAGTTCTCGGCGCCCTCGAGGCGCTCCCAGGAGAAGTCGAGCGGGCTGCGGTAGTGAGTCTGCAGCATGAGCAGGCGCAGCGCGGCGGCGGAGTGCCTCTCGAGCACCTCTGCCAGGGTAAAGAAGTTGCCCAGGCTCTTGCTCATCTTCTCACCGTCCACGAGCAGCATGCCCGTGTGCATCCAGGTGTTGGAGAAGCCCTCGTGCCAAGCGCAGGTTGCCTGGGCGCACTCGTTCTCGTGGTGCGGGAAGGCGAGGTCGGAGCCGCCGCCGTGGATATCGATGGGGGTGCCCAGGTAGCGGTGGACCATGGCGGCGCACTCGGTGTGCCAGCCGGGACGACCCTCGCCCCATGGGCTCTTCCAAGAGGGCTCACCGGGCTTGGCGGCCTTCCACAGGGCGAAGTCCAGCGGGTCGCGCTTGTCCTCGTTCTCCTCGATGCGGGCGCCCACCATGAGGTCGTCGATGTTGCGGCCGGAGACCTCGCCGTAATTGGGGTCGCTGCGCACGGAGAAGTACACATCGCCGTTGTCGGCCGCATAGGCATGGCCGCCCTCGATCAGCGTCTTGATCATGCCGATCATGGCGCCGATCTCCTTGGTGGCGCGGGGGCGCACATCCGGGTCGAGCACGTTGGCGGCGCGCATGACGCCGATGAACTTGTCGGAGAACTCGGTCGCGACCTCCTCGGCCGTGCGGCCCTGCTCGTTTGCGCGGTTGATGATCTTGTCATCCACGTCGGTGAGGTTCTGGGCGAACGTGACCTCGTAGCCGCTCGCGATAAGCCAGCGGCGGATCACGTCGAAGCTGATGAAGGTGCGGGCGTTGCCGATGTGGATGTTGTCGTAGACGGTGGGGCCGCACACGTACATGCGGACCTTGCCCTCCTCGATGGGACGGAAGTCCTCTTTTTGGTGCGTGGCGCTGTTGTAGATCTTCATGAGTCTCTCCTCGCAAGGCGAGGCGGTGCGTTTCATCCACTGCTCAAACAGTCCTGGCTCGCACGGAGCGCCCGCTGGGCGCTCCGGCTCGTGCGGAACTCGCATTAGACGAAACGCACCGCCTCGCCCACGTCGCTATCGTCCTTGAATAGTCTATATGAGCGGGGCACCTTGCAGAAGCGGGGACTTTCGCCTCGTCGGACAAGGAAATCCACTCGAACGTCAAAAGGCGAGCTGCCGAATCGCCGGGCGGCGATTCCCTTAGCTACATCGCTCGAGGAGGCAGACGGACCAGGCGCCAATGCCCTCCCCCTCGCCCTCCCAACCGAGCTTCTCGGTGGTCGTGGCCTTGACGCCGATGTTCTCGACCGGACAGCCGACGGCCTTCGCGAGATTCTCGCGCATAGCCTCGCGATGCGGGCCGATCTTGGGCTCCTGGCAGGCAATGGTGCAGTCGGCATCCACGAACTCGTAGCCGAGGCCGCGCGCATGGCCCATCACGGCCGCGAGTAACTTGAGCGAATCAGCGCCGGCGTACGCAGGGTCCGTATCGGGGAACAGCTTCCCGATGTCCCCTCCGCGGCAGGCGCCGAGAATCGCATCCGCCAAAGCATGAGCGAGCACGTCGGCGTCGCTGTGACCGAGCAGGCCCTTGTCGTGCGGGATATCGACACCGCCGATGATGCAGCGACGGCCCTCCACCAGCCGATGCACGTCGTATCCATGTCCGATTCGCAGATTCGATGCCATGCGGCCCCCTTATCTCACAAAATGCACGGGCTAAGGATATACCCTGCGGCGCTTTTTCGCTTCGCCCATGGTCACCCACGAAGTCGAGCGCGCAACGCGGCCTCCACCGGAGCGAGATCCTCGGGCAGCGTAACCTTGAGGTTGTCGCGCGGGGAATCGAATCCGCGCACGCGCCCGCCCATGCCCTCGACTAAGGACGCATCGTCGGTGCCCACAAAGCCCGTGCGATCGAGCCACTCATAGGCGCGCCGCAGGGAATCGACCCAAAACACCTGAGGCGTCTGGACCGTCCAAAACTTCGCGCGAGGAGGTGTCAGCACAAAGCAGCCGTCCTCGTCGACGACCTTGAGCGTATCAACCGCAGGCTGGCCGCACACCATGCCATCAAGGCCGCACGGCGACCCGCTGGAAGGGCGACCGGCGTGCTCGAGCGCGTCGACGGCCGCGTCTATGGTCTCCGGCAGGATCAGGGGACGCGCGGCATCGTGCACCAGGACGATATCGCAGTCCCCCGCAACCGCCGCCAGGCCGTTGCGCGTGGAGTCCTGCCGCTCGGCACCCGAGGGGGCGAACTCGATGGGCGTCGCGAGCGCATACGGATCGACGGCGACGCGGCGCATCTCATCCACCTTCGCGGGCGGGCACACCACGACGATGCGGCTCACGCGGGCCGCATCGTCAAACGCCTCGAGCGTCCACGTGATGAGGGGCTTCCCGGCGACGTCGATCAGCAATTTGCCACCCGGGTTGCCGAAGCGCGTCCCGGAACCCCCGGCGACGACGATCGCGCAGGTGCGGACGCCCGTCTCTGTGCACATAGCTCCCCCTTAAAGCAGGACGGCGCGAGATCCGCGCCGTCCCGTCGAAG
Source organism: uncultured Collinsella sp. (assembly GCA_963560155.1). Classification (GTDB taxonomy): domain Bacteria; phylum Actinomycetota; class Coriobacteriia; order Coriobacteriales; family Coriobacteriaceae; genus Collinsella. The sequence continues at coordinate 8,948 of CAUWMY010000016.1, forward strand.
TGATCGATTCTAGGCCTCGCGCTTGCTGCCGTGCATGCGCGCGAGCGAGTCCGCGAGGATCGCGGGATTGTTGACGCCGAAGCTGCCCAAGCGGTCGGGATCCTTCTTGATGTCGTCCATAAGATCCTGCAGAGACCCGTACTCGTCCACGATGCGCTCCGCCACGCCATCGCGCACCACGGAGACACGGGACAGGGTGCGCAGGCCGAGCGGCGACATGACGGAGTCCTCGTCCAAATCCTCGAAGCCGAGCGCCATGGCGACCTTGCTGGGACTCGTGAGGTCCTGGGCCGACATCGACGAAAACACCTGCCGCACTCGCTCGGCGTTCTCCTCGGAGGCATCGGCGGCGTAATCGCGGATCATGAGGTTGTACTCGATCTCCATGCCGGCGCCGGCGAGCTGCTCGAGCTGCATCTGCACGAGCTTGCCCTGATTGCCGAGCTTCACGATGCAGTTCCGCAGCTCGACCTTGGCCTGCTCCATGATCTCGAAACTCGAGAAGATGCTCGTGATATCCGCCAAGGTGACATAGTCGTCGAGCTCGAGGGCGGTGAGGCGCAAAAGCGCGCGGTCGAGCGATGAGCGCGTGGTCTGCAGCGTTGAGACGAGCTGGTTGACCGAGCTCATGATCTCGGTGACCGGCTGAATCTGATAGGACTTGCCGTCAACGTAGACGTTCACCACGCCGCGACGCTCGGACACGGAGATGACCGTGGCATCGGTGAGGACGCTCATGCGGGCGGCGGTGCGATGGCGCATGCCCGTCTCGCTCGTAGAGAGAGACGGGTCGGGGTTCAGGTGGAAATTGGCGCGCAGGATCTTGTTCAACCCGCCGTCGATGACAATCGCACCGTCCATCTTGGACAGCTCAAACAGGCGGTTGCTCGTGAAGGAGATGTTCAGGGGGAAGCCGTCGTTGCCGGCGACGAGGACGGCCTCGGTGTCGCCCACGCAGATGAGGGCGCCGATGTGACCGGCGATGATCATATCGAGGGCGGTCCTCAGCGGCTGCCCGGGGGCGGTGAGGCGAACTGCCTCCTTCATGCGCTCTTCGGTGCTCTTCTGCTCCACGGCGGACCTCCCTTGAATGCATAACGTCACGCTGGTTCACACGCTACTTCCATTGTCGCATGAATCGAGGGCGTCATCTCAGATTTGCAGAAAAGTTACGGGGCCGCGTACGGCGGCCCCGATCCGCATCGAGCCGGTTAGCGGGCGCCGGCCCCCGATTGGACGAGGCCGCCGGCGGTGTTCGTGACCCGCGGGGCGCTCGCGGCGCGCCCACGCGCCCGGGCATCGAATCCCGCGCCGAGCTCGCCCGTCGCGCGGGGCTCCGGAATCTCCCCCGCGATGTGCGTGAAGACGAACTCCCCGTCCGCGACATCGCACTGCACGGTATCGCCGGCTTTCCACTCGCCCGCCAGCAGCTCCTCGGACAAGGGGTCCTCGATGAGCCGTTGGATGGCGCGGCGCAGCGGGCGGGCGCCGTTCGTGAGGTCGGTGCCCTCCTTCACGATCTTGTCGAGCGCGGCGTCGGTCAGCACGATGTTCATGCCGTTCGCGATCAGGCGCTGACGCAGGTCGTCCACGAGCAGCTCGGCGATCGCCGTGAGGCTCTCGCCCTGGAGCTTCTGGAACACCACGATGTCATCCACGCGGTTGATGAACTCGGGGCGGAACAGGCGCTTGAGCTCGCCCATCGCGCGGCTGCGGATCTCGTCGGCGGTGAGGCCGGCCTCGCCCGCGGTGCCGAAGCCCACGCTCGCGTCCCGCGCGATCTCGCGCGCGCCCACGTTGCTCGTCATGATGACGACCGTGTTGCGGAAGTCGACGGTCTTGCCCTGGCTGTCCGTCAGGCGACCCTCGTCGAGCACCTGGAGCAGGATGTTGAAGATGTCCGGGTGCGCCTTCTCGATCTCGTCGAACAGCACCACCGAGTACGGGCTGCGACGAACAGCCTTGGTGAGCTGGCCGCCTTCCTCGTGGCCCACGTAACCCGGGGGCGAGCCGATGAGCTTGGAGACCTCGTACTGACTGCCGAACTCGGACATGTCGAAGCTGATGAGCGCGTCCTTGCTGCCGAACAGGTACTCGGCGAGCGTCTTGGCCAGCTCGGTCTTGCCCGTACCCGTGGGGCCGAGGAAGATGAACGAGCCTCCCGGGCGGCGCGGGTCCTTGAGCGGGCTGCGGCTGCGGCGGATCGCCTTGGCGACGGCGGCGACGGCCTCGTCCTGACCGATGATGCGCGTCTTGAGCGCGCTCTCGCAGGCGAGCAGACGGCGGCTCTCGTCCTCGGTGAGCGAGGAGACCGGCACGCCGGAGGTCACGGACACGATGTCGGCGATCTGGGGCACGTCGATGACGACGGGGCTCGCCTCGAGCTCGGCGTTCCACGCGGCGCGGGCCTCACCCAGGGCGATCTCGGCGGCCTGCTGCCCCTCTTTGGCCTCGGCGGCCCTGTTCATGTCATCCGCGGCGCTCGCCGCCTCGACCGCCGCCTTGAGCTCGGCGACGCGCGCCTCGGCCTCGCGCACGGACTCAGGCGCCTTGTTGCGCGCGATACGGGCGCGGGCACCGGCCTCATCCACGAGGTCGATCGCCTTGTCGGGCAGGAAGCGATCCTGGATATAGCGGGCCGACAGGCTCGCCGCGGCCTCGAGGGCGGCCTGCGTGTAGCGCACGTGATGGTGCTCCTCGTACTTGGGGGCGAGCTTGGCAAGGATCGCGACGGTGTCGGGCACGCTGGGCTCATCCACGTCGATGGCCTGGAAACGGCGTTCGAACGCCGGGTCCTTGGCGAGGTACTTGCGGAACTCCTCGGCCGTGGTGGCGCCGATGATCTGAAAGGCGCCGCGCGCGAGGACCGGCTTGAGCATCGAGCTCGCGTCGATGGAGCCCTCCGCGGAACCGGCGCCGATGAGGGTGTGCATCTCGTCGATGAACAAGATGATGTCGTCCGCCTCGGTCGCCTCGGCGATCACGCTCTTGAGGCGCTCCTCGAACTCACCGCGATACTTCGCGCCCGCGACCAGGCCGGGCAGGTCGAGCGTCCAGACGTTTTGGCCCATGAGGTTCTCCGGAACGTTGCCGGCGGCGATCTCCTGGGCCAGCCCCTCCACGATGGCGGTCTTGCCCACGCCGGGGTCGCCCAAGATGAGCGGGTTGTTCTTGGTGCGGCGCGAGAGGATCTCCATCATGCGGGAAATCTCCCTCTCGCGACCGATGACCGGGTCGAGCTTGCCCTCCCGGGCCTCCTGCGTGAGGTTTGTGCCGAACTGGGCGAGCATGCTCTCGGGCTTGCCGCCCGCCTGACCTTGGGCGCCTCCGCTGAAGAACGGCAGTCCCGCGCCCGGTCGGCCGGAGCCCGCGCCCGCCAGGGGCCGCTGGCCGCCTTGGTCCTTGGCGGTGAGCCTCTCGACGGCGCCGCGCACGCTGGCGGCGGAAACCCCCAGGCGGCGGAGGATGTCCACGGCCATCCCGTTGCCCTCGCTCACGATGGCGAGCAGCAGGTGCTCCGTCGAGACGTAGGTCTGGTTGTTCTCGCGCGCCAGGCGGAAGCTCTTCTCCATGACCGAGATCACGAGCGGCGTGAAAGCGAGCTTGGCGTCCTCCTGCTCGGGCTCGGACGGCGCGGCGGCAACGATCTCCCTGAGCTGCTCGAGGATGTCCTCGTATGTGATCTCGAGGTCGCGCAGGGCCTCGGCGGCCACGCCCTCCTTCTCCTTGGCCAGCGCGAGCAGCAGGTGCTCGGTGCCGACCTTGGAGGTCTTGAGAGCGCGCGCCTCCTCCTTGGCAAGGGACATGACCTTGCGTGCTCGGTCTGTGAATCGGTCCAACATGCGTCTACCTCGTCCATGCTCGTGGCGTTATATCGAAAAGCGTGTACCCAATGGCGCTCCATGATAACCGATTCGGCAGAAACGTGACATTTGGCAACAGGCGACCTTCGGGGCGGCGAGCCTCGCTCTGGGCGGCCTCGCCTCGGCACGCCTCGTCCCGGCCGGACGAGCTCGCCCCGGTCGGGACGAGGCGTGCCGGGCACACAAACTCCCAAACCGCACCTCGCCCAAATGGCAACGGCCCCAGTGGCGGACGATGCCTGCCATTGGGGCCGATGATGCGTCGCGCAGCCCAGGAAAAGCGGGGCCGGAGCGGATGCCGGTCGAACCTACACGATGGGCGAGATGCCCGAGAAGTGCAGGTACAAGGATACGATCGCCAACACCACCACGATGACCGCGATGACCTTGTCGCTCGTGCGCGGCAGGACCGGCTTGCCGCGGTCGCGCTCGCCTATCGCGTACATCACGATGGCGGGGGCGAACAGGATCGTCGTGATCATGACGCCCTGCAGTCCGGTGGACCACACCAGGAACAGCGTATAGATGAATCCGAGCGTGCCGAAGATGCGGGCCGTCCGCACGCTGGGGGCGTGCGGGCCGTCGAGATGCTCCTTCTTCCATCCAATCACCATGTAGTACGCCGCCGAGCACACGTACGGGATCAAGATCGTATTGACCGCGCACGTGTAGAAGAACTGATAGGTGCTCGCCGCGACGGCGGACAGGATGAGGAACAGCTGCGTGATGCTCGAGCTCACGAGGACCGTCACGACGGGGGCGCCGGCCCTGTTCGTCTTGGCGAACGCGAGCGGGAACGAGCCCTGGCGCGCGGCCTCGAACGGCGTCTCGGAGGCGATGATCACGTATCCGAGCATGGCTCCGACGAGCGACAGGATGACGCCGAGGTTCACGATCGCCGCGCCCACGGGACCGATGGCATGCTCGAGGATGCCGGCCATGGAGGGGGTTGCCAGCTGTGCCATCTCGGCGCGGGGCATGACGCCCAGTGAGAGCATAGAGATGATGAAGTAAAGGATGAAGACAGCGGCGAATCCGAGCGTGGTGGAGCGGCCGACGTCGCGGACGTACTTGGCGCGGCCGGAGATGACCACCGCGCCCTCGATGCCGGTGAACACCCACACGAGCGCGATCATCGTCGACACCACCTGGGTGCCGAAGTCCGGGCCGGCGGGCTCACCCCAGAAGTTGTCCATGAAGATGGCGGAGTCGAACTTGCCGAGCAAGATGATGGAGAGGACGAACAAACCGAGGGGCACGAGCTTGGCGAGCGTCACGATGGTGTTGATGCCCGCCGCCTCCTTCACGCCGCGCAGCACGAGCGCCGTGAGCACCCACAGGAAGATGCTCGCGCACACGATGGACAGCACGTTATTTCCCGCACCGAATGCCGGGAAGAAATACCCGAGCGCACTGAACAGCAGCAGGGCGAAGCTGACGTTGGACAGGCAGGCGCTGATCCAGTATCCCCAGGCGGAGTTGAAGCCCACATACTCGCCGAACCCGGCGGCGGCGTAGGCGTAGATTCCGCCCGTGAGGTCCGGGCGCGCCTGGGACAGGCCGTTGAACACCATCATGAGCGCGAATACGCCCGCGAAGCAGATGAGCCACGAGATGATGACCGCGCCGGTGTTCGCACATCCGGCGGCCATGTCGCCCGCCAGGGAGAAGATGCCGCCGCAGATGCTCGCGGTGATCACCATCATGGTGAGTCGGAACAAGTCGAGGCCGTTGGGGTCGATGATCTCCTCATTGACGGGACGTGCGGCCTTGGCAGGGGCCTTGCTCATTGACGCCTCCTTTCGAGAGGGCACGGCCCGGGGTCCCGTCCGCTCCTGAACTCAGGAGCGCGGGCGGGACGGCCGGGCCATAACGGGAGATGTCCGCTTAGAAACGCAGGGACATGCAGGAGAGTCCGCCGTCGACCTTGCGATACTCGGAGGTGTCCACGACGAGAGTCTTGTAGCCCAGGTCCTGAACGGCCTTGAGAACGGTCGGGTAACCCTCGGCCACGATCACGGTGCCGTTGACCCAGATGCAGTTGGCGCCGTAGGCCTCCTCCTCCGGGACGACGATCTTGTTGTAATCGGCGAAATCGGGCTTGTCGATGAACTCGCCGGACACGAGCATGTTGTTGTCCTCGATGTAGTTCACGCCGGTCTTGAGGTGCAGGACTTCTTCCAGCGGGACCTCGGAGCCGGACAGGCCCCAACCCTCGAGGATCTCGCAGAACTGACGGATGCCCTCCTCGTTGGTGCGGGCGGAGCGGCCGACGTAGAAGTGGTCGCCGACCATCATGACGTCGCCGCCGTCGAGCGTGCCGGGGGCCTCGATGTGCTTGACGTGCTCGTCGTCGAAGAAGCGGCGGACGGCGGGCTCGATCTCGCCCTTCTCGCCGTTGCGGGAATCGGCGCCGGGATTGGTGATGATGGCGCCGCAACGGGTAATCACCGCAGGGTCCTCGACGAAGACGCTGTCCGGGTACTCCTCGAGGGCGGGCAGGACGGTGACGTCGACGCCGCACTGCTCGAGCGCGTGCTCGTAGTCGTAATGCTCCTCGATGGCGCGCTCGTAGATGGGCTGACCGAGCTCGGGGGCGCTGGTGATGCCGTTGCTGAGGGACTTGCCGGGACGACGGATGATGACGTGGCTGAACTTGGTCATGATGACCCTCCTTTGGGTGCTTCGGGGCCTATCCCCTTTCGTTGCCTCAATCCTACGTCTGTGCATTCGTTTTGTATATTGTATACAATTTGAACGGTCGGTTTTCTCCGGTGAACGTATCTAAATGGATAGTTTTCACATATTGCCAGCTAGATACCATCTTTATGGTATTGATATAAACAGAATAGCCATTGCATACGTTATGCATATCAAGCAAAGGAGAACCCCATGGTTGCCCTGCAGCGACCACTCAAGGAGCACGTGTACGAATACATCGCCGCGCGTATCGAGTCGGGCGAGCTGTCGGCGGGTGACCGCGTGAGCGAGCAGACCATCTGCGACGCCATGGGCGTGTCACGCACACCGGTGCGCGAGGCCCTCATCCAGCTCGCGAGCGACGGCTACCTGGACAACCAGCCTCGCCGCGGGTTCCGCGTCCGCGGGTTCGACCGGCAGAACGCCATCGAGGTCTTCCAGATCATGGGACCGCTCGATGGAGAGGCGGCGCACCTCGCCTGCCCCCTGCTCTCCGAGTCCGACCTTGCGCAGCTGCGCTTCCACGTGGGCTCGATGGACCTCGCCATCGAGAGCGGGCTGATCACCAAATACGACGACATCCAGCGCGAATTCCACCATGCCTATGCGCAACGGTGCGGCAACGAGCGCCTTCTCAAGCTCATCGACCAGATGGAGCACAACTTCATCAAGCGCGACTACGGCGCGGTCGAGCAGGAAACAGCCCGGGAGCTGCTACGCAAGGCCAATGCGGAGCACCGACGGATCCTCGAGCTGTTCGAGGCCAAGGACGCATGCGGCGTACGCGACTACATCCGCGATATCCACTGGAGCACTGAGAACGCCCCGTTCACCGTGTGGTAAGGCCGGCATGCGACGCTACGGCGACGATCAGACAGGGACCCCCCCGCCTCGACTTCACTTCCACAAAGGCCATGTGCACAAAAATGCCCGCAGCGAACTTCATCGCTGCGGGCATTTCGCATCACTAGGGAAGACGGCTCAATTTGTACCTGTCCCCAATTGAGACACTAGGCGGCGAGGCGGGCGAGAACATCCACGAGCAGGGTGTAGAAACGCTCGGAGGAGGCGAGCTCCATGGACTCGTCGGGCGTGTGGACGTCCTTCAGGGTCGGGCCGACGGCGATGGCGTCCAGGCCATCGAGGGCCTCGGCGAACAGGCCGCACTCGAGGCCAGCGTGGATGGACTCGATACGCAGCTCGGTGCCGAACAGCTCGCGATAACTCTCGAGGAAGACGTCGCGCACCGGGGAGTGCTCGGCGTAGCTCCAACCCGGGTACTCGAACTCGAACTTGGCATTGAAGCCAAGGACATCGGCGAGCGTCTGCAGACGGTCCTTGAACTCCTCCTGCAAGGAGGTGATGGAGGAACGCGGGGACAGCAAGATCTTGGCCTCGTCATCGGATGTGGCGACCACGCCGATGTTGGAGGAGACGTCAACGGCACCGTCGGCCGCGAGGTTGCGGCGCATCACACCGTTCGGGGCCAAGCGAATGGCGCGCACGAAGGCGAGGGCGGTATCCTCGTCGATGGCCTCGACCTCGACGCCGTCGGCAATGGCGAGGGTGCAGGTGAAGCCGGGGTCGTAGGTCTCGAGCTCGGCGGAAACGGCATCGATGATGCCCTGGGCGAGCTTTGCGCCCTCCTCGGCGGCGGCATGGTCGGCATAGACGAGGGCCGCCTTGCACTCGCGGTTGATGGCATTGTCCTTGGTGCCGCCGTTGAAGCTCACGAGGGCGGGGGCGCCGGCGATCATGAGGCGCTCGACGATGCGAGCCATGATGAGGTTGCCGTTGCCGCGCTCGAGGTGGATGTCGGCACCGGAGTGGCCGCCCAGCAGGCCGGAGATCTCAAGCGTGAGGACGCTGCCGGACTTGTGCTCGCGGGTGATGGGGCGGGTGTAGGTGACCACGACGCCGCCGGCGCAGCTCACGGTTGCCACGCCCTCCTCCTCGGAGTCGAGGTTGATCATGATGCGAGCGTCGATCTGGGACTTGTCGAGGGTCTCGGCACCAACGAGGCCGGACTCCTCATCCGTGGTGAAAACGCACTCGAGGGCCGGGTGGGCCAGGGAGTCGTCGTCGAGTACGGTGAGCATGAGCGCGACGGCGATGCCGTTGTCGGCACCGAGGGTGGTGCCGTTGGCGGTGAGGACGCCGTCGGTCACAACGAGGTCGATGCCGTCCTTCTCGAAGTCGTGCTCGACGGTGCCGAGCTTGTCACAGACCATGTCGATGTGGCCCTGCAGCATCACAGCGGGCTTGTCCTCGGCGCCGGCGGAAGCCGCCTTCTTGATGATCACGTTGTGGACGTCGTCCTGGTAGACCCACAGGCCGTGGTCCTTGGCGAACGCCACCAGGTAGTCGCTGATCTGCTTCTCGTTGCCGGAGCCGCGCGGGATGGCGCTGATCTCCTCGAAGTAATGGAACAGCTTGGCGGGCTCGTAGCCAGTGATCTTGTAGTCCATGGTGCCTCCTTGGAGCGTCTGGTACGGACTTTGAGCATACAGCTTATATATTCCCAGAGTTCAGCCGAGGAAACCAGCCCGCACTCGACGAGAGGCCCTCCCCTGTGTCCGGCGGCTGAAATCGGCCCCAGACCGACCGCACCCTGCGCCGGGGCGTCTGGAGTCGCCCCATCCCGCCGACGCATAACAAAAGTCACGTTTCCAGGGATGGAAACGTGACTTTCGTTTGATTTCGGCCAGCGCTCGAAGGCCATTCAGTATCCTGCGTCAACCTCAAGTTCACGGCGCGACCTCAATTTAGGGACTGTCCCTAAATTGAGGTGTTTGATTTCGGCCAGTGCTCGGCGACGGCGAGCGGCAAGGACCCGATTTAGTACAGCTTGGCGCCTGCCGGGATGGAATCATCCACGATCAGCACGTTGAGGCGCTCGGGGGTCTCCTCGCCCTCGGCCTCGGCGTGCACGGCGGAGATGATCATGCCGCAGCTCGGGATGCCCATCATCTTGCGCGGGGGCAGGTTGGTGATGGCGATGAGCGTCTTGCCCACCAGGTCCTCCGGCTCGTAGTAATCGTGGATGCCGGAGAGGATGGTGCGATCGGTGCCGGTGCCGTCGTCCAGGGTGAAGTTCAGGAGCTTCTTGGACTTGGGCACGGCCACGCAGTCCTTGACCTTGACCGCGCGGAAATCGCTCTTGGCAAAGGTGTCGAAGTCCACGAAGTCCTCGAACAGCGGCTCGACGACGACCTTGGAGTAGTCGTTCGTGGGCTTCATGGGCGCGACGAACGGGCTCGCGACACCCGCGGCCTCTGCCATCTGGGACGCCTTGGCGGCAGCAGCACCGGACTTGGAGCCCTTCTCGGGCTTCATGTGCGGGAACAGCAGGACGTCGCGGATGGACGTGGAGTTGGTGAGCAGCATGACAACGCGGTCGATGCCGATGCCGATGCCGCCCGCCGGGGGCATGCCGTACTCGAGGGCGCGCACGTAGTCCTCGTCGTACTCCATGGCCTCGTCGTCGCCGCCGGCCTTCTCGGCCATCTGCGCGGCGAAGCGCTCGGCCTGATCGACGGGATCGTTCAGCTCGGAGAACGCATTGGCGTACTCATGACCGGCGATGACCAGCTCGAATCGGTGCGTGAGGCGCGGGTCGTCCTCATTGCGCTTGGCGAGCGGCGAGACCTCGACGGGGTAGTCGTACACGAAAGTCGGATTCACGATGGTGTCCTCACCCAGCTCGTCATAGAGCTCGGCGATGAGCTTGCCGGCGGCCCACTCGGGCTTGTACTCGATGTCGCGCTCGTCGCAGGCGGCGCGGAGCTCCTCGACGGGCGTGTCGAGCGTGACCTCGCGGCCAAGCACGTCGGAGACGATCTCGGTCATGGGGCGGCTCGCCCACGGGGAGAACAAGTCGATGGCCTGGCCCTGGTAGTCGATCATGCCCTCGAGACCGATGGCACGCGCGGCGGCCTTGATGACGCCCTCGGCGAGCTTCTTCATGCCCTCGAGGTCGGAATAGGCGCGATAGGCCTCCATGGTGGTGAACTCGGGGTTGTGGGTGAGGTCCATGCCCTCGTTGCGGAAGATGCGGCCGATCTCGAACACGCGCTCGTAACCGCCCACGAGCAGGCGCTTGAGATGCAGCTCGGTGGCGATGCGCAGGTAGTTCTCCTGGTTCAGCGCATTGAAGTGCGTGATGAACGGCTTGGCGGTGGCGCCGCCCTGAATGGACTGCAGGATGGGGGTCTCGACCTCCATGTAGCCGTTGTCCTCCATGTAGCGGCGGAAGGCGGAGACGATGGCGGACCGCTTGCGGAAGGTCTCGCGCACATCCTCGTTCACGATGAGGTCGACGTAGCGCTGGCGATAGCGAGTCTCCTTGTCGGAGAGGCCGTGGAACTTCTCGGGCAGCGGGCGGACCGCCTTGGACAGCAGCTGGGCGGTGCGCGGGGCGACGGACAGCTCACCGCGCTTGGTGCGCGTCACCTGGCCGGTAGCCTGCACGATATCGCCGAGGTCGAGCTCCTTCAGGACCTCCCAGGACTCCTCCTCCACATCGTTCACGCGGCAGAAGAGCTGGATGTCGGCGGAAGGGTCGCGCACGACGATGAACATGATCTTGCCCTGACCGCGCTTGGCGACCACGCGACCGCCGATGGTGACGGTCTCAGGGGCGACCTCCTCGTTGGCGAGGTGCTCATAGCGCCCGAGCAGGTCGGCGGCGTGATCGGTCACGGAAGAACGCTCCGGATAGGGGTTCTTGCCGGCGGCGTACAGCGCGGCGCGGTCGGCGAGGCGACGGGCGCGCTCGTCGTTCAGGATGTTGGCTGCCTCGGCGGCTTCGAGGTTCTCGGCCATCTCGGTGACTCCTCTCGTGGTGCCGGACCCTGGCCCGGCTGTTCTTCGACACGGCAATCGCTCATCAGGCGTACCGCGAAGGGGCTTCAAACGAAAACCGCCCCCTGGCGCCATGCGGCGTCAAGGAGCGGAGTTGCGCGCTAGGATCCGAACGAACCCTAGCGCGAGATCTTGGCGATGGTGTAGACGCGCGTCTTGCCGTTTGCAAGCACGACCTCGACGCTCTCGCCCTCACCGTGACCGATGATGGCGCGCCCGACCGGGGACTCGTTGGAGATCTTGTGCTCGAGAACGTTGGTCTCGGTGGTACCGACGATAGTGAAGTCGGAGGCCTCGCCCTCGCCGTCGATCAGCGTGACGACACTGCCGATGGAGACGATCATGCTGGAGCCGGCAACGGCATCCTGAGCGTTGGCCAGGGTGGCGCGGATCTCGGCGATGCGGGCGGCATTGCGAGCCTGGTCCTCCTTTGCGGCATCGTACTCGGCGTTCTCGGAAAGGTCGCCGAATGCACGGGCCTCTTTGATGTGCTCGACGATCTCACGACTCTTCTCGCCCTCGAGATACGCAAGCTCCTCCTCGAGTTTCTTGCGGCCCTCAGCGGTCAGTACGATCTGGCTTACGTCCATGCGACGATCCCCTCTTAGCGTGTGTGTGCAGAAATAACAGCAAAGCGACCGGCGGACCCTGGCGGGTCAACCGGCCGCGATCAACCCTTGTGTACGCGGGTTACTCGGCGTCCTTGGCGGCCGCGGCTTCCTTCTTGGCCTTGGCCTCGGCGAGCTGAGCCTCGAGCTGGGCGACCTCGTCGTCCTCGACGACCTCGGCCTCCTCGGCCTGCTGCTCGTCGTCACCGGACATGCCCTCACGGATGTTCTTAACCGTCTTGCCCAGGGACTTACCGAGCTTCGGCAGGTTCTTGGGGCCGAAGATCAGCAGGACGACGATGAGGATGACAACCCACTCAAAACCTTTAGGGAACATACCATTTCCTCCAGAAAATTTCCGTATGGCGTGACGTGCGCGATATGCGCCGCGCGCTAGCTCGAAAGAGTATAACCCGCCATCACGACTCTGCACAACATTTGACAATTCTACACGGGCGCGGGCGCCGTTCGGTTAAGAGTCGGTAAGCGGCGTATGGGGTATTTCTGGGCCCGCTGGGAGATAATCCCGCGCCACCGCACCTATGGGGACGAACGCCGCGGGACATACGACGCGGGGCGAACGGGGCGAACGCCGCCGGACGAGCGCCGAGGACGCAAGAAGGGCCGAACGCAAAAAGGGCCGCCCTAAGGCGACCCTTTGCAATGCAATGGTCGGGTTGACTGGATTTGAACCAGCGACCCCCGCGTCCCGAACGCGGTGCTCTACCAAGCTGAGCCACAACCCGAAAGCTTGGTTATAGTATCAGAAGATTTCCCTTGGCGCTACCCCACGGCGATAAAAGGTCCACATTTCTCCATCTTCGCAGCTTGCGCCCACCACCCATGGTCGTTCATCGCCGCGATGCCGATCTTCTCGGCGGCCATCTGGGTGTTGCAGACCGCGAAGACGGTGGCGCCGGATCCGCAGACATCGACCGCGCGGACGTCCGGCTGCTCGCGCAGCCAATCGAGGATCTCGCCGATCTCGGGGCACAGATCGCGCGCCACCGGGGCGAGGTTGTTCGAGACATGCCCGAAAATGGCGTCCTCGTCGTGGGAGCGCATGGCGTCGAGCATGGGCTCGAGCTCGCCCGCGGGCTGTGGGCTCTCGTCGAAGCGGCGATAGGCCTCGACGGTGGAGACGCCGCCCGTCATGGGCTTGACCAGCGCGACCGGAGTTCCGGTGAGAGGTCGGAACATCTCGCGCATCGTATCCCCGCGACCATCGAGGTGCGCGGGCGGGCCGTAGAGGAAGAACGGAACGTCCGCGCCGATCGAGCGCGCCACCGCGTCGATGCGCTCATCGCGCGGATCGACGCCCCAGTACCGGCAGATGCCCATGATGGTTGCGGCGGCGTCGGTGGACGGGCCACCCAGGCCCGCGCGAATGGGAATGTGCTTGTCGATGAGAATCGCGAAGTTCGGCTCGCGGCCAAAGGCCTCCCCCATCGCGACGGCAGCCTTGTAGGCGCTGTTGCTCTCCTGCGGGAAATCAGCCTCCGGGACCGTCTTGACCATGAGGCGATCGGACGGCGCGATTGCGAGGGTATCGGCGATGTCCAACGTCGTCATGACCGTGTCGACACCGTGGTAGCCCTCCTCATCCACCTGCTCGTGAACGCCCAGATAGAGGTTGATCTTCGCCGGGGCGGTGATGAGCATGAAGCGGCCCTGGGGGGCTTCGGCGCGGACGCCCGCCGCGCGCAGCGGGTCGAACGCGGGGTTCGGCGCGGGCATTTAGTGCTCCTCGAGCTGCGTGCCGAGCGGGGTGAAGATGTGCTCGCCGGTCTCGGGGTCGAACAGCTCGACGGTGCCGGTCAGCACGTCGACGTATTGGTACGACTGGCGGGACTTGCGGCCGCGACGCTCATCGACCTCGATGATGAAAACGGCGGGATGCACGTTCTTGATGACGCCCATGCGCTCGATAACGCGCGTACGGCCCATATTGGCCTTGACCTTCACGCGGTCGCCGACCATCCCGGTCAGCTTCTCCTGGATCTCCGCGACGTGATTGACTTCCATCTCTTCCATGCTATGGCCTCCAGCAGGGCGCCGTATAGACAGAATGCGCCCAAGATAGACAAACGCATTGGAGTATAGCAGGGAGTCAAGGCCTCGCTCAAGGCCGTATCGGGCATGCGCCCAGGATTGCCCATGTCCGAGGATGGGGATTGCCTATGCCGAGGGCGGATTACCCACAACCGGCAAAAGATTGCCTACGCCTCTTTGAAAATCGCCTATGGACTTCTTCCAATTGGGGACCGCGGACGGGAAGAATTCCATAGGCAATCTCGGAGGCAGCCATAGGCAATGGCGAGCAATCGCCATTGCGGCTCGGATGACGGATCGGATGGCGGCTCGTTATTCGAGTTAGAGCTCATCGGTGTCGAGGACGATGGTGAAAGGCCCGTCGTTCACCAGCGCGACCTGCATATCGGCGCCAAAACGGCCCGTCTGGACACGTCCCACATCAGCGCGGACGAGGTCGACGAAGTACTCATAGAGCTCGGTGGCCTGTGTCGGCGGCGCGGCCTCGACGAAGGAGGGGCGACGACCCTTCCTGCAATTGGCGAACAGCGTGAACTGAGAGACCACCAGGACCTCGCCGCCCACATCGGGAAGCGAGAGGTTCGTCTTGCCCTCCTCGTCATCGTTAATGCGCAGGGCGAAGATCTTGCCCCAGAGCTTATCCGCCTCAGCTCGGGTATCGTCATGACCGACGCCGAGCAAGATCAGATACCCGGCGCCGATCTTGCCCACGACGTCCCCGGCGATTGTCACGCTCGCGCGCTCAACGCGCTGAATGACGGCGCGCATGGGCTAGCACTCCTGCGCTTGAGCGCCGCCCGCAGTCGTGAGCTGGGCAGACAGGTCTTCGAGCGCGTGGAAGCGATGGCTGATGGCGTTCTTCTCCCCGGGCGTGAGCTCGGCCATGGTCTTGCCGGGCGTATCGGTGGGCAGGAACAACGGGTCGTAGCCAAAGCCGAAGCTCCCGCGACCCTCGCGCGCGATCATGCCCTCGCAGGCCCCCGTGCCCGTGAGGACGCAGCCGGCGGCGTCGATGAGCGCCACGACGCTCATGAAGCGCGCCGTACGGTCGGCGTCCGCCACCTCGTGCATCTTGTCGAGGAGCTTCGCGTTGTTGGCCTCGTCGTCGCCATGGGTGCCGGCGTAGCGCGCGGAATACACCCCGGGCTCGCCATCGAGCGCATCCACCACCAAACCGGAGTCATCTGCGATGGCCGCCAGGCCCGTCGCCGCGACGGCAGCCTCGGCCTTGATGATCGCATTCTCGACGAACGTGGTGCCGTTCTCCTCGGGGTCTTCGAAATCTCCCAGCTGGCCGAGCGCCACAAAGCGAACGTCGGGCAGGACTCGGCTCAAGATCGCCTCGATCTCGGTCAGCTTATGGGCGTTGCCCGTGGCGACCACGATGGTGCGCTTGGGGTCCAGGGTCTCGATGTCGATCTTCTCTAGTGCCATAGGGGGCCTTCCTCTCGATGTGTAATTGGGGACGGGTGCAAACTGCACACCCGCTGCGGCCCACGCGGGCTGCAAACGAGCCGCCTCGCCGATGTGTAAAACGCACCCGTCCCCAAATGCACATCGGCAGAAAACCCGCTAATCGCGGAAAGCAGTAACGTCGTTTTGCAGGTCGATGAGCTGCTTGATGCCGAGCTCACCGAGGTCGAGCAGGCGGTTCAAGCGGGCACGGTCGAACGGCGTCTGCTCACCGGTGCCCTGAATCTCGATGATCTCGCCGGCGTCCGTGGCCACGAGGTTCATGTCCACCTCGGCGTGGCTGTCCTCGGAATAGTCGAGGTCAAGCAGCTCGCAGCCATCGACCAGACCCATGGACACGGCGGCGACCTGGCCCGTCAGCGGCAAGCGGGCGATCTTGCCGGCCTCGACCCAGGCCATGAGCGCGTCGTGCAGGGCAACCCATGCGCCGGTGACACTCGCCGTGCGGGTCCCGCCATCAGCCTGGATGACATCGCAATCCACGGTGACAGTGTGCTCACCCAGGGACTTCATGTTCACAACGGTGCGCAAGCTGCGACCGATCAGGCGCTCGATCTCCATGGAGCGGCCCTTGCGGTTGTTCGTCTCACGACGCGTACGTCGATTGGTCGAAGCGGGCAACATGGCATATTCCGCCGTGACCCAGCCCTGATGGCTCGCCTTGCGCCAGCCGGGCACGCCCTCCTCGATGGTGGCGGCGCACAGTACCTTGGTGTCGCCGAACTCGACCAAGCAAGAGCCCAAAGCGTGCTTCAGCACATCACGGGTGAGGTTGACCGCGCGCATCTGGTTTGCCGCACGACCGTTGGCGCGGTCGATCATCATATGTTCCATGGAACGTGTTCCTTTCAAAATTGGTGTCGAATGCCGGGCGGTCCAGCTTCTCATCCACGGTCCCCATGGGCGATTGGGACCTGTCCTCGAGGTGAGACAAGAGCGATTGGCGCCTGCCCCCGATTGCTCGAGGAAAGTCTCAATCGGTGCCTGGCACCAATTGAGACGTTACAGGCCTCGGAGCTCGTCGAGCGAGATGTGCTCGATGCTCTTGAGGGGCCGCCCGAAGATGAAGCTGCCCGCAGCGGCGAACTCGGCGATGTTGTCCGAAGTCGTGGCAAAGCGGTGCTCCGGCTGCACCGTCTGGGGCGCGAGCAGATCGCGGCGGCTCAAGATGTCCTCGAGTTCGCGCGTCGTCTCCTCCGCCGAGGACACCACGCGGACATCCGGACCGAGCGCATGGCAAATCGGACCCGCGAGCAGCGGAAAATGCGTGCATCCGAGCACCACGGTGTCCACCTGCGCCCCGCCGTTGACGATGGGCGCGAGCGTGCGCTCGACCTCCATGCGATTCTCGGGCGTGTCGAAGATGTCCCCATTTTGCAGCCAGCGCTCCTGCAGGTGGGCGCCGGTGGCGAGCTCATGCTCGACGATCTCGACAAAACTCGGGGCGGGACATCCGTACACGTCCACGCCCGCATCCAGATCCTGGATGGCGCGCGTGTAGGCGCCGGTTCGAACGGTGAGCGGCGTGGCGAGAACGCCCACCTTGCGCGTGCGCGTGGAGTTGATGGCGGCGCGTGCGCCCGGCGCGATCACGCCGATCACCGGCACGGGCAGCACCTGCTGAGCGATGCGCAGACCCGCCGCGGTGGCGGTGTTGCACGCGATCACCATGATCTTGACCTCGTGCTCGGCGAGCCACCTGCCCGCCTGCAGCACGAAGGAGCGCACCTCCTCCTCGGGGCGCACGCCGTAGGGGCACCGCTTGGTATCTCCCACGTAGTAAATCGACTCATGCGGCAGCGAGGTGGCGATGCACCGCGCAACCGTGAGACCACCCAGCCCGGAGTCGAACACGCCGATGGGGCGCTCGCAATCTCTCATGGTTCCTCCCGTCATGCGCTTTCGCACCTATGCGCGGGCCGCCAACAGGGCCTTCGCCATATACACCCAACCATCGACGATCTTGCCGCGCGTGATGTAGACGTTGTCGTTCTCGGCGATGAGCGCGGGCGTGGCGGGGTCCTTGAGGGCGTTCTCCACGCACACGAAGGTTCCCACATACGGGGCAGCCAGGAAATCGGACTCCGAGTCGCCGATGGCGAGGGTCTCCGAGCGGTCGATACCGCGAAGCTCGCAAAAGCGCTCGATGCCACGGCCCTTGTTGAGGCCGGCGGGCATGATATTGAACGCACGACCGGGACCGTCCTCACCAAGCTCCAACGTGGTGGGCTTGGAGACATGGGTCAGGTAGCCGTTGTTGCCCCACACCAGACCGAGACCCGCAACGTCGATCATGGCCTGGGCCTGATCGTCGGGCACCTCACCGCGCATGCCGACCGTGACCTCTCGATATTTGATGCCGTTTGCCATGTCGTTGTGATACTCGATGCGACCGGGCCAGCGGTCGATGATGCCCTGGCAGACGCCCGCTTGCTCAATCACCTGATGCGGGGTGAGGCCGCAATCGGGGTCGTAGGGCATGTCCCCAGTGAAGTACTCCCACTTGTTCGCCTTGAGATCGAGCATGAGCAGGCCGCCCATCTCGCCGATGTAGGAGTTGAAGCCCAGGATGCGCGAATCCTCGTGCATCATCACACGAGCGCGGCCGGAGCACGGGATGATCTCCACGCCCGCGCGCTTGAGCGCCACGATCGCCTCCACCAGCGCCGTGCTCGGATTCCCCTCGTTGTCCGACAAGGCGCAGGAACCGGGCGCGAGCATGGTGGCGTCCAAATCGGTGAAGACGTACTTCACGCGTCCGAGCTTTTCGCGCAACTCTCCGGTGGGGTCGGCGGGGAGGACGGGATAGTTCGAGAGATCGAAGTCGCTCATGGCAGCCTTTCTCGCGGTGCGTGTCGGTCCTCACCATCATAGACAAAAAACGCGAGGGCGAAACCGCCCCCGCGTCTTCGGTTCATGGTGGGCGATGAGGGATTCGAACCCCCAGCCTTGTGCGTGTAAAGCACCTGCGCTAACCGTTGCGCCAATCGCCCATGGGTGCAAAGTATAGCGGAATTGCCCTTTCCGACCTTCCCTATCCAGCGAGATATAACCAAAATCACCAAATCGATGCGCATATCGTGACTTCGGGTATGTCTCGACGAGTACGCCACAACGGCATCCGATCGGGACGCCTCTTCAGTTTGCCGGGGCAATCGCCGAAGCGCTGCCGGGCATCGGCGCGGGCGGGCTTCGTCGCGGCCGGGCATCGGCGCGGCCGGGCATCGGCGCGGGCGGGCTTCGGCGCGGACGGGCATCGGCGCATGTGGATAACATCCGTTCGGGCTGTGGAAAACTCCGCGCCCTCCGTACGCCTGCCCGCCATATTCAACCGTTCGCCGAATTACGCACGCACCTCCATCGCGCATCACCTGCCCGGTCAGTTTTCGGATTGAAGAGTGACAGGGCAAACCGCCCCTTCCGGCAGTACGGTTGAGGCAGCCGTACGAATGCGCCAGCGGATGTCAGTCCGAGCGCAGCTATGGACACTGATTGATGGGACCAAAAGGGTGATGCTTCTGGGCAAGGCCGCCGACAGCATGTCCGCTCGCCTCAACCGAGCGGAAGCGCAGGGGTTATGGCTGACCCCCTCGAGCCATGCCGAAGAAGTCCTGCTGCGCCGCCGGCTCGCAAAAGGCGAGCTTGCATCCCCTTTCAGGGGGATGTACGGACGAAGGGACGCTTTCGAGACCGCGTCCGTTCGCGAGCGCGCCATTCGCACGATTCGCACGCTTGGGCTGCTGCATCCCAACTGGGTGTTCTGCGGATATTCGGCTGCGGTGGTCCATGGACTTCAGGTGCCGAACACCGTCCTCGACGCCGTGCATTATTGCGCCAACGGAAGGAATCGACGCGAGTCCCCTCTCGTCCGGCATCGTCTCCAACTCGCCCCTCAAGATACCGTGTCGAATATGGGGGTGCGCGTCACCTCGCTGCGGAAAACGCTCGTCGACTGCCTTTGCGCTTCCGACTTTCGAGTCGGGCTGGCAATCGCCGACTCCGCGATCCATTGGGAATTGGCGAGTAAGCGCGAGATCGCAAACTGGATCGAAGAGGACGGCAGGGGGCGACGAGGCGTTCGGCAGGCTCGTCAAACCATCGCATGGGCGGACGGGCGAAGTGAGAATGGCGGGGAATCGATTGCGCGCGCCACGATGATCGAACTCGGATTCGTCGCTCCGCTACTGCAAGTCGAAGTCTTCGACCCAATGGAACCGGACAACCCCAAACGCGGAGACTTCGGTTGGCGGCTTGAAGACGGAAGCTGGGTCATCGGGGAGCTCGATGGAATCGGGAAGTATCGCAAGGACGACGTCAATGGCACGCGGAACGGTCTTGATGCGGCCATACGTGCGCTTGCGGCAGAACGGCGTAGGGAGTCCCATCTGTGCTTGAGCGGCTCCAAAGTCGTCAGATTCGGCATGCGAGACGTACTGGACACGGCGTATTTCGAACGACTGCTGACCGCAGCCGGCGTTCCCCGACGCGAGGAGCCTTCAGATTAGCGAAGTGCAATCAAAGTCACGAAAGAAGCCCCCGATACGTGACTTTGGTTATACCTCGAGGACAGACGGCCCAGCCGGGACCCCGCAGCGGGCCGGCCGGGGCTCCGCAGCGGCTGTGCCGGCCGGGACCCCGCGGCGGCCCAGTTGGGGCTCCTCAGCGACGACGGCCGGCCGGGGCTCCGCGGCGACCCAATACAAGAGAAGCCCGATGGCAACCGAGGGCCATCGGGCTTCCGAGTGACGAGCCGCTTCGAGTAATCGATGCAACCCCAGAGCGTCA
The DNA here is from genome assembly GCA_963560155.1 of uncultured Collinsella sp. Classification (GTDB taxonomy): domain Bacteria; phylum Actinomycetota; class Coriobacteriia; order Coriobacteriales; family Coriobacteriaceae; genus Collinsella. The sequence goes on from CAUWMY010000016.1 coordinate 29,292, forward strand.
CTGGGGCGGCGGAGCGTCACCGGGGACGGCTAGAACGCCACCGAGTTATTAGAACGTGACCGGGGTATCGGTGTAGACGCACTCGAGCAGCTGCTCCATCTCCTCCTGGGACGGCGTGCGCGGGTTGGAGCCAGTGCAGGCGTCGAGGATGGCGTTAGCGGCGACGTCGTGCTTCTTGGCCTCGAACTCCTCGTAGTCGATGATGGACTCGTCGGCCTTCACGCCGCCCTTGCCGTAGTTCTTGATGCCCTGCGGGATGTCGAGGGCGTCGTTGAGGTCGCGGATCTTCTGGACGAGGGCCTCGACCAGCTCGTCCTCGGTCTCGCCGGCGAGGTGTAGGATGTCCTTGGCGATGAAGGCGTAACGGCTCTTGGCGCGCTCGTCACGGGCGTTGAACTGGATGACCTTGCCCAGGTACATGGCGTTGGCGCAGCCGTGGATGATGTGGTCGCCGGTGAAGGCGGCGCCGGTCTTGTGCGCCATGGAGTGCACGATGCCGAGCAGGCCGCTCGAGAAGGCGATGCCGGCGATGCACTGGGCGTCGTGCATGTGGGCGCGGGCCTCATGGTCGCCCTGGTAGGACTTGGGCAGCCACTCGACGATCTCGCGGATGGCGTGCAGCGCGTTGGCATCGGTGAACATGGAGCCCGCGGTGGAGACGTAGGCCTCGATGGCGTGGGTCAGCGCGTCCATGCCGGTGTGGGCGCAGAGCTTGGCGGGCATGGTGTAGGTGAGCTCGGGGTCGACGATGGCGACGTCAGGGGTGATGTTGAAGTCGGCCAGCGGGTACTTGATGCCCTTCTCGTAGTCGGTGATGACGGAGAACGCGGTGACCTCGGTCGCGGTACCGGAGGTAGAGGCGATGGCGCAGAAGTGGGCCTTGGTGCGGAGCTCGGGGAAGGAGAAGGGCACGACGGCCTGCTCGAAAGTCTCCTCGGGGTACTCGTAGAACAGCCACATGGCCTTGGCCGCGTCGATGGGCGATCCGCCGCCGATGCCGATGATCCAGTCGGGCTGGAAGGCCTGCATGGCCTTGGCACCCTTCATGACCGTCTCGACGGACGGATCGGACTCGACGCCCTCGAAGATCTCGACCTCGAAGCCGGCCTCCTTGAGATCCGCCTCGACGTCCTGCAAAAAGCCGCCGCGGCGCATGGAGCCGCCGCCGGTCACGATCATGGCGCGCTCGCCGTGCAGGTTCTTGACCTCATGACGGGCGCCCTCGCCGAAGTACAGATCACGCGGATTGGTAAAACGTCCCATTGCGTACCTCCCAAGTCGCGGGGCAACCCCGCGTTCGCGCGCGAGACCCCTTTTGGCCTCGCGTAAGGACCGTATTCGGGTGCGGGCACGCCGGACGCAGAAGCGACACATCGTTTTAGAGGTGGTGCATCGTTTTATCACTGCGATGCGGCAGACCCGCAGACGCACATATTATATCGCGTCCAATCACCCGAGGTGAATCTGCGATGGTATCTGCCATCGAACGCACCCGATGATAAACGAGCTGGTAGAATGGCTTATCAGACTGAAAGAGATAAAGGAACCGCCCGTGAAGCACCGCCTCAAAACCGGCGATTTATACCTGATAGCCGCACTTTTAATCGCCCTCGTCGCCGGCGGTGTCTGGTGGCTTGCAAACCATTCGAACGGTAGGAAATCGTCGGTGAACGGCTTGCTCGTCGTCACGCAGACCAAAGACGGGTTCCGCCGTGTCGACGACCTGTCGCGCGACATCGCGTTCACCGTCGTGACTGCAGGGACCGGAAGCGGCGCCGATGCCGACGCGGGCTCCAACACCGTCGTGATTCGCGACGGCTCGGTCGAGGTCGAGAGCGCGAACTGCGGCAACCAAGTATGCGTCGAGCATGCGCCCATAACGGGCGCCGGCGAGCAGATCGTCTGCCTTCCCCACGGCCTGGTCGTTGAAGTTGTTGCGGAAGAATCGGACGCCGCCGCCCTGCGGTAGTCTCGCCGCCCTTCAATCGGTAAACTGAAAGGTTGTTCGACGCGACCCGACCCGAGAGAGCCGCAAGCGCCGAACGACAGATTCGTGGCTTCAGACACGCAGCTGCAATATACCAACTAGGAGCGACATGGCCTTCGACCCCGTTCAAGAAGACTGCCTGCGGCTCATCCTCGCCGCCATGGAGCGCGACGGCGCCGATCCGACGAGCGACGCCGCCTTCATCGAGCGCGCCGGCGAGGCGTACCGCCTCGACCCCTCCTCCCTCATCCGCACCGACCGCGACCGCTCGTTCCATCTCGTCGCTAAGGCAACCGAGCTCGTGGACTACCGCGCCCCCTTCGCGCCATCGGAAGCCGAGGCCGAGCGCCAATTCGCCGCCGCGGAGGACTACCTGCGCGAGGCGGTCGATCTCGATCCCGGCAACTGGGACGCCCAGCGGATGCTCGCGACCATCCGCTCGGCCTCCGACGACTCCCTCGTCGATTACCTGCTCGAGAATCTCCCCGCCGTCGCCGCGCAGGCCCGCCGCCTCGTCGAGGGGGCGCGGGGCCCGTATGCCCGAGAGTTCGCGCGCGACCTCGGACTCCGCCCGCATCAGCGCTGGCTCGCCGCGCTCGCCTCCCGCCTGCTCATCGCCGGTCGGTATCGCATGGCGCTGAAATACGCCGAGCAGGCGCTCGCCTCCAACCCGCTCGACCCCGCGGGGGCGCGTCACACCGGCATGTTGGCGCTCGGCAAACTCGAGGTGGAACCCGAGGAACTCAGGCGCTACCGCTCGCGTCACGCCGACGCCTACCAAGACCGAGCCTCATCCCGCACAGGACGCCTCGGCGGTCACAGGCCCGATGCCTGGTCCCTCATCACGGAGATGAGCCTCGCATACCGCTCATACGATTACGAGCGCGCCACCTCCCTGCTGCGAGCGCTCATGCGCTCGTTCCCCCACCCCGCCCAGGCGCTGTACTTCCAGGCGGAGTTCCCCGACGGCGTGTTCTCGCGCGTTCGCGTCGAGGCGGGCAGCGACGACGAGCTCGTGCTCGCCCTCTCCGAGGCGACTCCGCTGTTGCAGGAGGGCATGGGCACGCCCGACGCCGCGAGCTTCGCGGTGTGGATCGCCGAGCACGAACTGGTGCAGGCGTCGCTCACCGACCAGGACCGCGCCCTGATGGGCCAGATGGGCGACGGCGCGAACGGGGGCGCTCGCTGATGGACCCGCGTTCCTACGTCCCCGCCTACCTCGAGCGCCTGTATATCGAGGAGCATCCCGATCTGACCGAAGGCGCCCGCGAGCTTGTGCGGGAGCAAATCGCCACCGACCCCGAGCGATACGCGGCGGGCGGGCATGCGAAGGCGCTCCTCTCCTACGCCCGCGTCCACGGCGAGCTCGAGCATGGCCTCTATCGCATGGAGGACCTCCCCGACGACGAGTTCGAACGCGACCGCGTCGAGCTGTTCGACCGAGCCCGCGGCCAACTCGCCCGTATCACCTCCGAGGACCCAGGATGCCTGGACGCCCGGCTCGTCGCCATCCAACTCGCAGAGGTCCCTCTCGACGCCTGCCTCTCCGACATGCTCAAGCTCGAATGCGAGGCGCGCGAGATGCTCTCCGCGACGCGACCCGGCTTCGATCCGGAAGCCGAGGGCCTGTGGTCCGCCGAGGCGCTGCGTGGCCGCGATGCCGCCGAGCTCACCTCATCCGATCCCGATATGATCGGCTGGCTCCACATCCTGGAGGCGCTCGCCCAGGGATCGATCTTCACCGCCCGCTATCGCCCCGCCGCCGCCTACGCCCGTATCGTCATGCGCGCGAAGGGCTTCCCGAACTACGCCGTCGGGACACTGCTGCTCGCGCTCGCGCGTCTCGAAGATGAGGACGGCTTTTTCCAAGTCGCACAGGACGCCGGCCCGGACGTCGAGGACCTGCCGTGGTTCGGCCTCGGCCGCACGCTGCTCCTCTACAAGCTCGGTCAGCTCCGCAGCGCCAGACGCGCGCTCAAGGACTTCTCGGCGCGCTGCGAAGGCGGGGCGTTCTTCTTGCTCAACCCCACATACCATGATCCCTATCTACCCGTCCGGCCGCCCGCACGCGAGGCGTGGGACCTCTCCCATCAGGCGGTCTGGGAAGCCGACGGCATCATCGCCGACACGCCCGACTTCACCCTGTGGGCGGAGGGCGTCGACGGCATCCGCGCCGCGGCGGACGACTTTGCCCGCCGCTACGGGTTCTGACGCGCGAGCGCGTGATAGGCTTGCCCATGTCCCACGATCTTGAAAGGACCATCGTGACCGACTTCTCCCTCAAGCACCGCGTGACGGTGCACTACACCGGCTCCTTTGAGGATGGCGAGGTATTCGACACCACCATCGGCCGCGCGCCCCTCACATACGTGGAGGGCAACCGCGAGGTCGTGCCCGGATTCGAAGTCGCCGTTCTCGGCATGCAACCCGGAGAGAAGAAGACCGTGCAGCTCGCCCCCAAGGAAGCATACGGTGAGCACGACCCCCGCCTGCTCTACGTGATGCCCACCATCGAGATCCCCAACTACGAGGACCTCGTCCCCGGGCAACTCATCTATCTCATGAATGACGAGGGCCACCAACAGCTCGCCCGCGTGATCCGCGTGGCCGATGACGGCGACACGCTCTTCGACTTCAACCACCCCATGGCAGGGCACGCCCTCACCTTCGAGCTCGAGCTGCTGAGCCGCGAGCCCTACACCGACGAGGAGGCGTGACACCCATGTCTGAAAACAACACCCCCTCTCGCGGGATCTCCTGTCCCGGCTGCCCGCATCGCGCCGCATACATCGCCTGCAAAGAGGCGCTGGGTCGCGGGCGCGGGCGTATCCTCTGCGGAAATGCGGGGTGCGCCAACGTGGGACCCATGCATCCCGCCGCCACCGCCTGCACCGGCGGGGAGACGGAGCTCCTCGACCGTTACAAGGTCGCGGTTCCCACGGATGGAACGCCCGATGAACCCGCTTGCGAGACGGTCATCCACTTCATTCCCGATGTCGGTCTCGTCGGCGAGCATGCCGCCGGGACCGTGACCGGGCTCCCCTCCGAGGGCCGCGTAGCCATCCTCGCCGTGCTCGCCTCGAGCCGCGAGTTCCTCACCCGCGAGGCGCTCGAGTCGCTTGCGGGCCGCGCCCTCGAACTTGGCTGCGAGGACGCCGTGATCGTCGACCCCTTCGACAGCCAGCGGAGCGCCGACGTCCTCTCCGGGGCCCTATCGCGCCCGGGTGCCCACGCCGTGGTCTTCGCCTCCCCCTGCGCCCAGCTTCAACACGGCGCCTACCAGGCCGAGCCCGTCGAAATCGACCAGTACGCCTGCACGAGCTGCCATCGCTGCCAGCAGATCACCGGCTGCCCCGCCATCACATTCACACCGCCGGTGTTCCATATCGACCGCGACGCCTGCGCGGGATGCGACCTGTGCGTTGAATACTGCCGCACGCACGTCATCTACTCCCCCCGCAGTCGCATGACCCCCGAGGAGCGCGGCCGCGCCCGCTACGCCGCTGCCAACCAGCAATAGGCACCAACACGATAGGAGCTCTCATGAGCATCAAATCGAACATCGCCACCACCGCCGCCGGCCTCGCCCGCTGGGGCCTGCGCTCCGTTCTGCACCGCAGCGGCGGCGCCCTTCCCGGCAAGATCGGCCTGAAGATCGACCCCGAGCTCATCGCCGACCTCGCGGGGCTGCTCGACGCAAGCGTGGTCATCACCGGCACGAACGGCAAGACCACCACGACCAACCTCATCGCCGACGCCGTGAGCGCCAGCGGCCTCACCTGCGTGTGCAACCGCGCGGGCAACAACATGGAGACCGGCATCACCGGCGCGCTGCTCGAGGCGAATTCCGAGCGCCGACGCACCGACGGCACGCGCCGCGTCGGCGTGTTCGAATGCGACGAGCTCTACACGGTCCGCGTCCTGCCGCGCCTCAAGCCCACCCATTTCGTGTTGCTCAACCTCTTCCGCGACCAGCTCGATCGATATGGCGAGATAGACCGCACGCAGGACGCCATCGCAGGGGCCCTCGCCTCGTCACCCGAGACCGTGCTCATCTTCAACGCCGACGACCCCCTGTGCGCCGCGATCGCCGACCGCGTTCCCAATCCGCGTGTGCCCTTCGGCATAGCCGAGGCGACGGGGACCGAGACCTCGCGCATGGCCGAGTCCCGTTTCTGCGCGAAATGCAATTCCGCCCTCGAATACGAGTACCTGCAGTACGGCCAGCTCGGCGCCTACCGCTGCCCGTCATGCGGCTGGGAGCGCCCCGAACTCGCCTCTTGGGCGCACGACGTCCGCCTCTCCGCGGACGGCTACTCGTTCTCCCTGCACTCGTCGACGGCCGATTTCGACACCGAGACAGGCGAGCTTTCCCTCTCAACCGCCTACAACGGCCTCTACATGGTGTACAACATCATGGCCGCCTGCACCGCGGCGCGCGCCGTCGGCGCCGATCCCGCGCGCTTCCAGGGCGTGCTCGATGCCTACGTCCCCACGGGCGGCCGCATGACGCGCTGGCTGGCCATGGGACGCACCGTCGCCAGCGACCTCGCGAAGAACCCGGTCGGCTTCGATCGGCAGATACAGCAGATAAAAGCGTCGAACGGCCGCCTCATGGCGTTCTTCCTGAACGACGCCGAGGCCGATGGCCGCGACGTCTCCTGGATCTGGGACGTCGACTTCGAATGCCTCGCGGAGACCGGCGCGCGCGCCTTCGTCGGCGGCTCGCGCGCGAACGACCTTCAGGTCCGCCTCAAATACGCGGGCATCGACGCCGCGATCGCGAGCGGCGTCGAGGAGGCCCTCGCATCGGTCTCGGAAGAACCGGATGACGATGTCCTCTTCGTCGTTGCCAACTACACCGCCTTCCCGCCCGTCGTGAAAGACCTCAAGCGCTTGAGCGCGGAAGGGGGCACCTGCACGCCCCCGCAAGACGGGCAGGGCGCCGATGCGGCACCGAAAGCCAGCGGGAACGAGCCGTACCCCGCACCCGCCTCGCTCGATCGCCCGCTTCGCGTCGTCCACCTGTACCCGGACGCATTGAACCTGTACGGCGACGGCGGCAACGCCATGGTCGTCGAGCGCCGCTGCGCATGGCGCGGCATCCCCGTCCAAGTCGACGACATCCACATGGGCGACGAACTCGACCTCGACTCCGCGGACATCATCTTGATCGGCGGCGGCGCGGATCGCGACCAACTCGCCGTCGCCAACGAGCTGCGCTCGCAACGCGAAGCCCTCGGCGCCTATGTCGAGGACGATGGCGTCATGCTCGCCATCTGCGGCAGCTACCAACTGCTCGGCCGCTCGTATTACCTGGGAGACGAGAGGATCGAGGGCCTGGGCATCATCGCCGCCGACACCGTTCGCGGCGATGGGCGCCTGACCGGCAACGTCGCCGTCAAGACCGATCTGTCGAGCGAGGCCTTCGTCGGCTTCGAGAACCACGGCGGGCGAACGTTCCTCGACGGAGACGAGCTGCCCCTGGGAACGTCGGTTGTTACCGGAACGGGCAACAACGGCGAGGATGGGCTCGAGGGCTGTCTGCACCGCAATCTGATCGGCACCTACCTGCATGGACCCGCGCTCTCCAAGAACCCCGACCTCGCGGACTGGCTCATCGAACGCGCCCTCGAACGGCGCCTCGGCGCTGGTGACGGGGATGCCGCGGCCCTGTTGCCGCTCGCCCCGCTCGATGACGAGTGCGAACTCGCCGCACGCGCCGCGGCAATGAGGCTGCTACCCTAGGGCACCGTCTCGCCGCCTCGCGCCGACAGCATATCGACTAGTAAGAAATCGGCCCCCATGCAGCCATGGGGACCGATTCTGCTATATAGGCATATGCAGTCGAGGTCGCGTGCGGGGCAGACCGCGTGCAGGCGCCCTCAGCCAACCACGCGCGCAACCGCGCAGCCCAAACGTGCGCCTACGGCGATCTTCACGGCATCGGGCAGCACGAAGGGAATCACCGCGATGGCGAGCGCACCCATGAGGTCGAGACCCATCAGGATCATGAGCTGAATCGTCCCGCACGCATACGAGACGAGTAGCAATGCGGCTGCGCAGATAAGCGCGCGTGGGAACGCCCCAAGGCCCTTCGGCAGAGCCTTGGCGATGCCACCGGCGAGCGCGCAACCCAAGACGAATCCCCAGAGGAACCCTCCCGTAGGACCCGCAAGCGCGCCGACGCCGCCTTGGAAACCAGAGAACACCGGCAGGCCGATCGCGCCGAGAAGCACATAGGCGAGCACCGTGAGCACCGAGGTCGCGGGGTCGAGCACCGCGGGAACCATGGCGAGCACGAGCGTCTGCAGCGTGAAGGGAACCGGCCCGATGGGCACCATCACCTGGGCGGAAACCGCCAACAGCGCGACCATAACCCCGGCGCGCGCAACGCGCTTGGCATCCATGCGCAACCTCCCGTTTTACGCAAAGGACCCGCTCGGCATGCGAGGCGAGCGGGTCCGGGCAAAGCAGTGGTGCCCCCAACGGGATTCGAACCCGTGATATCCACCTTGAAAGGGTGGCGTCCTTGGCCGCTAGACGATGGGGACAGCGCGCTAGAGTATAGCAGAGACCTTAGACATAGAACAAGACGTCATCGTAGGTCGGGACCGGCCAGTAGTCTGCGGCCACGATCTCCTCCATGGCGTCCACCGCGGCGCGCAGACGTGCCATTGCGGGGGCGACCTCGTGCGCATAGCAATTCGCCTGCTCCTGGCCATCTGCCATGGACTCCGCCTTGACGTGCACCGCGTCGAGCGCCTTGATGGACTCGTTGATCTCGGTGATGCCGTCGCAGAGCTTGTTGAGCGTGTTCTGCTCGCACTGCATCGCCGCCTCGGCGCCCGCGGCTCGGATGGCCTCGAGGCCCTTGGCGACCTTGGTGGCGTACGCGGTGATGGCCGGGCGGTACGTGCGGCGCGCCTCGCGCACCATCGTCGTCGCCT
>CAUWMY010000017.1:0-35491 GCA_963560155.1 uncultured Collinsella sp.
ACATCGCGAGCGGTATCGGCATCTCGCTGTGCCAGCAAGGCAGTCCCCTCGGCCCTATCCTGTTCCTTTTGATCTTCAACATCCCTCACATCATCATCCGCTACTTCCTGACCATGCTCGGCTGCAAGTCCGGTACCAGCCTCGTCGAGGGCGCTCGTGGCGGGGCGATCCTACAAAAGCTCAGCAAGGGGGCGACGATCGTCGGTCTCATGGTCATCGGCGGTATGAGTGCGAGCATGGTGGCACTGTCCACCCCTCTGGCGATGACCATCGGCGAGACCACTTTCGAGATGCAGTCGTATCTCGATCAGATCTTCCCGTCCCTGCTTTCCCTGCTGTACGTCTTCCTCATGTTCGGCTGCCTTAAGAAGGGCATGAAGGCGACGGGCATCCTGCTTTTGACGATCGCGATCGCGCTGGTCGGCGCGTTCTTCGGCTTCCTCGCGTAGGAGCGGGGCATCGTCGAGCCTCGGGCGCCCCCCATAAGCTCGAGGTGGAGAAGCGCCCGGTTCGGACCGCCTGTCCGGGCCGGGCGCTCGCCATGCGCGAATCGCGTGAAGTGCGCCGGGCGTTCGCGTCGGCGCCCACATGGGGCGGGCGATGTGACATGATTGAGGCGATTGACTCATGAGGGCATTCAGGAGGGGTGCATGGTGGCGAAACGGTCGGAGCTGGCGGCGTCGCGCCGCGGGGCGTATCACATGAATCTGCGGGGCATGTCGTTTGCCCTGGCCGGAGGTGCGCTGTGGGGCTTTTCCGGCACGGCGGTGAGCTATCTGTTCCGCGAGAGCGGCATCGATCCCCTGTGGGTGATGAGCGTCCGCATGATGCTCGCAGGCGCCCTGTTCCTCCTGCTCGCGCTTGTGCGCGGCGATCGCCGCCCCTTTGAGCTGATGCGCGACAAATCCGCCGTGCGCGATCTGTTGCTTTTTGCGGGCGCGGGGCTGTTCCTCAACCAGTTCTCCTACCTCATGGCCATCCAGGCGACGAATTCCGCCACGGCCACCGTCCTTCAGAGCTTGCAGCTTCTGCCGGTCGCGGTCGTGGCATGCGTGATCGGCCGGCGCGCGCCCAAGCGCCGCGAGATCGCGGGCATGGTGCTCGCGCTCGCCGGCACGTTCCTCATCACCACGGGGGGCGACCCCTCGCAGATGGCGCTTCCTCCGGCGGGGCTCCTGTTCGGCCTGCTCGCCGCGCTCGGTGGCGCGGGGCTCGCGGTGTTTCCCGGCAGGATCCTCGCCAAATATGGAGTCACGGCGGTGAACGGCTGGGCGATGCTGATGGTCGGTCTCGTCACCGCGCCTTTCGTGCCCGATTGGGGCCAGGCTGCCGCGACATTCGACGTCTCGTGTTGGGTGGTCTTCGCCGCGCTCGTGGTGCTCGGGACCTGGTGCTCGTATCTGTTCTACATGCAGGGCGTGCACGAGATCGGCTCACTCAAGACGGCCATGCTCTCAACGGTCGAGCCCATTTCCGCCACGGTGCTGAGCGCGCTGTGGATCGGCGTCGTGTTCTCGCCGACCGACCTTCTGGGCTTCGCGCTGATCATCATCATGATGCCGCTCGTCGCGTAGACGCGCTTTGTCGTACCATGAGGTGACCGCGTAAAGGAGGCCCCATGCCCATTCGCATCCCCGACGCCCTGCCCGCCACTGCGGCGCTCGAGAGTGAGAACATCTTCGTCATGACCGAGTATCGTGCGCTGCACCAGGACATTCGTCCGCTGCGCGTGCTGATCTTGAACCTCATGCCCACCAAGATCGCCACCGAGACGCAGATCATGCGGAAGCTCTCCAACACCCCGCTGCAAATCGAGGTCGAGTTGCTGCGTACGCGCAGCCACGAGGCCAAGAACGTCTCGCCCGAGCATCTCGAGACGTTCTACCGCACGTTCGACGAGGTGCGCGACGAGCGCTTCGACGGGTTGATCATCACGGGCGCTCCGGTGGAGAAGCTCGATTTCGCGGATGTCGACTATTGGGACGAGCTGGTGGACATCATGGACTGGTCCACCACCAACGTGCACTCCACGCTGCACATCTGCTGGGGAGCGCAGGCGGGGTTGTTCCACCACTACGGCATCGACAAGCACGAGCTGCCCGCCAAGCTCTCCGGTGTGTACGAGCATTCGATCGAGAAGCCGAGCTCGCCTTTGGTGCGAGGCCTGGACGACCGCTTCTTTGCGGTGCATTCGCGCTACACCGGCGTGGATGAGGATGCCGTGCGCTCGCATCCCGAGCTCGAGGTCATCGCGAGCTCGCCCGAGGCCGGTCTCTATCTGGTGAAGAGCGTGGACAGCCGCCGGTTCTTCGTGTTCGGTCATCCCGAGTACGATGCCGACACGCTGCGCCTCGAGTACGAGCGCGACGTCCGCGCGGGCATCGACCCGGATGTGCCGGTGAACTATTTCCCCGACGACGATCCCGCGCGCGAGCCCCTGTGCTCGTGGCGCGCGCAGGCCCAGCTGCTCTACACCAACTGGCTCAACTACTACGTGTACCAGACCACGCCCTACGACGTGACCCGCGTCGGCGCGTAGGCGCGCTGCGGTGGCAGGGGGCTGCGGCCTGCGGCGGGAGCGCGACCGCGATGGGGCGGGCGTGCGGCCTGCGGCCTGCGGCGGGAGCGCAGGGCCCTTGGAACTTATGCACGATTTCGCTGGCATTTTTTGCAGCTTATGAACGATTCGTGCATAAGCTGCGATTTTGCACGCTTTCTACCTGGTCTTTTGATGGTCCGCACCGTGAGGCAAAATCAAAATCGTTCATAAGTTCCAATCGTTCATAAGCTGCATTTTTTCACGGGCTGCAAATCGCCCGCTCGTGGTTCCGCTTGCGGAGAAGGGGTTCATCCGCGCGACCGGGGCGTTTCTATCCGCACGCCTCGGTATACTGAATGGGATCAAGTTGAAGGCCGGCCTTGCGCCGGCCCTCGTGTGTTTTGGAGAGAGTGTATGTCGAATCAGCCTGGCCTCTGGGACGCCCCCGCTTCCGTTCCGACCCCCGAGCCCGATCTCGTGCCGCTCGACGCATATGGCGCGGCGCCCGACCATGTCGAGGTCCCCGCCGATTACATCCCCGTGGACTACGAACCAGCGGCTCTCGCCGTCCCGACCCCAGCTCCGGCGCACGCCCCCGTCGCCGCCCCGGCGTACGCGGCGGTCCCGAACGTCGCCGCCCCGGCCCGACCCCTGATCGACATCGACACGCTCAACCCCGCCCAGCGCGAGGCGGTCCTCACCACCGAGGGGCCGCTGCTCGTCCTTGCGGGCGCCGGTTCCGGCAAGACGCGCGTGCTCACCTTCCGCATCGCCCGCATGATCGGCGACTTGGGCATTCGCCCCTGGCAGATCCTCGCCATAACGTTCACCAACAAGGCCGCGGCCGAGATGCGCGAGCGCCTTTCCGCCATGCTCCCCGACGGCGGGATGCGCGGCATGTGGGTGTGCACCTTCCATGCCATGTGCGTGCGCATGTTGCGCGAGGATGCCGACCTGCTCGGCTATACCGGCCAGTTCACCATCTACGACGATGACGATTCGCGCCGCATGGTGCGCGAGATCATGACCCAACTTGGCATCGAGCAGAAGCAGTACCCCATCAACATGATCCGCTCCAAGATCTCCACGGCCAAAAACGCCATGATCGGCCCGGAGGAGTTCATCGAGAAGGCGAGCTCCCCGCAGGAGCAGAAGGCCGGTCAGGTCTACCTTGAGCTGGAGCGCCGTCTGCGCGCCGCGAACGCCATGGACTTCGACGACCTGCTGGTCCGCACGCTCGACCTGCTGCGCACCCGCCCCGAGGTGCTCGAGAAGTACCAGGAGCGCTTCCGCTACATCAGCGTCGACGAGTATCAGGACACCAACCACGTCCAGTACGAGATCGCCAACCTGCTCGCCGCCAAGTACCAGAACCTCATGGTCGTGGGCGACGACGATCAGTCGATTTATTCCTGGCGTGGCGCCGACATCTCGAACATCCTCGATTTCGAGAAGGACTTCAAGCAGGCCAAGGTGGTCAAGCTCGAGCAGAATTACCGTTCGACCGGCCATATCCTGGCGGCCGCCAACGCCGTAGTGCGCAACAACTCGCAGCGTAAGGAGAAACGCCTGTTCACTGATTTGGGCGACGGCGAGAAGATCCAGGCGTATCAGGCGAGCGATGAGCGCGATGAGGGGCGTTGGATCGCCTCCGAGATCGAGAAGCTGCACGCTGGCGGCATGAGCTACGACGACATGGCCGTTTTCTATCGCACCAATGCGCAGTCCCGTATCTTGGAGGATATGTTCCTGCGTGCGGGCGTCCCCTACAAGATCGTGGGCGGCACGCGATTCTTCGACCGTGCCGAGATCCGCGACGTCATGGCGTATCTCAAGATGATCGTGAACCCCGCGGACGAGATGAGCGTCAAGCGCGTCATCAACACACCGCGCCGCGGCATCGGCTCGACCTCCATCGGCAAGATCGAGGACCTGGCTCGCATGAACGCCTGCTCGTTCTTCCAGGCGTGCGAGCTCGCCATCGCCGAGACGGGCATGTTCTCCGCCAAGGTGCGCCATGCCCTCGGCGACTTTGTGAACATCGTGCGCGAAGGGCGCCGCATGGACGGCGAGCTCAAGGACGTCGTCGAGGCGATCGTGGATAAGAGCGGCCTGGTGCAGGCGTTCCGCGCCGAGGGCACCATGGAGGCCGAGTCCCGAGCCGAGAACATCCAGGAGTTCCTGGGCGTCGCCGCCGAATTCGAGGAGACGCACGAGGACATCGAGGGCACGCTCGAGAGCCTCGAGGAGCTGCGCGCCGCCGGCGTGGCGGACGTACCGGAGGCCGCGCCCACGGCGCCCGCTCCCACTCCGAACGCCGCTGCTCTCGCCGCAGTCGAAGTCGAGCGCACGTACGGCCCGCTCGCCTGCAAGGCCCTGCCGGCCCTACTCGAGTGGCTGGCTCTGCGTAGCGATCTGGACGCGCTGGCCGGCGACACGCACGCCATCACCATGATGACGGTCCACTCCGCCAAGGGCCTGGAGTTCCCTGCCGTGTTCGTGGCCGGCATGGAGGAGGGCATCTTCCCACACGTCGCCGGTTGGTCCGACGATGATCCGGCCAAGCTCGAGGAGGAGCGCCGCCTGGCCTACGTCGCCATTACGCGAGCTCGCAAGCGCCTGTTCCTCACCTATGCCGCCACGCGCCGCACCTACGGCTCCACGCAGGCCAACCCGCGCTCGCGCTTTGTGAACGAGATCCCCGAGGCGGACATCGAGTTTTCCGGCATCGGCTCGGCTGGTTTTTCGGGCACTGGCTGGGAGAAGCGCGGCGATCGCCGTGGGACGTTCGGTTCTGGACAGGGCTCGGACATGTACGGTGGCCGCGTGTTCGGTTCCTACACGCGCTCCACGCCGGGTACGCAGCGCCGTACGGCAATCAGCCCAGATGCCGGCCGTGTGGGCACGGCGGGTCCCGATAGGGGGGCGGCATCGCGCAAGCCGGCAACGTTTGGCTCCGGCGCCCCGCGCCCCAAGAAGAGCGCCGTCTCCGCGATGGTTGAGCGCAAAGTGGATGTCGAGGCCGCTGCCACGACGTTCGTCGCCGGTGACCGCGTGAGCCACAAGACGTTCGGCCCCGGTACGGTTATCTCCACCGCAGGCGATATGATCGAGGTCCAGTTCGAGCGTTCCGGTCAGACGAAGAAACTCATGAAGGGATTTGCGCCTATCGTCAAACTCGTCTAGCGGACAGGTACTCCACTCTGATACAGTGTCTCCCATTACGGAAACGACGATCCGGAGGGAGGCGCATATGACGAGCGCAAAACTCACGTCCCGACAGTCCCTGTTCGTGGGTATCACCTTGTTCTCTATGTTCTTCGGGGCGGGCAACCTCATTATCCCGCCCCTTCTCGGCCTGCAGGCGGGCGAGTCCGTCGTCCCCGCCATGATCGGCTTCCTTATCACGGGTATCGGCCTGCCCATGCTCGGCATCATCGCCGTCGGCCTCGCCGGCACCATCCGCGACCTGGCCTCGCGCGTCCATCCCGTGTTCGCGCACGTGTTCGTGGCGGCGATCTACCTGTCCATCGGGCCGTGCCTGGCCATTCCGCGCACGTCCTCGACCTCGTTCGAGATGTTCGAGCCCCTGCTCCCCGCCGGCGTCTCGCTTGAGATGGCCCGCCTCGCCTTCTCGGTCGTTTTCTTCGTCGCCGCGCACCTCCTCGCCATGCGGCCCAACGCGCTCACCACATTGCTCGGTCGCATCACCGGCCCGGCGCTCATCATCTTGCTGGTCTTCGTGATCGGGGCCGCCCTGCTGGACCCCGCCTCCTCATTCGAGGCGACTCACGCAACGTACCAAAACGCCCCTGCGATGTCGGGATTCCTCACGGGCTACCAGACCATGGACCTGCTCGCCTCGCTGACCTTCGGCATTATCATCGCCACGAACATCCGCGAGTTCGGCGTGCGCGATGACGCCGGTCTTACGCGCGAGGTCTCCCGCGCGGGCGTCTTCGCTGGCCTGCTTATGGGCATCATCTACTGCGGTCTCGCCATCGTGGGCGTGAACATGGCCGCCGACCTGCCGAACGCCACCAACGGCGCCGAGATCCTGGCGGCATCCGCCGGTGCGCACTTCGGAACGGCGGGCACCGTGATCGTCGCCACCATCTTCCTGCTCGCATGCCTCAACGTCTGCATCGGCCTCATCAGCTGCTGCGGCGCGTATTTCGCCGACGAGTTCCCGCGCGTGCCCTATCGCATGTGGGCGCTCGGGTTCGCGGTCTTCTCCTGCGTGGTGTCCAACTTCGGGCTCGACGCCATTCTCACGTTCTCCGTTCCGCTGCTGAACGCGCTGTATCCCATGGCGATCGTGCTCGTGGTCATGGGCATGATGCATAAGGGGTGCGACCTTGTGCCATGCGCGTGGCCATGCGTCATGGGATTCACGGCAGTCGTGAGCGTTGCGACCGCGTTGCGCGATGCGTTTTTCGCGGGGGCATGGCTGCCCTTCGATGCGCTGCCCTTCGCGGACCTCGGCATGAACTGGGTGGT
Organism: uncultured Collinsella sp.; assembly: GCA_963560155.1. Lineage (GTDB taxonomy): Bacteria > Actinomycetota > Coriobacteriia > Coriobacteriales > Coriobacteriaceae > Collinsella. Next base: position 7,040 of record CAUWMY010000017.1, read on the forward strand.
GCCGGCGTTGGTCGGCATGGTGATCGGCGTCGCCGCATCGGGCGCGCGGCATCGCGCTGCCGAGTAGGTCTTCGCATCATTCTTCGATGTGCGCAAGCCGCATACGGGTATAGTCGAGAGCGGAAGTAATGCAGTCGCCTCAGCCTAGTGTGGGGGGCGTGAAAGGAGACCTTATGGCGGAGAACAAGCAGTATTACATCGGTATCGACGTCGGAGGCACCTCCGTCAAGCTTGGCTTGTTCGACGAGGAGGGCGACCTTCTCGGCAAGACGAGCGTCCCTACGCCCTCGCTGGCATGCGATGAGGGCCATGCCGCCGTGGTCGGCGGCATCGAGCAGCTTATGGGCGCGGTGCAGCAGCCCATGCTGTTCGTGCGCGGCATCGGTTTGGCAGTGCCTTGCCCGGTGCCCGCCAGCGGCGTGATCACCATGGCGGCCAACATCGAGATCGACGCCCCGGCACTCAAAGAGGCGCTTGAGGCGCGCTGCCCGCACGCGTTGGTTCGCTATGTGAACGACGCGAACGCGGCGGCGATGGGCGAGGTGTGGCGCGGAAGCGCGCAGGGGCACCGCAGCATGGTCATGGTGACCATTGGAACGGGCCTCGGCGGTGGCGTCGTGGTGAACGGCGATGTCATCGACGGCGCGTTCGGTGCCGGCGGCGAGATCGGGCACATCTGCGTGAACCCGGCCGAGGAGCGCGAGTGCGGCTGTGGTCTGCACGGATGCCTGGAGCAGTACGCCTCGGCTTCCGGCGTGGTCAACAACTACCTGCGCGTATGCGAGCAGCGCGGCATCGAGCCCGTTGAACTCGCGGGGCCGAGCGATTCGCGCTCCGTCTTCGACGCGGCCCGCGCGGGCGATGAGACGGCGCTCGCCGCGATCGATGTCACCATGGACTACCTCTCGCTCGGCTTGCAGATCATCTCCGCCGTTGTGGACCCCGAGGTCTACGTGCTCGGCGGCGGTGCTTCCGCCTCGGCCGACATGTTCCTGGATTCCCTGCGCGAGAAGTACGCCGCCCGCGCCTTCAAGGTGAGTCGCGGAACTTCCATCGAGGTTGCGAAGCTCGGCAACGATGCAGGCATCTTCGGCGCGGCGTACGTTGCCCTGCGAGCTGCTGCCCGCGAGGTGTAGCCGCCCGGCCGCAGTCGCGTTGCCATTGCGGTTGCGAGCAGCTGGAGGTTATGAACGGTTTTCTTGTCACGTTTGGAGCTTATGAACGATTCGTTCATAAGCTCCATTTTTGTACATGCCCTGAGCTGCAGTTTTGGTTGCCCTCAATAATCGACGTGCAGCAAATCGTTCATAAGCTCCAATCGTGCACAGCGTCCTGGCGCGCGCACCCTCCAGCCGTGCACAGCGTTCGGATGCGCGGGGCTTCCAGTTGCGTGGCGCCCAGGCGCGCGGGGCCTCCAGCTGTGCATAGCGTTCGCTCTCGCGCAACCTCCGACCGCGCACAGCTCTCAGCCTTTCGCAGCGCGTTCGGCAGAAAAGCACTCGCCGCCAGGGGCGCGAGCGCCATGAGCGAGATGAATGTGAGGTAGATGACGGGAAGCAAAAGGGGTGCCACGAGGGCTCCGCAGTACGGTCGGAGAGGAGCGACAGGGCGGAGCTCGCCTGTCTACAGGCTGTGGAACATCGGTTCCATGCCCTGGAAGGTGCAGAACTCGGTGAAGCCGATATCCTTCAGGCGCTCGCGCATCATGGGGATGTGCGCGCCGAGGTGCTCGGGCTTGTGCGAGTCGCTGCCGATCGTGAGGATGCGCCCGCCCAGGTCGCGGTACAGGCGCAGCAGCTCGGTGCTCGGGGTGAGATCGGCGAGGCCATAGCGGATGGACGACGTGTTGAGCTCGATGCCCTTGCCGCGGCGGATGGCCTCCTCCAGGATCTCGGCCACGATGTCGCGGGCGTTTGCGTCCGGCCAGGGGCCGGCCTGGTCGTAGCGCTTGATGAGGTCGAGGTGGCCGAGCACCGACCAATGGTCGAAGTGCTGCACCACACGCAGCATCTCCTCGTAATAGCCCATGTTGTATTCATCCTGCGTGCGGCCCCGCTGGAACGCGCCGTTCCAGAACTCCTGGTTGTCCACCTGGTGAATGGACAGGATGGTAAAGTCCCATTTGCCGGCAAAGCGCTCGAACAGCTCGTCGAAGCGCCTGACCGTGTGCGACTGCACGCCGAACTCCATGCCCGTCTTCACGGCGAGCTCGTCCGCAAAACGGTCGCGTGCCTCGGCGATTGTGGGGAAATAGCGCTCGTAATCTACGTTGATGGACGGTTGCCCCTCGATGATAGGTGCGCAGCTGGGGTCTGCGCGGTACTCGTCCCAGTCGGGACGGATCTCAAAGTCCACGTGGTCGGTGAAGCAGATCTCGTCGATGCCGCGCTCGATGGCGAGGGCGCAAACGTCGTCCACGGGAAAGACGGAGTCGTCGGAGAATTCGGAGTGCACGTGGTAGTCGGCGAGCATGGGGGCCTCCAATCGTCAGGGTGAAGTCCGCATCACGGGTGGCATCTTTTCGGCCGATTTGGCCGATTCTCGCCGTCCGTGATGCGGACTTGCGCTCAAGCATGCCCCTCACAGGCGCGTTTGAGCACCCGGGCCGGCACTCGTATCGGGGCGGGGCGTTTGTATTCCGAAGGCATGATACCGCGACTATCGCGCCGTCCAACCTCTTGCGGCGTTACAATAAAAGCATCTATGTATTCGCAACAAGGGAGGAACCCCATGGCCAACGTCCTCGTGTTCGGTCACCAGAACCCCGACAACGACGCCATCATGTCCACCGTCGTCCTGTCCCAGCTGCTCAATCAGCTCGAGTACCAGGGCAACACCTATACCGCCTGCTGCTTGGGGCCGCTGCCCGCCGAGTCCGCCAAGCTCCTCGAGGACGCCGGCGTGCCCGCACCGACGCTCATCGACGCCATCGAGCCCGCCGCCGAGGGCGCCGAGCCGCAGCTCGTCATCCTCACCGACCACAACGAGCCTGGCCAGTCCGTCGCCGGCCTCGAGAACGCCACCATCTTCGGCGTGGTCGACCACCATCGCTTCGGTGACTTCACCACCGCCGCCCCGCTGCACATCGTGGCGCTGCCCTGGGGCTCCTCTTGCTCCATCGTGGCAAAGCTCTTCGAGGTCATGGGCGTCGAGCCCACGGACACCCAGGCCAAGCTGCTGCTCTCGGCCATGATGACCGACACCCTCATGCTCAAGAGCCCCACCGCCACCGCCGTGGACGCAGCCATTGCCGCCAAGCTCGGCGAGCAGCTCGGCGTCGATTCGGTCAAGTTCGGCATGGAGGTCTTCCTCACCCGTCCGTCCGGTTCCTTCACCGCCGAGCAGATGGTCGGCAACGACATCAAGATGTTCGAGGTCGCCGGCACCAAGCTCCTCATCGGCCAGTACGAGACGGTCGATAAGTCCCGCGCGCTCGGCATGATCGGCGAGATCCGCGAGGCCATGCGCGCTTACCAGGCCGAGAAGGCCGCCGATGGCATCGTGCTGTGCATCACCGACATCATGGAGGAGGGCTCCCAGGTCCTGCTCGAGGGCGATACCGCCACTGCGCAGAAGGGCCTCGAGATCGAGGATGTGGCCGAGGGCGTGTGGATGCCCGGCGTGCTCTCCCGCAAGAAGCAGGTCGCCGCACCCATCCTCGCTGCCAACTAGGAACGCGCAGGGCGCGTGCGCCACGGGCGTTTCGCCCGTCACCGCGCCTCGAGTTTTGGAATCGGTCTGTATCCGCCTCGCAACTCGTTTTCCTCGAACATATCCTGTGGGTACCATAGGTTCATACGTGTTTGATAGATGGACGGCCCGCATCACACATGTGGTGCGGGCCGTCTTTGATTGCCGTCCGGCTTCGATGGGGCTTATCGGCCCATCCGGGGTCGCGCGGTAGAGGGAGCCGCTATGGATATGAATGAGCAGTTGTTCACCGAGACCCAGCGCAAGCGCATCGCGCGCCATGACGTGTGGGAGCGCATCGCCGAGAACGGCACGATAGCCGCCGCCGTCATGGTGCTCGCGGCCATCGCCGCCGTCGTGTGCGCGAACTCGAGCGCGTACGAGGCCGTGCATCACTTCCTGATGGAGCCCATCGTCATCGGCATCGGCGACTTCACGGCGTCCATGTCGGTCGAGGTCTTCGTGAACGACTTCCTCATGGCCATATTCTTCCTGCTGGTGGGCATCGAGCTCAAATACGAGATGACCGTCGGCGAGCTGCGCCGGCCGAGACAGGCACTGCTGCCCATGCTCGCCGCGGTGGGCGGCGTCGTGGTGCCGGCGTGCATCTACGCCTGCCTGAACAAGGGCGGCGCGATCCACGGTTGGGCGATCCCGATGGCGACCGACATCGCGTTCGCCCTGGGCGTGCTGTCCCTGCTCGGCAACCGGGTCCCCGCCGGCGTGCGCGTGTTCTTCTCGACGCTGGCCATCGCCGACGACCTCATCTCGATCGCGGCCATCGCGATATTCTACGGGCAGGCCCCCAACGTGTTCTGGCTCGCCTGCGCCGCCTGCGTGACCGCAATCCTGTTCCTGCTGAACAAGACACAGCATTTTCATCTGCGCCCCTACATCATCGGTGGCCTGGTCCTTTGGTTCTGCCTGTATCAATCGGGCGTCCACGCCACGCTCGCCGGTGTCATCCTCGCCTTCGCGATCCCCTCCCGCTCCGGGGTCCATCTGAGCCACCTGACCTCGTGGCTCGAGGAGTACATGCCCGGCATGGTCGACTGCTACGACGACGATGCACACATCCTGGGCCAGCACGACTTCACGCACGCGACGCTGGGGGCCGAGCGCGTGATGCATCGCGTGACCCCGCCGCTCATGCGTCTGGAGCGCATCATCTCGACGCCGGTCAACTTCGTGATCCTGCCGATCTTCGCCTTCGTGAACGCCCAGGTGCGCCTGGTGGGCGTCGATCTGATGCAGCTCGCGCTCGATCCCGTCGCGCTCGGCACCTACTTCGGCATGGTGCTCGGCAAGCCGCTGGGCATCGCGGGCGTCACGTTCATCATGGTGAAGTCGGGCATCTGCGAGCTGCCCCGCCGCGTGGGCTGGAGCCACATCATCGGCGTGGGCATCTTGGGCGGCATCGGCTTCACGATGTCCATCCTCATTTCCGGTCTGGCGTTCCCCGTGGAGCCCTTCGAGATCCTCGCCGCGAAGGCGGCCATCCTCGCGGCGTCCGTCACCGCCGCGGTGGGCGGCATGGCGTACATGAGCGCGGTGTGCAAGAAGAAGCCCGGGAAGAAGAAGGCGAAGGCCGCGGCATAGCCGCCTATTCCACCGTGCCGTACGTGGCGCCCCAGCCGTGTGCGGCGAGTGCCGAGTTGATCTGGTCGCATAGACGCGAACGGTCGTAGGTCCCCGGCGGGACGAGATTCACGATCTCCAGAAGATCGGGCGCGAGGTCCAAGATCTCGGCCTGGACGATGAGGTCGAGACGCTCGATCGTCTCGCGTCCGCAGAACAGGCCGTCCACGAGGCGCTGCAGGTCGCCGAATTCCTCGGCTTGAAACATTGCCATGTGCATGATGGCTCCTTACTCGGTGGGCGAGAGGTCTCGAGCCTGGGCGCTTGCGGTCATCGACGCGCCGCCCGGCTCCATGGAGGCGCCCGGTTCGGCTGGAGCGGCTTGAGGCTCGGCAATCGTCGCGTGCGCGCGACTCCCGCCGCCCGTCCCGCGCACCGTGCCGATGACGCGCTCCATGGTCTCGTCGATGCGGTCGCGCTTGAGCTCGCACTCCCAGACGGTGATGACGGTCCAGCCCATCTCCTCGAGCTCGGCCAGGGCGCGGGCGTCCCGCTCGACGTTGCGGCGAAATTTTGCCTCCCAGAACTCGACGTTCTTCTGCGGCGTGCTCGGATTGCAATGCGGGCAGCGATGCCAGTAGCATCCGTTCACGAAGATGGCGATCTTGCGCCCGGGGAAGGCGATGTCGGGCCGTCCCGGCGCCTTGGCCCAATCGAGGCGATAGCCGGTGAGCCCGGCCGCTCGCAGCCTTTGGCGCACGAGCAATTCAGGTTTGGTATCTCGGCGCTTGTTGCCTTGCATGGATTTGCGCACGGCGGCGCGACGGCGCACGAGGGCGCATTCGCGCTTCGAGAGGCCCGAGGTGTCTACGCCGTCGAGCAGGTCGGGCTTTCTCCCGCCCTTCTTGGCGTTCTTGGCCCGCTTGCCCTTTCCAGCCCGTTTGCCCTCCTCGGCTCTCGCCGCGTTTTGGTCCCCCGACTCGTCCATGCGGTCGAGCAGGTCGATCAGGTCGCCGTTCGCGGGCATCCACTCGAGCGTGGCGAGCGAGCCCTTCCGGACCCAGCGCAGCTCGCGTTGGCGGTCGCACGCTCGCGGCTCGTCGGAGGCCTCATCCAAATGGCAGAAAAAGCAATTCATGGAGAGGTGGAAGTCGGGGTAATCGTATTCGAGGGTGTAGAAGTCCTGAAGGCTCGCGATGCGCACGCGCAGCTCCTCTTGGAGTTCGCGCCGGCAGGCCTCCTCGGGGGTCTCGCCCGCCTCGACCTTGCCTCCGGGGAATTCCCACAGGCCCTCCATCGGGCCGTATCCGCGCCGTGCCGCGAGCACCTCGCCGTTAGCTCGCTGGATGATTCCGGCCGCCACCCGAACGGTCTTCATGCGCATCACCTCGCCTTCTCGATAATCGGATGCGCCTTGGGGGCATCCCCCTCGGGCATCTACCGATTTCCATAAGCAACCTTACAACAATGCAACTCGCCCGTAAGGCAAATCGATGGTTGCCCAGAGGGGGTCCTGCCAGTATAGGGGTCGAAGAAGCGAGGCGGCGCTGCGGGCGCCGCGGAAATGGAGAAGAAGATGAAGTCGATGAACCTGCGTCTTTCTCCCGAAAGCATCCAGGGAGACGCCAAGCTGGTCCAGGCTAGTATGTCCCAGGTCGAGATGACCGTCTGGCTGTGCGTCATGGCGGTCCTCGCGTGCGGAATGCTCGCGGTGCTCGCCGCCGTGGGCCGGTAGGCGTCTTGCAGAAGATCATTGGAAAGGAACGATGAACATGGCATATGAGAACAACGACGTCCCCGTGCTCGAGGTGAGCCACGTCGAGAAGGTGTACGGCAGTCGCAACAACGTGACCCGCGCGCTGGCCGACGTGTCCTTCGCCGTGGACAAGGGCGAGTTCGTGGGCATCATGGGCGCATCGGGATCCGGCAAATCGACCCTGCTCAATTGCGTGTCGACCATCGACACCGTGACAAGCGGTAGCGTCATCATCAACGGGGCGGACGTAACGCGTCTCAAGCAGGCCAAGCTCACGCGTTTCCGTCGTGAGCAGCTGGGCTTTATTTTCCAGGATTCGAACCTGCTCGACACGTTGACGGCCCGTGAGAACATCGCCCTGCCGCTCACCATCGCCCGCGTTCCCGCCAGGGAAACGCTCGCCCGGGTTGAGCAGGTCGCCCAGCGCCTCGACATCGCCGGCGTGCTCGACAAGTACCCATATCAGATGTCCGGCGGCCAGCAGCAGCGCGTCGCGGCGGCCCGCGCCCTGGTCACCGACCCGGCCATCATCTTGGCCGATGAGCCCACGGGTGCCCTCGATTCCAAGAACGCCCGCCTGCTGCTCGAGAGCATCGAGACCATGAACCGCCAGTATCAGGCAACTGTTCTCATGGTCACGCACGACAGCTTCGCCGCGAGCTACACCAACCGCGTCCTGTTCATCCGCGACGGCCGTATCTTCACCGAGCTCCGTCGCGGCGACAGCCCGCGCCGCGAGTTCTTCGACCGCATCATGGAAGTCGTCGCGATGATGGGTGGGGAGGGTTCCGATGCTCTGTAAGCTCGCTTGGGGCAACGTGCGCCGCGCGGGCAAGGACTACCTGGTCTACCTGCTCACGCTCACGCTTGCCGTCACCGTGTTCTACGCGTTCAACACCATCTCGCTGCAGGCTGATCTGGTGCTCGAGGAGGAAGGGCTGCCCGAGCTTCTGGGCAGCATCATGTCCGGCCTCACCATGTTCCTGGCCGTGGTGATGGGTTTTCTCATGGTGTACGCGAACAACTTCATCATGAAGCGCCGCAAGAAGGAATTCGGCTTGTACCAGGTGCTCGGCATGAGCCGTGGCCAGGTGTCGCGTGTGATGGCCATCGAGACGGCAATCGTCTCCGGCGCGGCCCTCGTGCTCGGTATCGCGTTGGGCGTGGGATTCTCGCAGCTCATGACGTTCTTCACGGCGTCGTTGTTCAAGACGCAGATCAGCGATTTCCATTTCTTCTTCTCGGTGCCGGCATTTTTGATCACGGTGGGGTGCCTGGTCGCGATCTTCTGCGTTACGCTGCTGTTCAACTTGGGTGTGGTGCGCCGCGCCAAGGTGATCGACCTCATGAGCGCCGGCCGCAAGAACGAGGCCATCAAGACGCGCAACCCCGTTCTGTCCGCCGCGATCTTCATCCTCGGCACCGCCATGATCGGTCTCGCGTATTTCCGCCTGTTGCGCGACGGCCTGCCGGTCGACGTGGCCCCTAGCGATATGGATGCTGCCCTCAACCAGTTCATGCTCACAACCGGGATCGTGGTCGTGGGCACGATCTTGTTCTTCTTCGGCCTCTCGGGCTTCCTGCTCAAGGCCCTGCAGGGCGCGCGCGGCCTGTACTGGAGCGGCCTCAACATGTTCACGTTGCGCCAGCTCTCGGCAAAGGTGAACACGGTGAGCTTCTCCATGGCCGTGATCTCGATGATCTTGTTCCTGGCCATCACGAGCGTCACGGGCGGCATGTCCATCGCCAGCGTGATGAACACGAGCGTGGAGCGCAGTACGATCGCGGACTATTCGCGCGCGGTGATGTATTTCGGTGAGAACGTGGTGAACGACCCCACGTACGAGGGCAGCGCGCCCATGCGCCTCGCGACCGAGCCCGTCGATGTCCTCGAGCTGAGCCGGACCAACGTCGTCGATGCCGGGACCCCCGAGGAAAGGCCCTTCGACCTTGAGGCCATCCTGGGCAAGCGCGTGCAGGTCGACATCTACGACTCACTCCCCGTCGGTGCCGAATGGCCGCTGATGACCCTGAACGAGCTTGCCGACGCGGTCGATATGCCCATGCCCAAGGGCACGAATTCGAGCAATGCGAGCATGTTGGGCCTGACGGTCATGCGGGAGAGCGACTATAACCGCTATCTGGATTATCGCGGCATGGAGCATGTCGACCTCGGGAGCGACGGGTACCTCATCACGAGCGATCTGGGCGAATCGGTCAACAAGATCTATGACGCCGATATGCGCGGGGGCGTGACGATCGAGTTCGCCGGGCGCACGCTCCGCCCGGCAGCCGATCGGGTGAACGTGGACGCAAGCTCCTTCTTCAATTCCCCTATGGGCAGCAATTCGGGCACGCTTATCGTGCCGGATGAGCTGGTGGGCGCCGCCGGTCTCCCACTGTACGCGAGCTACCTCCTGGGCGACTACAAGGAGGGGCTCACCTACGATGAGACGGAGGGTTATGTGCGCCAAGATCGCGCTTGGAGCCAGATCTTGAACGCCGATGGCTCCGTGAGCGCCACTTGGGGCATGGAGGCAACGCGTGCGCAAAGCTACGAGTCCACGAACTCCATGAATGGTCTCATCAGCTACTTGGCGATCTACATCGGTTTTGTGCTGGTGGTGGCGTGCGCGGCGATTCTTACGATCCAGCAGCTCTCGGGGGTTGCCGACTCGGGCAAGAACTGCCGTATCCTGTCCGAGCTGGGCACATCAAATCGCGAGATCATGCGGTCCGTTTTGGTGCAGCAGTCGATTTTCTTCGTGTTCCCGCTGCTGATGGGCATCGCGCATTCGCTTGTCGCGTTGAAGGTGGTCATCGATATCGTCGCGCTGTTCGGCGGTATGTCCATTGGTGGAACGGTTGGGGTGACCTGCGTGATCTTCCTGTTGTGCTATGGCGGTTATTTCGCGGTCACGTACTTCATGAGCAAGGGCATCGTGTCCGACGCGATCCGTGTGAGGCACGCGCATTAGGCTTCAGAGGAAATGGGAGGGCGCGACGCGCCCTCCCCCAGTTTGCGAAAGGGTGTTTATTTCGAATGCTTGAATCCATCGCTTGGACGTTGGATGTCGGGATGTTGACGACGGGCGTGATTTCCGTCATCTACCTGCTCGCATTTGACCCTTCCTATAAAAGCCCCGTCAGCAGGGTGGATGCGAAGGATGGGCATGGCAAGGTTGCGCGACTCAAAAGGGCGGGAAAAGAGGCTTAAAAAGGGGTTTCAAATGCAAAGGGTCGCCTCTGGCGAACGTTTTGATCCCATTTTGCGCGCCGAGGAGTTTTCAGTTTTTTGCGACCTGCGGTTTTGATGCAATGGTGCGGCATAGATGCTGTGAGGAACCCTAAAACGTTCGCCAGAGGCGACCCTTTGTTGCGCCGGAGGTTACGAAAGGCTCGTCCGCAAAGGCTGGGCTGTCCGTCGGGCGTCAAAGGCCTGGTTTGATGTATTGACGGTCGTGTTTTGAGCGGGACGGGGCATTTTGAGCCGGGTTTCGAGAGTGGAGCCGGATTATGCGCCCGAGTCGTCGCCGATGGCGTTGCCCGCGATTCCGCCACTCTCGTTGCCCGCGGCCGGCCCGCCGATCGGGCCCGCGTTGCCGCCACCCGCGTTGCTGCTGTTTTTCCCGAAGATTTTAGCGTGCAGCACATTGCGGCGTTCGAGGAAGGCGGCAGTGCGGGTGGCGAGGGGCAACCCGAGTGTCTCCGCCCGACGCTCGATGACCGCGTCGTAGTTATTTAGGTCCGCAATTTGGTCGTTGGTAAAGGCGATCACGTGATATCCCATGCTCTCGAGTGCGGCGGCGCGTCCTGTCTCCCTTTTGAAGTCTAGGCCCTTTGAGTGGTATTCCTTGCCGTCCACCTCGAGCACGCCTCCTGTCCCTGCATACAGCTGATCCGCCACACAGTAGGATTGATTTCCCAGTCTTTGGGCGGCGTTGTCAAAATCGATGTGATGATTGAGTTTGGGCTTGGGCCAACCTTCACCGCCGATTCTCATGCTTGCGGTGAGAAACAGCGCGACCTTGGACTCAAGTGGCGAACCTGAGCCGTCCATGGCGAGCTCCAAAGCACGTTCGACTGCTCGGCAGCCAGCGGTACCCCTCAGCTCACGCGCGAGCGAGGCGATAGCGTCCAAGGTGGTGAGCGGTGGACGCTTCCATAGGTTGGAGCTCGATCCGGAATGCGGAACACACAGGCTCCAGGGCAGTTCTAACCCTTCTTCATCGAGGAACGAGGACCTGCGCCCACGTGCGTCGTAGTATTCACAAACTTTCGATCGGGGATTGAGCGTCCCTCCCTCATCGAGGCCGCCGTTGCTTTTGAGGATGCCGAGAGCATGATTTATGCGCGAATTCTCTGGAGAGACAGCGTATATCCCGCATGCCTCGAACATCGCAAGCGCAAGTTCGATCCCGTCGACGCTGCGACAGGGTGCAGCGAGCAGCAGGTCCATGCAAAGCACCCCAAGCCCCCCGCCGATGTCGACGACACAGTCCTTGGGCAGGTGCTTGGGAATGCGATGTGCCTTGATGAGGGAGGATGAGTACCTGACTGAATTGGGGAGCATCACGTGAACGGGCATCGAGAGCCCCTTGAGGTCGGTGAGCAGTCGTCGTCGGATGCACTCCTCGACGGGTCGCGCATTTGATCGAGTGCTGCCCTCCGCCCAAGAGAGTCCGAGTCCGTCGGGCTGTCCGCCGGTGGCGATTTCCAAGGAGATATCGACATCGCGGGCTACTGGAGGCGTCCCCCAGTATTCCCACCCCGATATGTCGCAGATAATCGCATCCATGGTCATACGATAGCGGAAATCATGGATGCCAGAAGCGGAAATAATATATTCTACCTGCGAAAATATTGTCAGATATGGGGCAGAAAAAACCGGAATTCCCTCTGGTTCCCAACAGGGCGTCTGCCCTGGGCGCCTAGACGGATAGGGCAGACGCCCAGGGTCTCCCCTCGGGTGCTTGGACCCTCCATCCCATCGGGTGCCTGGGCGGCCACCCGTTCGGGCGCCTACGCGGTGATGAAACGCCCGATCTTGCGGTCATGCTCATCGCAGGGGACCTGTTCGACCTCTTGCTCGGCAAACGCGACACCCAGCATCCGGCAGTCTTCGCGCAGCTGCGGCAGATAGCGGTCATAGGTGCCGCGACCGTAGCCCAGGCGGTTGCCCTCAGAATCGAACGCGACGGCGGGGACGATGAGGAAGTCGATCTCCGACGGCGGGACGACCGGGAAGCGCGTGTCGTCCTTGGGCGGGACGCTGCCCTTCACGCGCGAGGGGATGAAGCGTCGCGTGGCGCCGGCGCGGGTGCTGGTGAGGGTCTGGTGCTCCTCGGTGACCGCCGGGCCCCACGCCTTGCGCGGGTCGACGATGAACGGCACGTTGCCACCGAGATAGTTGTTGCAGGAGACGGACCTCATGCACATGGCGCCCGATGCCGCGTTGGGGATCATGCAGGGGAACACTATGCGGTATCCATAGGCGTATGCGCCGCGAATGAAGCGGTCGAGGTCGACTTCGTAGCGCAGCGCGGCATAGACTGCCAGGGTCGGGGGCTGGCCGTTCTTGCCCTTGATGCCGCTGGAGCGGAGCTCCTCGATGAGACTGTTGCAGATCTCGCGCGATTTGTTGGAGCGGGCGGCGGGGCGCAATTCCTGGCGCGTCGTGAGCGCGGCGCGGCGCACGTCGGCCTTGCGGTCGAGAATTTCCCGCGCGGTGTCATCCTGCGATTTCGCCGTCGTGGGCGCAACGGTGGTTTTTTTCGTTTGCTTTGCGGTCGCCATGGTGCGGCTCCTCTCGACGTCTCATTGCTTTATTCTACCGCGCGGGCGGTCGGCGTTGGGTGCCGCCGCGTCATGCGATTCTGGTGGACGGTATCACGCCGTCTCGCCGAAAACCCCGCTCGCGCGATACGCCTCGACGAGGTCGTCCAGGCGCATGCGGGCGTTGGCGGGGCTGGTGGAGGGGAGCTCGACAAGCTCGATCCCGCGTTGGGTGAGCACGGGCCCGTCAAATCGGCGGCAGAGTTGGGCGGCTTTGCCGCCGGTGGTGCAAACCGTCTCGATGGGGGCCGCATCGAGGATTCGCATGAGGTCGTTTGGTTCTGGGTTGGCGATGCTTGCGTCGCTCGCCCCAGCGATGTCGCATGTCGCCAAGACGTCCCACAACGCGATGCGGTGCGCCAACAGGAACGCGCGCCGCGCGTCGTTGTCGATGAGCTCGTGATCGCGAAGGCCGTGCAGGCGCTCCATCACACGCCAGAAGCGGTTTTGAGGGTGGCCGTAGTAGAAACCGACTTCGCGCGAGCGGGGCGAGGGCATGGTCCCGAGCACGAGGATGCGTGAGCGCCCATCGAATATCGGGTCGAGCGTATGGGCGACGCGCGCGGCCGCCGCCCCGCCCTGCCAGCCGTCGCGCACGGTGGCCGCCCCGCCCTGGAGGTCCCCCTCTTTTGCGGTCTCACTCATCGGTTTCGTCGGTTCCCATGAGGTCGATGGCGTTCCAGTTCGCCCCACTCGCCTCGATGGCCTCGCGACCGGCGAACACGCAGGCGGGGGCCTCGGTCGCGATCCGCGCGACGTCGCCCGCCAGGGCTCGAAGCGCCTTGGGCGTGGCCTCGAGCATCTGCCGGCGACGCTCGGCGCGGGCCCCGCTCGCAACGCCGCAGAAGTACTCGGCATTGCGCCGCTTGGTGAGGGCGTAGGGCTTGAGCGGCGCATCCATGCCGGAGACGCAGCTCACGATGAAGCCCTCGAAGGTATCGGCATCCGGCTCGAAGGAGGCGAGCCAGTCCCCAGCCGCCTCGATGCGCGCCAGCGAAGGGTCGATGGCGGGGTCGCGGTAGGTGTAGAAGCTCGCGTGTCGCGGACTCGGTGAGCGGAAACCGCAGCCGTAGGCGCCGCCCTTCACGCGGATCTCGTTCCACAGATAGTCGTAGGAGAGCGCGTTGGACGCGACGCTCCACACGCCGTCGGTCTCGATGCCGAGCGCGCGGGGGTCGCAGGCGCGGGCCAGGTACGTCACGTCGCTGGGGATCACGAACGCCTCGTGCTTGTCCTCGGGCCACGGCACGTAGAGCTCCTTGGCGGGCGCGGTGCGGGGGCCGAGGCCCAAATCGCCGGCGGCGTTCCAGTAGCGTCGATAATCCTCGTCGCTGCCGGTGAAGCTCGAGATGGTTCCCGTCGAGGTGAAGACGCGCCCCTGCAGGTCGCGCAGGGTATCGCACAGCTCGTCCTTGCGCTCGTCGAAGTTATCGAGAAGATCGCGCAGGAACAGGTAGAAGTCCACGCCGGAGAGCTGCTGCGTGAGCACGGCGGCGGGCGAGACGTAGGACATGGCGCGGGCGAGCGCGGCGCTGTGGCCGTTCATGAGGAAGCTCTGCTCCATGCCGATGCGCGTCTGCGTGAGGACGTCGCGCATGCGCTCGGTGTCCTCGAACAGGGTCTCGGACCACACCTCGCGCGGGATGCGCGCCAGCGCGTCCATCTTCTCAGAGAGCGCGCCGGCCGACACGAGCAGGCGCGGGCGCGCGAGCTTCCAGTTGGGTTGCGTGGCGACCTCGGTCGTGAAGGAGAGGAAGCCGAGGTTCGCGCACACGTAGCTGTCGAGTTCGCCGGCGCTCATGCGTTCGGTGGCGAGTTGGTTCATGAGGCGCGTGAGCACGGTCACGTACGGCAGCTCGGCAAAGGAGAGGTGGGAGAGGTCGAAGTAGGTGAGCGCGTAGGCGAGCTGATGGGTGGGCAGATCGTGGCGCAGGCAGGGGATTGGCGTCTGTTTGTTGATGGCGAGTTGCGGCTCCGGACGGGCGGGGCCGATGTCGCTCACGTGCAGGCGCGGCAAGGTGGCGCGGACCTCGGGCGCGTCCTCGGCCTCCTGGCGCTCCCGCAGGGCGGTGACATCTTCGACGATGTGCTGGAGATCGGCATCGTCCATGGCCGCCTTGGCCGCGGCGAGCTCGGCCTCCTCCTCGCGCGAGGCCGCGGCGTCGTCGGCCACGGGGACGAGCTCGACGAGCGCGCGATGCTCGCTCTCGAGGACGAGCTCACGCAGCAGGTCCTCGAAGTAGGTGCCGTCGAGTTCGCGGTTGAGTTCCTCGTAGATGGGGCCGTACTCGATACCGCGCGTGGCGGCCTCGTCGGCGTCGTCGTAGAGCCAGGTGCCGAGCGCGTCGCAGGCGAGCGCGACGCCATCGGCGTAGCCGTAATCGCGCTGGCGCAGGTCGAACTCCTCGTTCGCGAGCACCGCCTTGAGGCGTTCACGCGGGATGCCCTTCTTCACCAAGCGACGGCACTCGTCCTCTATGACGCGGCGGAACTCGCGTGCGACCTCGGGTTTTGCATTCTGCAGGATGATGAGCGTGTGCGGCTGCAAAAGATCGCCGGAGGTGTAGCTCACCACGTTGCCGCCCAGGCCAGCTGCGAGGATGGCCTTCTTCACGGGGGCCTCGTTGGTGCCCATGAGCGCGTCGATGAGGACGTCGGCGGCCACAAGGCGCTTGCGGTCGGCGGCATCACCGATCACGTAGGCCATGCCCACCAGCGCATTGTCCGGCGTGGTTGCCATCTCGACGCGTTCGTAATCGCAGACGAGGGGGTCTTGGCGCACGAGCGGGTTGGGTTCGCCCGTCGCTGCGGCGCCATCGGTCGAATGGGAGTCGGATGTCACATCGGCCTCGGCATCGCGCGCAGCCTGCAGCGCACGGGCGCGCTCGGCCTCATCGCGCAGGCGGGGTGCGTCGCCCAGGTAGCGCTCGTCCAAAAACGCGAGCTCGCGTTCGATGGTCATGTCTCCGTAGAGCACGATGTAGCTGTTCGCGAGATTGTAGTGGCGCGCGTGCGTATCGAGGAAATCCTCGTAGGTGAGTTGCGGGATGGCGCGCGGGTCCCCGCCCGACTCGCAGGCATACGCGGTATCGGGGAACAGCGCGCGGTTGATCGCGTCGTCGAGCACGCTCATCGGGTCGGAGAGCGCGCCCTTCATCTCGTTGAAGACCACGCCGTTGTAACGGAGGGCGCCCTCCGTGAGCGGCGCGCCCTCGGGGACGTCGAGCTCGTAGCGCCAGCCCTCCTGCTCGAAAATCGCCCGCGTGGTGTAGATGGCGGGGTTGAGCACCGCATCCATGTAGACGTCCATGAGGTTGAGCAGGTCCTGCTCGTTGGTGGTCGCCACCGGGTAGACGGTCTTGTCCGGATAGGTCATGGCGTTCAGGAACGTCTGCATGGAGCTTTTGATGAGGTCGACGAACGGCTCCTTTACCGGGAACTTTGCCGAACCGCAGAGCACCGAGTGCTCGAGGATGTGGAACACGCCGGTATCGTCGGTCGGCGGGGTCTTGAAGGCGATGGAGAACGCCTTGTTCTCGTCCTCGCAGGCAAGGTAGAGCAAGCGCGCGCCGGATGCGCGATGGTGCATGACGTAGGCGTCGGCATCGAGCTCGGGAAGCTCCTTGCAGGACGTGACGTCGAAGCCGGAGATGGTCGATCCCGCGGGCAGGGTGGCGTGGGCGTGCTCGCGAGCGGGGGAGGGTTGGTTCATATGGGCTCCTTTATGGAGGTTGATTGCTTCGCCCAGTATACCCACTTGTCGCGCGCGCCCTGCCCGCCTCAAAGGGGATGCCGCCGACCCGTTGCCCGCTGCACATTGCTCGCCGCCCCGATGCCGACAACGCCGCCTGCCGCGTTCGATCCCGTCGCCCGCCGCGCGCGACCGGCGCCTGCTGCGCGTGGTTCGCCCGCTTTAAAGGGGCTCTGCAAAGGCGTGGATCTCACGGTTCGACAGTGGTCATTTCGACTGGAAAATGATGCCTGGTGTATAACATACGCCTCTGGCGAACGTTTTGCCCTGAAATCGGAGATCATTGCTAAAGCGGTCGTTTGCGACCTGGGGTTTTGTCGCGTCGGGTGCTTCGCGATTCGAGAAAAGGGGCCAAAACTTTCGCCAGAGGCGATGGTTTGCTCCACGCCCGCTTATAGCTTGCGGTATCGTTGTTCAGATTGACGACAAAATGGGGGATGTGCATGACGAATACGCAGCTGGAATCGCGTGACGTTGCCGCCGGTGCGGGGCGTGGCGGCGGTGAGCCGGCGTCTCTTGAGGAGCGCGAGCGCATGGGCCTGGCCTCATCCATCAAGCCCGGTGCCGACGCCGACGCCGCCTCGCGTGCCCGCCGCCGCACGGTGCGCGAGCGCCTGAACGACCGTGATTCGCGACGTCTGCTCGTCGGCGTGGTCGCCACGCTGCTCGGCGGTATCTTCTGGGGCTTCTCCGGCACTTCCGCCAGCTACTTGTTCGCCCACTACCAGATTGACACGATCTGGCTGCTGAGCATTCGCCAGCTTCTCGCGGGCGCCATGTTCATGGCGGTGATCCTGCTGTTCGACCGCGCCCGATTCGTCCAGTTGCTCAAGAACCCGCGCCATCTCGCCGTCATGGCGGTGTTCACCGCGTTCGGCGTGTTCGGCAACTCGTTCTCCTACCTGCTTGCGGTCCGCCTGACCAACGCCGGCACTGCGACCGTCATGCAGTGCCTTCAACTCGTGATCATCATGGTGTACACCTGCATCGTCACGCACCGGCTTCCGCGTCGCCGCGAACTCGCCGGCGTGATCCTGGCGTTCGCTGGCGCGTTCCTCATCGCCACGGGCGGTGATCCGAGCACTCTCGTGATCCCTCCCGAGGGCCTCGCCGTTGGCCTCATCTCCGCGCTTGGCGCCGCCTGCATGTCGATCGTGCCCACTAAGATCCTGCCGATCTACGGCTCGTCCATCGTGACCGGATCCGCGATGTTCGCATCCGGCGTCGTGATCTCGGTGTTCGTGCGTCCATGGGAGAGCGTCCCGGCGTTTGACGCGTCCGGTTGGATCGCGCTCGCCATCCTCATCGTGGTTGGGTCCTTCCTGGCGTACAACCTGTACATGCAGGGCGTCAAGGACATCGGTAGCGTGCGCGCGAGTCTCATCGGCACGGTCGAGCCCGTTTCCGCCACCGTCACGAGCGCGCTTGTGTTGGGCACCGTGTTCGCCCCGACCGACCTGATCGGCTTTGCCTTGATCATCGCCATGGTGTTCCTCACGGTGTAGGCCGACCGTTTGCCGCATATCGTTTGATTGAAAAAAAGAGGCGCCCGGCTCGATATCGATTCGAGCCGGGCGCCTCATGCGTTAGCGCGCCTGCCGCCGCGGGAAGGCGTGACGCGCTCTTGCCCGCGATCGGTGCGTTCGGGCACACGACCCGGCCTGGGCGCAGCCGGCCCGCGGCGAGCCAACCCGCGCTTTACAGCTGGTACAGGTCGCCGAACTTCTTGGCGAGGTAGTCGCAGAAGAACGTGGCGTCGAAGGGTGCCCCGCAGGCGGCCTCGATGATCTCGGGGGCGTCCTTGCCGCGGCCCCAGCGCCAGACCTTGTCACCCAGCCAGGCGCGCACCGGGGCGAGGTCGCCGCTTGCGCACGCCGCCTCGAGGTCGATGCCGTCGCGCTCCATGGCCGGCACGTACTGCGCGTCGTAGGCGGAGCCGAGTGCGTACGTGGGGAAGTAGCCGAAGCTGCCGCCGCTCCAGTGCGTGTCCTGCAGTGCGCCCATGGTGTTGTTGGGAACTTCGAGGCCGAGGTACTTGCGGGTGAGGTCTGCCCATAGGCCGGGCACGTCCTTGGCGGTCGCCTCGCCGGAGAACAGCAGGCGCTCGATCTCGTAGCGGATCATGATGTGCAGCGGGTAGGTGAGCTCGTCGGCCTCGGTGCGGATGAGGGACGGAGTCGCGATGTTGACCGCGCGGTACAGCTCGTCCTCGGTCACGCCGTTGTAGACCTCGGGGACATGGCGGCGAAGCAGGCCGAGCAGCGGGCCCATGAACGCGCGCGAGCGGCCCACGGTGTTCTCGAAGAAGCGGCTCTGGCTCTCGTGGATGCCCATGGAGGTGCCGCCCTCGAGGCATGTGCGCGCGTAGGTCGGGTCGACGCCCAGCTCGTAGGCGGCGTGCCCTGCCTCGTGGATGATCGAGTAGACGTTGGACATCAGGTTGTCCTCGTAGATGTGGGTTGCCACGCGGGCGTCGCCCACCGAGAAACCCTCGGAGAAGGGATGTTCCGTAAAGGCGAGGCAGGTGTCGGCGTCGTCCAGGCCGACGAGGCGCATCAGGTCGAAGGACAGCGCGCGCTGGGTGGCGTCGTCCACGTGCGCGGTGAGGAAGGGCGCCTCGGGCTGCTCGCCGCGCTCGCCGATGGCCTGGACGAGCGGCACGACCGTCTCGCGCACCTGGCCGAAGAAGCGGTCGAAGGCGGCGGAGTCCATGCCGCGCTCGTATTGGTCGAGCCAGACGTCATAGGGATCGCGCGTGTCGTCGAGATAGGCGGCCTGGCGCTTGAGCGCCTCGACGATGCGGTCGACATAGGGCTCGAAGCTCGCCCAGTCGTCGGCGACCTTCGCCTTGTGCCACACGGCGTCGGCCTCGCAGGTGAGGCGGCTCCACGCCTCGACTTCCTCGGTGGGGAAGGCGAGGGCCTCGCGCTGATCGCGCGCGAGCGTGCGGATCTGGGCGACGAGCTTGGGGTCGCTGATCTCGCCTGCGGCGACGCCCTGCTCGAGCTCGCCCACGAGGGCGACGGCGTCATCGCTGGTGAGGAATTCGTGATGCTCGCCGGCGAGGGCCGCCATGGCCTCGCCGCGCGCGGCCGCGCCGTTCTCGGGGGCGATGGTGGCGCCGTCGAACTCGGCGATCTTCATGAGGTAGGAGCGGGTCCAGAGCTTGTTCTCGAGCGCATCGAGGCGCGCGGTGAGCTCGGCGGAGTTGGTCTCGGACATGAGGCCTCCTTTTCGTGCTTCGCGGTCATTGCCCATGAGTGTACCCACTCGCTCGCCTGCGCGGTGTGTAATCGGGTACGGCGGCGAGCTTCCTGTTCACCAACTACCACGTCGAGACCACTTGGCTCATGAGCATGCGTCTGCTCGTGCGTCACGAGCCGCCGCACGCCCCGTCGCCGAGAGATCATCGCCATGGTCTTCCTTACCGTTTGATATGGCGATTTACCTGCGGTTCAGATGAACTCGTTCAGCTTCTTGCCAATTTGGTTGGCAAGAGGTGCGCTTGAGTCGCCCCTTGGGGCACGGCATGATTGATGTCGTCGGGAATCAGCGAGATCGCCTCGCTTGGATTCTCAGAGGCGTCCGGTCGAGCGATAGAAGGAGGGGTCATGAACGCACGAGACATCCGTTTGGTCGAAGTCGTTTCCGCGAACCCGCACATCTCCTCCGCCGACCTGTCCTCAGCGTTCGATATCAGCGAGCGCACGCTGCGCACCTATGTGCGCCGGATCAACGAGGAGCTCGACGGGATCGCCCGTGTCCATCGTCATCGCGGAGGCGGTTATAGCCTGCTCGTCGATGATGTCGAGGCCTGGGAGTCCTGGCTCGAGGCGAACCGCCGCGACGGCATGCGCGCCACGCCGTCCACTCCCGCCGAGCGCGTCTCTTATCTTGTGAACGATCTGGTGATGCGTCGGTCCTGGATCACCCTGGACGACCTCTCCGAGATGCTGTACGTCTCCAAGAGCGCCCTTTCAAATGACCTGCACGAGGTCGAGCGCAAGCTTGCCCAGTTCAACCTCACGCTTGAGAAGCGCCCCCGGTACGGTCTGCGCGTCTCCGGGACCGAGATGTCGCGTCGCCTGTGCCTCGCCGCCGGAGCCATGGAGGCCAACGAGGGCGTCAGCCGCGGGGTAGGCGATGCCGATGCCTTCCCCCTCGCGGATGGATCAAAGGACTTCAACCAGATCGCCGCATGCGTGGACGCGGTCCTCGTTGAGAGCGATTTTCACATCAATCCCGTCGCGCACCAGAATCTGCTGGTCCACATCTCGATCGCGCTTTTGCGCATCGAGGAGGGCTGCTACGTTCCCATGCCCGAGGATCGACTCAAGGCCATCGGCCGGACGCACGAGTTCGAGGTCGCGCACAGCATCGCCTGTAAGATCGGCGAGCGCCTGGGCATCGAACTCCCCGGCGAGGAGGTTGCCTATATCGCCATTCACCTGGCCGGCAAACAGACCCTCTACGACGAGGGCGCCGACAGCCGCAACATCGTGATCTCCGATGAGGTGTGGTCCGTCGTGACCGAGATGTTGGAGAGCGTGTGGGCGGCGTTTCGCTTCGATTTCCGCAACGATCTCGAATTGCGCATGAACTTGGCTCGCCATATCGTCCCGCTTTCGGTTCGCCTGCGCTACAACATGAGTCTCAAGAACCCGCTCCTCTCCGATATCCGCTCTCGGTATCCGCTCGCCTGGTCTATGGCCACGTGCAGCTGTGAGGAGATCGAAGGCCATTGGGGAGGACCGCTCTCCGACGATGAGATCGCCTATATCGCGCTCGCGTTCGCGCTCGCAATCGAGCGCACCCGCGGTGAGACCCCGCGCAAGAACGTGCTCGTGGTGTGCGCCTCGGGGGCCGGCAGCGCCCGTCTGCTCGAGTACCGCTGCCGCAAGGAGTTCGGCGAGTACATCGACACCATCTCGACGTGCGATGTCCTGCACCTGGATGAAGCCGATTTCTCCCAGGTCGATTACGTCTTCAGCACCGTGCCCATCAGCAGGACCCTGCCGGTGCCGGTGCGCGAGGTGAGTCATTTCTTCGATGCGAACGAGGTGGAGGGCGTCCGTCAGCTTTTGCGCTCGGGCGACAAGACCGATTTGATCGGTCGCTACTTCGATCGCGATCTTTTCTTCACGCACCTGGACTGTTCCACCAAGGAGGAGGTCCTGAATGTGCTGTGCGACGCCGCATCCGCGCGCGGCGTCGACGCGTCCTTCACCGAGCTCGTCTTCAAGCGCGAGGAGGCGGCCGCCACATCGTTCGGCAACAGTGTGGCCATGCCCCATCCGCTCGAGGTCGCGAGTGCCCAGACCTTCGTGACGGTCGGCCTGCTCGACCGCCCGGTCGCCTGGGATGGCGCGCAGTGCCCGGTCAGCGCGGTATTTCTCATTGCGTTTTCACGTGGCCGCGGTCGGGATGCCGATCGCGAGCTCGACAACTTCTTCGGGATCCTCGCAGACCTGTTCTTGGACGAGGAGGCGATCCAGAGGTTGGTTCGCGAGCAGACGTGGGACACCTTAATCGATGTGTTGGGCACGGTCGCCTAGCACGGAAACGACGGACATCGCTCCGCATATCAGGAAGGAATACTCAATGGCAGATCAGGACCAGAGCGTCGAGATGATCTCGTTTGCGCTCATCGCCGCCGCCGGCACCGCCCGCAGCCTCGCCTTCGAGGCCCTCGCGGCCGCCCGCGAGCACGATTTCGCCAAGGCCGACGAGCTGATCGCCCAGTCCAAGGAGGCCTCCCTCGAGGCGCACCACCAGCAGACCCAGCTCCTCGTCAAGGAGGCAAACGGCGAGCACACCGAGGTCAACGTCATGCTCGTCCACGCTCAGGACCACCTGATGACCTCCATGCTCGCGCAGGAGCTCATCGCCGAGATGATCGAGCTGCACCGCGCCATCGCGGCCGACTAGTTCGGACCGACTGGCTTAAGGGCTAACTAGGCAATGCGCGCCGAAGAGGCGCCTGTATATGGGTTCGTCCCAGGAAACGGAGTGACCATGAAGATCCTGCTTGTGTGCGGTGCCGGTATGTCCACCAGCATCCTCATGAACAAGATGAAGAAGCATGCCGAGGACAACGGCATCGAGCTGGAGATCGCCGCGACGAGCGTCGAGTCCGCCCCCGAGATGAGCGACGAGTACGACGTCATCCTCATGGGGCCGCAGGTCTCCTATCGCAAGGGCGCCGTCGAGGAGTCGACCGGCAAACCCGTCGCCGTCATCCCGCCCGCGGATTACGGCATGGCGAACTGCCCCAACGTGTTCAAGCTCGCCGAGTCCCTGATCGCCTAAGTCCCCCCCGCGTTACAACATCGACAAGGAGGTATCGTCAAGATGTCCAAACTCGACAAGATGTTCGAGAGCCCGTTCTTCGTCAAGCTGCAGGAATGGGGCGGCAAGGTCCAGTCCAACAAGGTGATCTCCGCGATCTCGAACGGCATGATGTCCATCATGTCGCTCGTCATCGCCGGCGCGGCGTTCATGATCTTGGCCACGCTGCTCGACATCGCCGGTGTGCTGGAGACCACCGATCAGGTCTACCATTGGCTGTGCGTGCCCTATAACATGACCATGGGCCTCATCTCCCTGCCCATCGCCTTCGCCGTGGGCTACTCCTACTCCAAGAACCTCGGCATGAAGGGCGCGCTCGCGAACGGCCTCGTGACCATGGTGCTCTTCCTCATGGTCGCCGCCCCGGTCCAGAGCGTCGACGTCAACGGCTCCGCCACCAATATGATCCCCACGTCCTTCCTGGGCGGCCCCGGCATCTTCGTGGCCATGTTCCTGCCCATCATCTCGGTTCGCATCATCAAGTTCTGCAAGGACAAGAACGCCACCATCAAGATGCCCGACTCCATCCCGCCCTACCTCGTCGACTCCTTCGCCAACATCATCCCGCTGGTGATCTGCCTCATCCTGTGGCAGGGCCTGTCCGTCCTGTGCCAGGTCGCCATGGGCGGCGCCACGCTCCCCGCCCTCATCATGGGCATCCTCGGCATCCCGCTGTCCGGCCTCACCTCCATCCCCGGCATGTTCGTCCTGCTCGCGATCTCCATGCTCTGCTGGGGTCTGGGCCTGCACGGCCAGGGCATCGTCTCCGTGGTCACCCTGCCCGCCATGATGGCGGCCTACGGCACCAACGCCGAGCTCGTCGCCGCCGGTCAGGCGACCGAGTTCGCCCCGATCTTCCTGTTCATGTCCGCGACCGCCGCGGGCGGTGCCGGCAACATGCTGTCCCTGGCCGCCTGCTGCCTGCGTGCCAAGTCCGAGCGCCTGCGCGCCGTGGGCAAGGCCGGCGTCGTCCCCGCGATCTTCAACATCTCCGAGCCGATGATCTTCGGCACCCCGGTCATGTACAACCCGATCATCGCCATCCCGATGGTCCTCAACTCCCTGCTCTGCATGGGCCTGATCTACGTCGGCTTTGCGGTGGGCTTCTTCCAGAACCCCTACATCCTCATGCTGACCCCGCTGCCGGTCGGCCTTGCGACCTTCCTGTCCTCCATGGCGTGGCAGAACATCTTCATCCCGGTGCTCTGCTTCGTGGTCGGCGTGGTGTGCTTCTGGCCGTTCGTCAGGATGTACGACAAGCAGTGCCTCGCCGACGAGCAGGCTGCCAACGAGCAGGCCGCCGCGTAAGTTCGCGTGAGTGCCCGTCCCGCCCGGCAGCCGATGCGGTTGCCGGGCGGTTTTTGAAATCGGGGCCGCATGGCCCTGCCTATGAGAGGAAGTAGCATGTCTTTGTTCCCGAAGGACTTTCTGTGGGGCGGCGCCACCGCCGCGAACCAGTACGAGGGCGGCTGGGATGAGGGCGGTCGCGGCATGACCGAGAGCGATTGCTCGGCGAGCGGCAGCATCAAGTCCCTGCGTTCCGTGACCTATCGGCTGCCCGACGGCACCGCCGGCAGCCGCCCGATGTTCGCGCCCCTGCCCGAGGGCGCAAAGCTCGACGTGGTCGAGGGGCAGTATTATCCCTACCACAAGGCGGTCGACTTCTACCACCGTCACACCGAGGACATCGCGCTCCTGGGCGAGATGGGCGTCCGCCTGTTCCGCATGTCCATCGCCTGGAGCCGCATCTTCCCGACCGGCGTCGAGGAGGAGCCCAACCGCGAGGGCCTGGACTTCTACCACACCGTCTTCGCCGAGCTGCACGAGCAGGGCATCGAGCCCTTGGTGACGCTCTGCCACTACGACACGCCGCTTCACATCGAGCAGGAGCTCGGCGGCTGGGGCAACCGCGAGGCCATCGACCTGTTCGGCCGCTTCGCCCGTTGCGTCATGAGCGAGTACAGGGACGAGGTCCGCTACTGGCTGACGTTCAACGAGGTCAACAGCCCCCTCATGATGCCCTCGTTCCTGCCGAATTACCCGGCGGCCAAGATGCGCTCCAACTTCCAGGTGCTGCACAACCAGTTCGTGGCGAGCGCCCGCGCCGTCAAGTTCGCGCATGAGGTGCGCGAGGACGCCATGGTGGGCTGCATGCTCGCCGGCCGCTGCAGCTACCCCCTCACCTGCGACCCGGCCGACATGATCGACAACCTGCAGGGCAAGCAGGAGGCGCTCTTCTACGCCGGAGACACCATGGTCCGCGGCGCCTACCCCTCCTATGCCCGTCGCCTGTGGCGGGCCTGGGACGTCGAGCTCGACACCGAGCCGTCCGACTTCGAGGACCTCGCCGCCGGCTGCGTGGACATGGTGACCTTCTCCTATTACTCCAGCAGCACCTCCACCACCCACACCGACGTCGAGCGCGCGGGCGGCAACTTCAGCTCCGGTGCCAAGAACCCCTACCTGCGGTACAGCCAGTGGGGCTGGTCCATCGACCCGACGGGCCTGCGCTACTTCCTGAACGAGCTGTACGACCGCTACCAGAAGCCGCTCATGGTCGTCGAGAACGGCCTGGGCGCGCACGACGTGCTCGAGGAGGACGGCTCCGTGCACGACCCGTACCGCATCGAGTACGTGCGCGAGCACGTCCGCGCCATGGGGGAGGCCCTCTCCGACGGCGTCGACCTGATCGGGTACACCCCCTGGGGCATCATCGACCTCGTGAGCGCGTCCACCGGCCAGATGGCCAAGCGCTACGGCTTCGTGTACGTGGACCGCGACGACGAGGGCGACGGCTCGCTCGACCGCTATCGCAAGGACAGCTTCTTCTGGTACAAGAAGTGCATCGAGAGCTGCGGTGACGACCTTGACTAAGTGCCGCTCCGGCGTGTGCCGTCTGGGCATTTCGCTGTATCCGGAGTTCGCGTCCCGGGAGGAGAACTTCGATTACCTGCGGCGCGCTGCCTCGCATGGGTTCGATGTCCTGTTCCTGGCGCTGCTCGGAGCCGATGGCACCTACGAGGAGGTCGTGGAGCGTTACCTGCCCTACACCCGCCTCGCGCACGAGCTGGGATTTGAGGTCTTCTGCGACGTCAACCCCATGGTGCTCAAACGTCTGGGTGTGGGCATCAGCATGTTCCAGGGCGGCATCGACCTCGCGTTTTTCAAGGAGCTCGGCATCGACGCCATGCGCTTGGACCTCGGGATGAGCGACCTGGAGGAGGCGGCACTCGCCAAGAACGCCGACGGCATCAAGATCTGCATCAACGGGGCCGCCGTGACCGACCACGTGGGCGCGCTGCTCGCTCTCGGCGCCCCGCGCGAGGCGCTCGTGGGTTGCCACAACTACTACCCGCACCGCTACACCGGCGTCTCGCTCGACTACTTCATGCGCGGCACCGAGCATTGGGCCCGTCGCGGCATGCGCCTGCAGGCGTTCGTCTCGTCCAACGCACCCGAGGCGTTCGGCCCCTGGCCGGTCACCGAGGGCCTGCCCACGCTCGAGATGCATCGCGAGCTGCCCATCGAGGTGCAGGTCAAGCACTTCGTGATGATGGGCTGCGTGAGTGACGTGCTGATCGGCAACTGCTTCGCCACCGATGACGAGCTTGCCGCCATGGAGCGCGCCAACTCCGATCGCGTGCGCTTCACCACGCGTTTGGTGGACGGCTTGCCAGAGGACATGGCGCGACGTTTGGGCATGAACCTGTCCGTGCGCGGCGACTGCACGAGTGGGTACATGGTTCGGACGCTGGAGAGTCGCATGGACCCTGCGCCCGTGGAGCCGTTCAACATGGTGGATATCGAGCGTGGCGACGTGATCATCGACAACCGCCTGTACGGTCAGTACGCCGGCGAAGTCCAGATCGCGCTCGCGCCGATGAAGAACAGCGGTAAGACGAACGTCGTCGGCCACATCGACGACTGCGAGCATGTGCTGCTCGATTACCTTGCCGCAGGGACTCGCTTCGCCTTCGACATCGTGGGCTAGCGAAGGCGTGTAACTAGGGACGGGTGCGTTTTACATACGGCGCGGCTCCGGGCAACTGGTGACAGGCGTGATTTGATTATGTATGGGACCGTAGCTTATCTGCGAGTTGCGGTCCCTTTTGTGTCGGTGCTGCCGTGATGCTGCGAAGATTAGCACGGGCGCGGATTGGCCAAATTTTGCCTGGACAAAGTTTTCTTTGATATATTTGAAGCATGTATTATGCATGCATTATACATGCTGATAAAGGAGGGGCTATGCGGAGCATGCCTCTTTCATGCAGGAGCGTGCCTCCCGCTCGTCTCGCCGCCGCGAGGTGTTCGAGCGCATAGGGGCGCGGGGGCCGATTGACGCCCCGGACGGTTTTCCCAGTGCCGAGGAGATCGTCCGCGAAATGCGGGATGCGCGATGAACGCTGTGCTCGATTGCTCTGCCGCGATTGAGATTGCGCGCGGAACGGAAAGGGGCGGCTGCCTTCGCGACGCCATAGCGCTTGATATGGGTGGGAAATTGATGGCACCCGAGTTGTATTACGCCGAGGTGGGGAGCGCGTGCTCGAAGTACTATCGCGCTGGCATAACGGATATGGCAACTACGAAGGCCATTGCGCGCGATGCCCTGGATCTTGTCGATGAGACTCGTCCGCTCGCTCCACTGTACGCCGAGGCTATGGCAGAGTCGCTCAGGCTCGGGCACTCGATATACGACATGTTCTATCTTGTGTTGGCTCGTCGAGAGGACGCGACGCTCATCACCTGCGATCGAAGACTCAACTCGCTGTGCGAGTCCGAGGGAGTGGATCATATCGTACATTTCGAGCTGGATGCATCTGCTGGATCGGTGAAGTTCATGTAAGAACGCGTTGTGTCGAAATTAGGTTGGGTGCATTTGCGCGACAGCCGCAACTGACGGCATAAAGTTATTGTTGGTTTGAAATGAGGGCGGGCCTTCCTTACCTTCGGATTGTCTAGATTCGAGGAAGAGGAGACCCGAGATGAATCTTACCGTACCGGCCGCCGCGGCGGCGCTGGAGACCGCGTTCCTTGACATGCTGAGGGAGGGGGCCGGAGGCTTCGGGGCGTTCGAGTCCGAGGCGAGGTCGGTCGCGCTGTCCTGCTGCGCCGAGGCCATGTCCCGCGCGCTCGTTCCTGGTCACCTGCGGGGCCGACGTGCCGTTCGCCCGCCGGCGCCGACGCGATGGCGCGGCTGCGCAGCTGGCTCGGGTCGGGGTTCGCGCTGCCTCCCCGCACCCGCGAGTCGGAGCAGTCCCCGCGACGCCGGGAGCGGCGGGAGCGCAAGCTCGCGAGGCACCTTGCCCGGCAGGCGGGCGGGCGCGTAAAAATCGAGGGGAAGGGCTGGGAGTACCCGCTCACCGCCTCCCTCGGGGGCTTCAGGGCCGACGTCCGCTACGAGGCGGCCGGCGCCCCGCTGGGGTGGTGACCAACATTTGCTTGGGGCTTGCCTAGTTTAGGGACCGGAAAGGCTCTAGAATTAGGCCATGAGCAG
>CAUWMY010000018.1:0-35043 GCA_963560155.1 uncultured Collinsella sp.
ACCTTCGCCCGAGGGCGAGAGCTTATGTACCTTCGTACACCGCGCTCTCGCCCTCAGGCGAATCTGCGGCGTCTGGGAAACCCGCGCGGCTTTGCGGGGCCGAGCTTGCCGCTCAATCGCCGGGCGTCGCACGGAAGGCGCGCGCCCTTCTCTTTCGCGGCAACCTCGGGTGCTGTGATGACCCTCTTCTGCTCGACGCATGTTTGATTCGGTAGCACAACTCAACAAAACTTCGCGAATCCCGGAAGTTTTATCGAGTTGTGCTACCGTTTCTGCGATTCAGGTAGTCGTGGAGCACGGCTATCGATCGGCAACCATAAGCTGAGGGCGCTGGGCTTCTTCGGGCAAAGCCAGGAGGGCGTCCACAAGGGCGCCCTTTTCGTCTTGGTCGACCACAATGCGATCCACGGCGTCGAGCGGGGCGAAGCAGTAGGTGCCGCGCGCGCTGAGCTTGCTCGCGTCCATGAGCGCGACTGATTGCGTCGCGGCCTTGATGGCCGCCTGCTTGATCTCGGCCATCTGGGGAAAGTCGGTCATGAAGCCGCGATTCGCGACGAAGGCCCCGGGGCAGATCACCGCGAGGTCGGCGTGAATGGTGGCGATGGCCGCCATGGTGAGCGGCCCAAAGAGGTACCGGTGGCCCTTGCGGAGCTCGCCGCCGAGCATGATGACGTCGACGGAGGGCAGGCTCTCGTCGATGAAGTCGGCGATGGTGATGTCGGCGGTGATGACGGTGATGTCCGTGCGCATATCGAGCATACGCACGAATTCAAGGGCCGTGGTGCCCGAGTCGACGAACACGGTGTCGCCATCGCGCACCAGCTCAAGGGCGGCGCGTGCGATGGCCTGTTTGGCATCGACATTCACGTTGACGCGCTGATCTTGGACCGAAACGGTCAGGGTCTTGTGCAGCGAGACGGCGCCGCCGTGCGTGCGCCTGAGTTTGCCGGCGGCTGCGAGTGCATCCAAATCGCCGCGGGCCGTGACGGTCGAGACGCCGAAAGCCTGTGCTATGTCGGCCACCTGCACCGACGTGCCGTGTTCGAGCATTCCCATGATGGCCGTGCGACGCTCCTCGGCGAACGTGCGGGATATGGGTGCGGACATGGAAGCCCCCTCTCCAATCGTGTGTAAAATGTGTTGAGTTCATTTTGCATTATTTTCTTTCTGTGAAACAAAAAGAGTTTGTTTCTCTTTCGTTTTATCACGAACGCAAATATGGCGAAATGCGCGAGGATGGGCGAATCTTTCGTTTCTCTTCTGATGGTCGTGTGCGGACGCGCCGGCCATGCGCGAATAGCGCAGCACGTGAGCTATCGCTTTTGTACAATGGATGCAGCAATTACGTCGGTATCGGTGCCGGCGGTATGGCAGGTGCCCGCGGGTGAACCGGGGCCGAGAAGGGAGCGATCGCTCATGCTCGTAACCACCAAGGAGATGCTGCTCGACGCGCAGAAGAACCACTACGCCGTCGGCGCCTTCAACGTCGAGAACCTCGAGTTCGTCATGGCCGTCCTGGCCGCCGCCGAGGAGACCAAGTCCCCCGTCATCATGCAGACCACCTCTGGCACCATCAAGAAGACCGGTCTCGATTACTTCTACGGCATGGTCAAGGCTGCCGCTGAGCGCGCCTCCGTGCCCGTGGCCCTGCACCTCGATCACGGCGACGGCTACGATCGCTGCATGAAGGCCCTCCGCACCGGCTACACCTCCGTCATGATCGACGGCTCCCATGAGTCCTTCGAGGACAACATCGCCCTCACCAAGTCCGTTGCCGACGCCGGCGCCGCCATGGGCATCCCGGTCGAGGCCGAGCTCGGCAAGGTCGGCGGCAAGGAGGACGACGTCGAGGTCGAGGGCGAGTCCCCCTACACCGACCCGGCCGAGGCCAAGGAGTTCGTCGAGCGCACCGGCTGCACCTCCCTCGCCATCGGCGTCGGCACCTCTCATGGTGTCTACACCGAGGAGCCCCACATCAACCAGGACGTCGTGAAGGCCATTCGTGCCGCCGTCGACGTGCCGCTGGTCCTGCACGGCACCTCCGGTGTGCCCGATGAGCAGGTTGCCGAGGCTGTC
Source organism: uncultured Collinsella sp. (assembly GCA_963560155.1). Classification (GTDB taxonomy): domain Bacteria; phylum Actinomycetota; class Coriobacteriia; order Coriobacteriales; family Coriobacteriaceae; genus Collinsella. The sequence continues at coordinate 2,077 of CAUWMY010000018.1, forward strand.
AAGAACGGTATCTGCAAGGTGAACTACGCTACCGAGCTGCGTCAGGCCTACACCAAGGGCTACATGGCGTATATGGCCGAGAACCCCAACAACTTCGATCCCAAGAACCCGGGCAAGGCCGGTGCCGAGGAGATCACCAGGATCGTCAAGATCCGCATGGAGAACCTCGGTTCGGTCGGCCGCGCGTAAGCTTGCGGTTCGAGCGCAATTCGCTGTACGGCTCGGAAGCAAAGTGCTTCATGGCAAATAGGGGCTTCGGTTCCAGAATGGGGGCGGCTCGCAAGGGCCGCTCCTTATTTATGTCGCCAATTATATGCCGCCACTTTATCCCGCTGCCGCATTTTCCAGCCTAAACTCCCTCATGAAATTGCGCTCTGAGTCAAAAACTCGCTCATGAAATTGTTGTTAGCCGCGAAAACTCGCTCATGAAATTGTGTTCTCGCAGGTAAACGCTATAAGATAGAATACGATGATTGAGGGAGGGCATCATGGCGTATTTGAAGAGAAAACTCGATGCGTATCTTAAGCAGTGGAAGGCACGTGGCGACCGTCTTCCGCTGATTGTGAAGGGTCCTCGTCAGGTGGGAAAGACCGAATCGATACGCCGTTTCGCGAGGGCGGAATACCCCAATGTCATCGAGATCAATTTTGTGGAGGAGCCGAAGTACAAGGCGATCGTCGCGGATGGCTACGGGGTCGATGCGGTCGTTCGCAACATCACCCTTCTCGACCCGACGAAGCGCCTCATGGCGGGAGAGACGCTCGTCTTCTTCGATGAGATCCAGGAGTTCCCCGATATCGCCACAACGCTGAAGTTTTTCAAAATCGACGGCAGGTACGATGTCATATGCAGCGGATCGATGCTTGGGATCAGCTACAAGAGCATCGAGCACAACAGCGTGGGCTACAAGGAAGATTTCGAGATGCACTCGATGGATTTCGAGGAATTCCTTTGGGCGCGTGGCTACGAGATCGACGTGATCGAAGGGATGCTCGAGCATCTTGTTCGCCATGCGCGCTTCTCGAATCTGGAGATGGATGTGTACGGCTCGCTATTCATGGACTACTGCATTTTGGGCGGTATGCCCGCGGTTGTGAGTCAGTACATCGAGCGGGGAACATTCGAAAGGACGCTTGCGCTCCAACGCCAGCTCATCGCAGACTATGAAGAGGACATTCGAAAGTATGCCGAAGGGATAGACCAGACGCGCATCCTCAATGTATTCGCGCATATTCCCGTTCAGCTTGCGAAAGAGAACAAGAAGTTTCAGATAACGAAAGTGGCGAAGGGCGCTCGCTTCAAAGATTATCGGGGATGCATCGAGTGGCTTGAGCAGGCCGGCGTCGTGAGCGTGTGCCGCTGCCTGCTGTATCCGGAGCTTCCGTTGCGCGGCAACTACGATGAGAACAAGTACAAGCTCTATATGCGCGACACGGGTTTGCTCGTGGCCCAGCTTGATGACGAGGCGAGCGAGGATTTGAGGGCGAACAAAAACCTAGGGGTGTACAAAGGCGCTTTGTATGAGAACTTCTCCGCCGAAGCGCTGGTGAAGAGCGGAATGGGGCTCTTCTATTACAAGAAGGACGATTCAACTCTGGAGCAGGATTTCTTCGCGCGCACCAAGACGCATCTCGTTCCCATAGAGGTCAAGGCAAAAAGCGGCACCGCAAAGTCCATGCGCACGCTTATTCAGTCGGACGCGTATCCGGATATCGAATATGGGATCAAGCTGTCTTCTGGGAATGTGGGAAACGAGGGGAATATCAGGACTTTTCCGCATTTCTGCACTTTCCTCCTCAGGCGCTACCTCGCCGAGCAGGATTAAGGAAAGCAGGATCAAGGAGGTAATGACTGTATGGAAGAGCATCAGCCGGTAATTCGTCTGGCGCGCATCGAGGATGCTCCGGCGTTGGCTGCCATATACGAACCGTACGTACGCGAGACCGCGATCACCTTCGAATACGTCCCGCCCACGGCCGACGAGTTCGCCGAGCGCATGCGCAAGACCATGGAGTTCCACCCCTATCTGGTCGCCGAGCTCGACGGGCGCTTGGTGGGGTACGCCTACGCGGGGACCTTCAAGGGCCGTCCCGCCTACGATTGGGCGGTCGAGACCTCGATTTACGTGGCGCGGGGTCATGCGGGCGAGGGGATCGGCCGTGCCCTGCACGATGGCCTGGAGCGGGCGCTCGCCGCGCAAGGGGTCCTCAACATGTACGCCTGCATCGCCGTCCCGGATGGGGAGGACGACGAGACGCTCACCCGTAACAGCCAGCGCTTCCATGAGTATATGGGATACCGCTTGGTGGGGGAGTTTTACCAATGCGGGTTAAAGGGCGGCCGTTGGTACAACATGATTTGGATGGAAAAGATGCTCGGCGAGCACCGTGCGGACCAGCCTCCGGTGGCGCCGTTTCCCGAGGTGTCCGTCGCATACGTGGAGCGCTGAGCCAAGGTTTGCGCCTCGCCGCACGACGTCAGCGCGAACGATGGCCCGTCGTTTTCGCATATGCCGAGCCAGCGCTTTAGCGCGGTGCGTTGAGCTGCAGGTAAAGCGTATGGTAATGTTTCTTGAGTCGGGGGGCCGACGCTAAAACTATGTGATGCCGAGTGGCGCCCATGAGGCGCGGACACCACGCTCGGGTGCGCGGGGGAGCCGGGATGACCGGCGTCGATCGCGAGCGTGGAGATGACATCACCACCGTCAAAACCATAGAGGACGTGCGCGCGATGAAACGCGCGTATAAGGGCGGCACCTGGAAATACGCCTGTGCCTGCAGGTCCGGCGTGCGATATGAGGGAGAAAGCGAGGCGTGGGCTCAATTGAAGACCATGATCAAAGAGGGTGAGACGGCGACCGCGGAGGAGAAGCGCGCCGTCGAGGTCGAGGAGCTCGACCCGTTTGCGAGCAAGGATCCCGTCCCCGTACCGTCTGAGGACCGCGCTCCTGGTGAGCTTCGAGGCGCCGGTGCCCGTTCGCCCCTGTTTTGGAAGTTCATGCTCGTCGCCATGGCGCTCATCTGGGGCTATTCCTTCCTGACCATGAAGACCGTGCTGGATACGGTCCCCACGTTCATGCTGCTCGCCTGTCGATTCCTGCTGTCGGCGGTCATCATGTTCATCATCTTCCGCAAGCGCATCAAGGCGCATTTCAATCGCGAGTACCTGGGATTCGGCGTGCTCATGGGCTGCGTGATCTGGTCGGCCTATGCCGCGCAGACGCTCGGCCTGGTCGACACCACCCCGGGCAAGAACGCGTTCCTCACCGGAACCTACTGCATCCTGGTACCGTTCATCGCGCTCATCCTGTTCCGCGAGCGCGTCACCAAGTGGCATATCGCGTCTGCGCTGCTGTGCCTGGTGGGCGTGGGCTTCGTTGCGCTCGACAACTTCAGCATCCAGATGGGTGACCTCGTGACGCTCGTGGGCGCCGTGTTCTTCGCCGTGGATATGGCGGTCGTGGGCCATATCGGCCGCACGCGTGACGTCAGTGTTCTGACTTCGTGGATGTTCCTGTTCGTGGGCACGTTCTCGCTCGCGGCGACCCTCGCGTTCGAGCCGCGCGTCCCCGCCGCGCAGTGGACGCCCGAGATCATCGGTCAGCTCGTGTTCCTCGCCGTGGTGTGCACCACCATCGGTCTGCTGCTGCAGAACCAGGCGCTCAGCCACGTGCCGCCGGCGACCGGCTCGCTGCTGCTCTCGCTCGAGAGCCCCTCGGGCGTGCTGTTCTCCGTCCTCATGGCGGGCGAGGTGCTCACCGGCAAGCTGATCTTCGGTTTTGCGCTGATCTTCCTGTCGATCGTGCTGTCCGAGACGCACTTCAGCTTCCTGCGAAAGTGGTTCCCCAAGAAGTAGATGAGAAAAGGCGCCCGTCTCTGGGCGCCTTCCTTTTGTGTTGCGAGAGTCGAAGCGGTCGCGCTCAGTTGTTTTTACAGTTCTCGGACAAACTCCAGCAGCTCATCGACATGCTCGGGGCGGCAGGCCCAGCTCGTCACGAAGCGCAGAAGGATGCGGTCGCGGCCCGTGGGGTCGATGGCGGATGTGACCTCGGCACCGCATGCCTCGACGATGCGGACGGCGTCGTCGGAGTCGAACCAGAAGAATTGCTGGTTGCCCGCGGTGTGCACATACGGTTCGAATCCCGCAACCTCAAGGCCGCGCGCGAGCATGCAGGCGCACTCGTTCGCGTGCGCGGCGTGGGTGAAATAGGGGAGCGCGCCGTCCTCGCCGCGCGTGAACGCGGCCTCGTACTGCACACCCATGAGGCGCCCCTTGGCGGTCATATGCCCGGCGCGTTTGGTGAGGTAGGGGATGCGCTCGATGGCGCGGCGACCACGTGCGGTGCGCGGGCTCACCACCAGGGCCTCGCCGAAGAGCATGCCCGCCTTGGTGCCGCCCAGGGTGAACGCGTCGGCGCGTGCGGCCAGGTGCTCGAGGGTGAGGTCGCCACCGGGCGCGGCGAGGGCGCTGGCCATGCGGGCGCCGTCGACGTACACGGCAAGATCGAGCTTCTCGGCCATATCGCACAGCGCGTCGAATTCGGCGCGTGTGTACACGTGTCCGAACTCGGAGGTGTTGGAGAAGTAGAGCATGGCCGGGCGCGTGCAGTGGCAGCCGCCGGCGATGGAGGCGTGGTACACGCGATCGACTTCGGCGGGGGTGAGCACGCCGAAGGTGTCGTTCGTGGCGAGGATGCGCCGGCCGCACGCCTCGATCGCACCGGTCTCGTGCCCGGTGGGGTGCGCATCGGAAGCGAGGATCGGGCCCTCGAAGTCCTCGGTGAAGGCGGAGATGCACACGGCGTTCGCCGCGGTGCCTCCCGGGATGAAGCGCACATAGGCGTCCGTTTGACCACAGGCTTCGCGAATCAGGTCGGCGGCGTGCCCGCAGTGTCCGTCGGTGCCGTAACCGGGCGTCTGCTCGTCGTTGGTGCGGATGAGCGCCTTGAGGATCTCGGGCGCGGCGCCCTCGGAGTAGTCGTTTCGGAACTGATGCATGATTTGCCCTCTCGTGCGTGCGGTTGAAAGCGGAAAGGCGGCGATGGGGCGCCTCGGGCCCGGTCGGCGACCGGGCCGCGCTGGGCGCGAGGTCGATCGAACGGCATTGGCTCCGAGTGACCCACTTTGCCAAAACGAAGTATAACGCGTGGAAAATGATGGGGGATGCCGATAACTGCCCCTATAATGGGGAGATTGACGATTCACCTCCCGGCCGTCGATGCCGAGGGGACATGCGAAGGAGAGGCCACATGCAGGCACAGCGAGCAGAGGGCACCAAGGACCTCATCGGGCGCGACATGCGCGCTTGGCAGCGGATGCAGGAGGTCGCGGCCGAGGTGTTCGGGCCGTTCGGGTTCGACGCGATCGAGACCCCGGCCATCGAGCAGCTCGACGTGTTCGTGCACGGCATCGGCCAATCCACCGACGTGGTGCGCAAAGAGATGTTCCGCGTCTTTTCCGGTTCCCTGCTTCCCCGTATTCTAGAAGAGGGCACCGATGCCAAGCTCAAGGCCAAGCAGCGCCTGGCCCTGCGTCCCGAGGGCACGGCAGGCGTGGTTCGCGCCGTGGTCGAGAACAACCTGGTCCCGCAGGGTTCCGCCCCGTTCAAGGCTTGGTACGCCGAGGCCATGTTCCGCGGCGAGCGCCCCGCAAAGGGCCGCCTGCGCCAGTTCCACCAGGTCGGCATCGAGTGGCTGGGCGCACCCGACCCCGCGGCCGACGCCGAGTGCGTCATCATGCTCATGCGTTTCTACGAGCGCTTGGGCTTCGACCTTTCCCAGCTCCGCCTGCTGATCAACTCCATGGGCGACCCGGCGTGCCGCCCCGCATATCGCGAGGCCGTGCGCCAGTTCATCCTCGATCACGAGGACGAGATGTGCGACGAGTGCCGTGAGCGCGCGGAGATCAACCCCTTGCGCGCCTTCGACTGCAAGAACCCGCATTGCCATGAGATCATGCAGGGCGCCCCGCTCATGCCCGATTCCCTGTGCGACGAGTGCCGCGAGCATTACGCCAAGGTCAAGCAGTACTTGGACGCGGCGGGGATTGCCTACGTCGAGGATCCCACGCTCGTCCGCGGCCTCGACTACTACACGCGCACCGTCTTCGAGGTCGAGGCCCCGGGCGCGGGCGTCGGCTCCATCGGCGGTGGCGGGCGCTACGACGGCCTGGTCGAGCTCGAGGGCGGCAAGCCCACGCCGGGCGTCGGCTTCGCGGTCGGTTTCGAGCGCGCTGTGCTCGCGCTCGAGGCGTTCGGCAAGGAGATGGATTGCGGCGCCGACCGATGCGTGTTCGTCGCGAACGCCGGCGCAGACCTGCGCGACGAGGTCTTCGCGCTCGCGTTCGAGCTGCGTGGTCGCGGGGTCCGCACCGAGTGCGATTACCAGGGCAAGTCGCTCAAGGCCCAATTCAAGCTCGCCGACAAGCTCAACGCCTCGCACATCGTGATCATCGGCGGCGACGAGTTGGCCGCGGGCAAGGTCAAGCTGCGCGACATGGCCACGCACGAGGAGAGTCTGATCGATCGGGCAGATGCGGCGGAGGTCATCGCGGCGCTGTAGCGCGAAAGTCGAATCGCATGGTTGCGGCGGGGCGAGTGGCCCCGCCGTTTTTTGCGCGAGTGCGGCCATCCGTCGGGACATCCGCGCCGTCCGCCGATAATTTGTTGAAAAGCGGGAGATGTACTCTAGTGCACTAAAGTAGTTGGTAGCGATCGCATCGCCTGCCTATAATAGTGCGGTCCGCGGGACTGATGCGTCCCGCGCCAAGTAACGAAGGAGGTAGTGTGGCAGAGAATACGCAAGCGGCCCCGCGTCTGGGCGAAGCGCTCACCGGCGACATGATCGCCGAGGTCATGTCCGGCACCCGCCGCATCGACCTGACCGACCTGTCGGCGGCGGTCGAGGTCCTGTCCGATATCGACATCCCCGTCGAGCTCCGCGACAACCTCGCGCTGTTCCTGCGCCTCGAGCGCCGTATCCTGCGCGAGTACGACGCCCGTGTGCTCGACGTCTTCGACGAGCTGATGATGAGTGTCATCCGCGCCAACGCCGGCGATCCCGGCGCCGAGGCGGATGGCGAGGAGGTTGACGAGCAGGGCATGCCCGCGGGCGAGACCCCCTCCGCGCGCGCCTTCCGCGACGCCGTGTCCCTCATCGACGCCCTCCCCATCGACCAGGCGCAGGTCATCGTGCGCGCTTTCACCACGTTCTTCCATCTGGCGAACCTGTCTGAGGAGAACTACCGCGTGGCCCAGCTGCGCGAGCGCGAGCGACATGTGTCCACGGAGGACGCGGTCGACCCGGCGAATGCCCTCACGGTGGCGTTCCGCCAGCTCACCGATGAGGTCGGCGGTGCGAAGGCGACCGAGCTGCTCTCCCGCTTGGAGTTCCACCCCGTTTTCACCGCGCACCCCACCGAGGCGCGCCGCAAGGCCGTCGAGGGCAAGATCCGCCGCATCGCCCGCCTGCTTGAGGAGCGCCCCCACATGGGCGGCTCCGATCTGGTGGAGAACGAGCGCCACATGCTGCAGGAGATCGACGCCCTCGTGCGCACGAGCCCCATCGCGCTCAAGAAGCCCACGCCCGTCGAGGAAGCCGACACCATCATCGACATCTTCGACAGCACGCTGTTCGACACCATCCCGGTGATCTACCGTCGCTTCGACGATTGGGTCCTGGGCGAGGTCGCCGGCACGGTCCCGCCCGTGTGCCCCGCGTTCTTCCACCCCGGTAGCTGGATCGGCTCCGACCGCGACGGCAACCCCAACGTCACCGCCAAGGTGAGCCGTCAGGTCGCCGCCAAGTACGCCACGCACGTGATCTCCAAGCTTGCGGATAAATGCCGCCGTGTGGGTCGCAACCTCACCCTCGAGGCCGCCTACACCAAGCCGTCCGACGAGCTGCTGAACCTGTGGAGCCATCAGGTCGAGATGAGCGAGGTCCTCACGGAGCGCGCTCGCGAGATCTCGGATGCCGAGCCGCACCGCGCCGTCATGCTCGTCATGGCCGCCCGCCTGGACGCGACCGTGACCCGCAACGCTGATACCATGTACCGCACGTGCGACGAGTTCCTCGCCGACCTGCGCGTGGTGCAGCGCTCGCTTGCCGCCGCGGGCGCCGTCCGCGCCGCCTACGGCCCGGTCCAGACCCTCATTTGGCAGGCCGAGACCTTCGGCTTCCACATGGTCGAGATGGAGTTCCGCCAGCACTCCGTGGTGCATAGCCGCGCCCTCGCCGACATCCGCGAGAACGGCATCCACGGCGAGCTCGCGCCGATGACCCGCGAGGTGCTCGACACCTTCCGCGCCATCGGGTCCATCCAGAAGCGTTACGGTCAAAAGATGGCCCGTCGCTACATCATTTCGTTCACCAAGAGCGCCCAACATGTCGCCGATGTGTACGAGCTCGCGCAGCTCGCGTTCGCGCATGCCGAGGATGTGCCGACCCTCGATGTGATCCCGCTCTTCGAGCAGCTCGAGGACCTCGAGGGCTGCGTCGACGTACTCGAGGAGATGCTCGCCATCCCCGCGGTGCAAAAGCGCCTTGCCGAGTCCGGTCGTCGTATGGAGGTCATGCTCGGCTATTCCGACTCCTCCAAGGACGCCGGCCCCACCACCGCAACGCTCGCGCTGCACTCCGCCGAGGAGCGCATCGTCGCGTGGGCCGAGAAGCACGATATCGACCTGGTGCTCATGCACGGCCGCGGCGGCGCCGTCGGCCGCGGCGGCGGCCCGGCCAACCGCGCGGTGCTCGCTCAGCCCGCCGGCTCGGTCAACTGCTTCTTCAAGGTGACGGAGCAGGGCGAGGTCATCTTCGCCCGTTACGGCAACCCGGCGCTCGCCCAGCGCCATGTGGAGTCCGTGGCCGCTGCAACGCTGTTGAACTCCGCGCCCTCCGTGGAGCGCGCGAACACCGAGACCACCGCCCGCTACGCGGACATGGCCGCACGCCTGAACGAGGCGAGCCACGTTCGCTATCTCGACCTGCTCAACACCGAGGACTTCACGCCGTGGTTCTCGACCGTCACCCCGCTCACCGAGGTCGGCCTGCTGCCCATCGGCAGCCGTCCGGCCAAGCGCGGCCTCGGCGCCAAGTCGCTCGACGACCTGCGCACCATCCCGTGGGTGTTCTCTTGGAGCCAGGCTCGCATCAACCTGGCCGCATGGTACGGCCTGGGCACCGCCTGCGAGGAGCTGGGCGATCTTGAGCTGCTGCAGAAGGCGTACCGCGAGTGGCCGCTGTTCAGCACGTTCATCGACAACATCGAGATGTCGATTGCCAAGACGGACAACCGCATCGCCAAGATGTATCTTGCGCTCGGCGATCGCGCCGATCTGGCCGACAAGGTCTTCGACGAGATGATGCTCACACGCTCCTGGGTGCTGCGCATCGTGGGTGACGCGTGGCCGCTGGAGCACCGCCGCGTGCTCGGTCAGGCCGTGCGCGTGCGCAATCCGTTCGTGGATGCGCTGTCGCTGGCACAGGTCCGCGCGCTGCGCGAGGTCCGCGCCAACCAGGACGAGCTGTCCGAGGAGGCCAAGGCCGAGTACATGAGCCTGGTTCTGGAGACCGTCACCGGCGTCTCCGCGGGTCTGCAGAACACGGGATAATTGGGCTCACGGTTTCCCGCCGTGCCCCGCAGCGTCCCCGCAGGTCGTTTTTTGCCTGCGGGGGCGCTTTTTGCTCGCGGCGCGATGTGTGTCCGCGGGCCCTCGGCTGGATATTGTCTATGAAGGCCCCGAATTGCCTATGGCCCCCCCCAAGATTGCCTATGGCGACCCCGAATTGCCTATGGAAATGCGCCGACAAGATACCCCGAATGGCATATTTCCATAGGTAAAGCTGGGCCGGGCATAGGGAAAGTTTGACTGGGCATAGGCAAAGCTGGCTCTACCGCCGGTAAGCTGGGCCGGACATGGGCAATCTGGCGATGATCTGGCGATGAGGCGGCGTTGCGAACCTGTTAAGACAACGTGAGCCGGGCGCTTTTTCATGATAAGGCACCCCGCTTTCCGCTATCCGACCTCAAATGAGGGATAGCTCCTAAATTGAGGCCCTAAATTGAGGCTGCAAAATGCGCGCGATGTTCTATCGAACGAACAGGCGTGCCAGGACCATGAGGATCCAAAGGTGAGCGGGATAGAACCGGTAGAAGAGGTTCTTGGCCCCGCGCGTATTCCGCCCGCACTCGCCGTTGTACAGCAGGACAAACGGGATCACGGCGACCATCATCCACTCGCTGTCGTAGCACAGGGTGTTCATAAGCGAGATGCCGGTCGCGCACGTGCTCGATTAGGCACATGATGCTCAGGAACACGGCGAGAGTAAGAAAGATGTTGTGACCTTGGTTGAGGGAGTAAAACGTCATCTCGCCCGTCATGGGGTTGACGCTTCTAAAGACGAAGTTGATGGCGATGTTGCCGACCATCATGATGGCGGCGCCAAGGTACAGGCGCAGTGCGTACGCCCGCTTACTGTGTGTATGGAAGAAGCCTTCGTAAGGTGGAGCGAAAAACGCCGCCCTGCGTGAAGTGCCTGTGTGCCTAGACAAATTATCTCGAAAACGAAATAATTATTGGCAACGGAAATACATGCCTGCAACATAGGGGAGGTTGTGATGACTGTTTCTCAAGCTGCAGAAATGTTGGGAGTGAGTGCTGCTCGCGTTCGCAGGATGCTCAGGGATGGCGTACTCGATGGCCATAAGGCGGGGGGCACTTGGGTGGTCGATCGCTCATCTGTGGTTCTTCGGCTGAAAAGTGGGGTGCGCGTTGGCCGTCCGTCTCTTGACATGAAGGAAGACCCCGAGGAATCGACTCAATGCCAACGTGGTGTTCGGGCGCATGAGCTCTACGAGGCCTGCCGTGAGGTTCTGGCTGGGGCATATGATGCGACCGTCCTTGCTGCGGCGGAATCGGATGACGAACGCCGGTTTTACTTGATGGTTTCCGACTTTTTCCTTCAGCAGAGGCAGCGAGAGTTGGTGGCGCAGGGTGTCTGGTGAAACGAAGCCGCGCTATATCGTCTTTGCCGGTATCAACGGCGCTGGTAAATCTACGCTATACCGATCGGGGTTGTGGGCGCGTAGGGAAAGCGATCTCGGCGCTCCCAGGATAAATCCCGACGAGATTCTCGTTGCGAACGGCGATGACCCCACGGATATTCGAGCTCAAATGCGCGCTGGCCGAGAAGCGATCAAGCTCATCAATGAGTACTTTGATCGGGGTATCTCGTTTAATCAGGAGACAACGCTTTCCGGCAGGTCGTGTTTGCGAGATATAAAGCGTGCTCACGACCTGGGCTACCATGTTGTTATGTGCTACGTCGGTGTTGATTCGCCTGAGGTTGCAAACGAGAGGATTGCTCATCGCGTTGCATTGGGCGGTCATGCGATTGATCCTCAAGAGGTCGTATCGAGGTATTGTAAATCCATTGATCACCTGCTTGAGGCGGGCATGTTCTGTGACGAGTTGTATCTGTTTGACAATACGCAGCGCTTGACCGTTGTTGCCGCTTTTGGTCATCGGAGCGCTACGCACTCTGCATACTCAACGCAGTGCAACTGGGCCGCTGGCCTTCTCGAGCGCTTGGATTGCACGTTCGGGAGCAAGTAGCGTCATTCGCGATGAATGGGGCTGTTAGGGGTGGGTCTATCGGCAATGTTGAGTGGCTGGCTGGCGTGCTCCAAGCGGGTTCTAATGCAGAATTGTGGAAGTTCCTAATGTAAGATTCTGGAACTTTCCAATGTCAGATTTTGGAACTATCGTTAGGGCCTAAAGGATCGCCTGTGTCGTGATGCGGCCGAGCCTCATACGGTAATAGCCCTCCTCCAATGTTCCCAGCCTGTTAAGAGCGCGTGAGCCGGGCACTCTTCTGTGATGAAGTGCTCGGCTTTCCTGTATGCTTGTGAGCTGTCGCACTCGAGGGGCGGCTTTTGCGCCGCGTGTCGATCTTGCCTAAACCCTGTCGCTGGGTGCTGGTTCATCTGGAGCTGCACCCCATCGAATGCAGGCATTTTGCGTATCGAGTCCCGTCATGCGCGACAACACATGCCGAGCCGCGCTGTCTACGCGCCTCGGCAGTCTGTACACCCGCCGCCCGCTACGGCACGGGGCGGCACAGATCGAAAAGGAGGGCCCCATGGCAAACGACCATGCCGCCAACCCCGCCAACCCCGCCAACATGCACTGCATGCACACCCGCACCTGCGGTGAGCTCCGCGCCGAGAACGTGGGAGAGGAAGTCACGCTCACCGGTTGGGTGGCGCGCCGTCGCGACCATGGCGGCCTGATCTTCTGCGACCTGCGCGACCGCGAGGGCCTCACGCAGATCAACTTCGACCCCGAGCATTCCGATGGCGAGGCGTTCAAGATCGCCGAGACCATGCGTCCCGAGTGGCCCATCCTCGTCCACGGCGTCGTGCGCGACCGCGGCGCCGATGCGGTGAACCCCAAGCTCGCCACCGGCGAGATCGAGGTCCTCGTCGACCACGCCCAGGTGCTCAACCGCTCCAAGACCCCGCCGTTCCAGATCGAGGACGGTATCGAGACTGCCGAGGACACGCGCCTGCGCTATCGCTACCTGGATCTCCGCCGCCCGGAGATGGCCGCACGCCTGCGTCTGCGCTCCGACTTCACGTTCGCCATCCGCTCCGCGCTGCACGATCGCGCCTTCACCGAGGTGGAGACGCCCGCGCTGTTCAAGTCCACGCCCGAGGGCGCGCGCGACTTCGTGGTGCCCAGCCGCCTGCAGCCGGGCAACTTCTACGCCTTGCCGCAGTCCCCTCAGCTGCTCAAGCAGCTGCTCATGGTGGGCGGCGTCGAGCGCTACTACCAGGTCGCCAAGTGCTTCCGCGACGAGGACCTGCGCGCCGACCGCCAGCCCGAGTTCACGCAGGTGGACATCGAGATGAGCTTTGTCGAGCAGGACGACGTCATGTCCCAGCTCGAGGACGTGCTCGCCGACGCCTTCGCCCGCGTGGGCGTGGAGATGCCCACGCCGTTGCGCCGCATCTCCTACTGGGACGCCATGGACACCTACGGCTCCGACAAGCCCGACACCCGTTACGGCATGGAGCTCGTCGACCTCACCGACGTGTTCGCTTCCTCCGCCTTCAAGGTGTTCGCCTCCGCCGCGACCACCGAGGGCCACGTGGTCAAGGCCATCAACGCCAAGGGTGCCGGCACCTGGCCCCGCGCGCAGATCGACAAGCTCGCCAAGGTCGCCGCGACCTTCGGCGCCAAGGGCCTCGCCTGGATCGCCTTCCGCGAGGACGGCTCCGTGAACAGCCCGATCGTGAAGTTCTTCACCGACGAGGAGATGGCCGAGCTGCGCCGTCGCTGCGATGTCGAGCCCGGCGACCTCGTCATGTTCGCCGCCGGCCCGCGCCTGGAGGCCGACGAGATCCTGGGCGGCATGCGCTCCCACATGGCTGACGCGCTGGAGATTCCTCGCGAAGGTCATGACTTCCTGTGGGTCGTGAACTTCCCGCTCTTCCATTGGGACGAGGAGGGCCAGCGTTACGAGGCGGAGCACCAGCCCTTCACGCTGCCCCATGTCGACGAGCTGCACCTGCTCGACGAGGACCCGCTCAAGATGGGTTCCTGCACCTACGACTTCGTCATGGACGGCTTCGAGGCCGGCGGTGGCGGCATGCGCATCCACGACGCCGAGCTGCAGCTCAAGATGCTCGAGTTCATGGGCTTCACCGAGGAGCGCGCCCGCGCCCAGTTCGGCTTCCTCATGGAGGCCCTCGAGTTCGGCGCCCCGCCCATGGGCGGCTTCGCGCTCGGTCTCGACCGCGTGTGCATGCTGCTGGCCGGCACCGACTCCATCCGCGACGTCATGGCGTTCCCCAAGACGAGCAGCGGCAGCGACCTCATGTCCGCGGCCCCGTCCGAGGTGAGCGTGGCCCAGCTCAAGGAAGTCGGCCTGCGACTGGAGTAAGTAGCTCCTCGAGGCACCCCAACATGTGAAAACGTGGCGCCGTCCGCTTTGGCGGGCGGCGTTTTCGTATTTTCCGCCGCAGCGCTATTCGGTGATTTTCGCATGCGCATCCTCGTTGCCGTATACTGAATGACGTATTGGGGAGCTGGGAAATGGCCCGGCTGAGAGGAGCGAACCTTCGCTCGACCCGTAACCTGATCCGGGTAATGCCGGCGTAGGGATCGAGCAGCCTTGCTTTGATCGACGCGGACGCTTTGAAATGGGCGGACGTCATGATGTGAGAGCGGGCCCCTACGGAAAACAAGGGGCCCGCTTTTTCGTGGCCTCGGAAAGGAAGCTCATGGAAGCAAGCGTCGCGATTCAAGTCCTGCCCCAGCGCGTCGGCGTCAACGACGAGGTCTGCCGCATCGTCGACGAGGCGATCGCCTATATCCAAACCAAATTCCCCGACGCCTACGTCGGCCCGTTCGAGACCACTATCCAGGGCGACTACGACCTGTGCATGGAGGTCGTCGCCGGCGTGAACCGCATCTGCGTCGAGGCGGGCGCCCCCGAGGTGGCCACCTACGTCAAGATTATCTTCGCCCCAGAGGAGGGCGTCCTCACCACCGAGGAGAAGATCTCCAAGTACCACGAGAACGATGCGTAACGTGCCCGCGTCCTCTCGTGTCGCATCGCGACTCGTCGCCCCGTTGACGATTCTTGCGCTGCTGGCGATCTGGCAGCTGGTGTGTTCGGCCGGTCTCGTGCCCCCGTTCATGCTGCCGAGCCCGTTTCGCGTGGTACAGGCCCTTTTGGGCGATTGGCCCCTGCTTGCGGGGCACGCCGCGACCTCGCTGACCGAGGCCGGGCTGGGTCTTGCCGCCGGCGTTGCCCTCGGCTTCGCCGCGGCCCTCGCCATGGATCGCTTCGACCTGCTTTACCGTGCGTTCTATCCCATCGTGGTGCTCACGCAGACGATTCCGACGGTCGCCATCGCGCCGCTTTTGGTGCTGTGGTTCGGCTACGGGATGCTGCCCAAGGTCGTGCTCATCGTGGTGGCGACGTTTTTCCCCATCACGGTGGGAATGCTCGAGGGGCTGCGTTCGGTCGATCCCGACGAGATCGACCTGATGCGCGCCATGGGCGCCACGCGCCTGCAGATCCTGCGCCATGTGAAGCTGCCCGCGGCCATGCCGCAGTTCTTCTCCGGGCTCAAGATCTCAGCCGCCTACGCCATCGTGGGTGCGGTGATCGCCGAGTGGCTCGGCGGGTTCTCTGGTCTCGGCGTGTACATGACGCGTGTGCGCAAGGCGTATTCGTTCGACAAGATGTTCGCGGTGATCTTTTTGATCTCGGGCTTGAGCCTCGTGCTCATGTGGGCGGTTGACGCTGTGCGTCGCATCGCCATGCCCTGGGAACGCCGCGCCGATACCAACCGATAGGCGGATTTACGGGCCACGCGCCCATCGACCGAGGTCGTCCGCCGTTTCAATGACAAGGAGTTTTCCATGCAGAAGAGCAATATGAACACGCTGATGATCGATCGCATGGTTTCGCGCCGCGCGCTACTGCGCGCTGGCGCGGCGGGGGTGGGTGCGGTCGGCGCCGCCGCACTCGCGGGGTGCGGTGGCGCGGAGAAGCCCGCCGGCTCCGATGCGGTCGCCGAGGGAGGGCTGCGCAAAGTCACCTTCGCCCTGGACTGGACCCCCAACACGAATCATACCGGCGTGTATGTCGCAGCCGAGCGCGGTTACTACAAGGAGGCCGGCCTCGAGGTCGAGATTGTCCAGGCTCCCGAGAACGGTGCCGACGCCCTGGTCGCCGCTGGTGATGCCGAGTTCGGCGTGACCTTCCAGGACACCATGGCCTCCTACGTTTCCGGCTCCGACCCGATGCCCGTGACCGCTGTCGCCGCGATCATCCAGCACAACACCTCCGGCATCATCAGCATGAAGGACAAGGGCATCACGAGACCCGCCGAGATGGCCGGCCACACCTACGCGACGTGGGAGCTGCCCATCGAGCAGGGTATGATCGAGCGTTGCGTCGAGGCGGACGGCGGCGACTTCTCCCAGGTCGAGATGATCCCCTCTACCGTTACCGACGAGGTGACCGCGCTTTCCACCGATCAGGTCGACTCCATCTGGATCTACTGGGCATGGGCGGGCGAGAAGTGCAAGCTTGCGGGCCTCGATACCAACTACTTCGCCTTTGCCGATATCGACCCCGTCTTTGACTTCTACACGCCGGTCATCATCGCCAACAACGGCGTGATCGAGGACGAGGCCGAAATGGTCCAGGCCTTTGTGGACGCCACCCGCCGCGGGTACGAGGATTGCATCGCCGACCCGAAGGGCGCGGCCGAGGTTCTGCTTAAGGCCGCACCTGAGCTCGAGGAGGAGCTCGTGGTGGCGAGTCAGACCTACCTCGCCGAGCAGTACCAGGCGGATGCCGAGACTTGGGGCGAGATCGACCAGAAGCGTTGGGACGCCTTCTTCGAGTGGGTATGCGACCAGGGCTTCGCCGACCCGATCGAGCCCGGTGCGGGCATGACCGATAAGTTTCAGGCGTAAGGCCTTCGGATGATCTGGTGCTTGAGAGTCGTATCGGCTCGTGCGTTTGGGGATCGAAGTGGCTTGCAATGAGCTGGGTCCCCGAATGCATGTGATCCGGGGCCGCGACGCGGGCGGTTTGCCTGCCGAAGGGCGATGCCGGCACAGGTGATTTGCCTCCGAAGGTTTCCGAACGGGGTGCCAAAATAACGAGATCCCGCCTCTGGCGAACGTTTTGGGCTAGTTTTCGGTTCCGCTCAGGATGGGACGGAGTAAAACTGCAGGTCGTCAAAAAGCGATGGCTCGTAAAATCCAAAATCGAGGGCAAAACGTTCGCCAGAGGCGGGGTTTCAATAATGGGAGCGGGGAAACATGGCAAAACTTGAGATCTTAGACGTTTCTCAGGTCTTCGGGGGGCTTGAGGTTCTTCGGGGCATATCGCTTGTGGTGGAAACGGGGCAGGTGGCTTGTCTGCTCGGTCCCTCCGGGTGCGGCAAGACCACGTTGTTCCATGTGATCTCGGGCCTCGCATCACCGCGCGTCGGCCGTGTGCTGTTGGATGGCGAGGATATTACCGGTCGTCCCGGCCACTTATCGTATATGCTGCAAAAAGACCTGCTCTTGCAGCATAAGCGCATCATCGACAACGTGTCGTTGCCTCTCGTGCTGCGCGGTGTGCCGGTTGAGGAGGCCCGTTCTCGTGCGGCCGAGCTCTTTGGGGTTTTCGGTTTGGAGGGCACCGAGCGCCGCTGGCCAAGCGAGCTTTCGGGCGGTATGCGCCAGCGTGCCGCATTGCTGCGAAGTTATCTGTTCTCGCAGAAGTTCATGCTGCTCGATGAGCCGTTCTCGGCACTCGATGCCTTTACCAAGGCGGACATGCACACGTGGTTTCTCGACGTCGTGGAGCGCATGGGCACCACGGCGCTCGTGGTGACCCACGACATCGACGAGGCGCTCACGCTTGCCGACGAAGTGTTCGTCATGCGCGGAAACCCGCAGGCAGGCGTGCCGACGGGCATTGCTGGCTCGGTCGAGGTTGCTTGTCCCCGCAATGAGCGCGCCAACTACGCGTTGACCGAGGGATTCCTTGAGAACAAGCGTCGCCTTCTCTCTCTTTTGGGCTAGAGCGTCGTCCTTTCGGGGCGAGTGAGAGAAAAGCGGCTCCCATTTGGGTCTCGGAGCAAGCGAGAGGAAGCTCCCATCTGTGCTCTCGGGGCAAGCGCGTGGGAAACGGCCTCCCATCCGAACCGGGTGGGAGGCCGTTTCTGTATCGTGAAAAATGTAGCGCATGGCAAACTTTTCGAGCATAATGTGCTTTCACTGTGTTAGTTTACATAGGTGAACATTCCATAGGAGGTGCTTTGTCATGCAGAAACATGGTTCGGCTATGCCGCTGTCGTTGTTCCGCGCGGGCGAGACCGTCACGGTTTGCCGAGTGCGCGGCAACGAGGACATGAAACGCCATCTGCAGGAGATCGGCTTTGTCGACGGCGCCGAGGTGCACGTCGTCTCCTCCTCGGCGTCCAACGTCATCGTGCTCGTAAAGGGCGCGCGGTTCGGTTTGGATTCCAAGGTCGCGCAGCACATCATGGCCGCCTAGGTGAGTTTGTGTGGCAGCCCAGGCGAGGTCGCGCTCGCAGCCCGCGCCCCTTAGGCGCGGGTGCGGAGTCGTTATGTCGCGGGGTTCAACGTGCGCGTTGGTCGAGGCGCGTTGTCACATGGGATGTTCTTTGATCTGCGGAAAGGGGGAAGCATGAAATCGCTGGCAGATGTGAAGGTGGGGGAGAGCGCCACCATCGTCAAGCTCCATGGTGAAGGTGCGCTGCGTCATCACCTCATGGATTTGGGCCTCATCAAGGGCACGCCGTTCAAGGTCGTGAGGGTCGCTCCGCTGGGTGACCCGGTCGAGATCACCGTACGCGGCTATGAGTTGTCCATCCGCAAGGAGGAGGCCGCCATCGTTGAGGTCGCCTAAGGCGCCGCAACGGGCATATTTCTACAGGTAGAGTTAGCCGAATCTAACATGTATAAGATGCCAGGTGGCATTTCGATCGCGGCCCGACTCAGCAACGAGCACGTTTCAAAGCCAAGAGAAAAGAAGGATCGCATGGCGAATCCAATACTGCACATCGCGCTTGCCGGTAACCCCAATTGCGGCAAGACCACGCTGTTCAACCTGATCACCGGTGCCAACGGCTACGTGGGCAACTGGCCCGGCGTCACGGTCGAGAAGAAGGAGGCGCCCCTGTCGCGTGACAAGGGCGTGCTCATCACGGACCTGCCCGGAATCTATTCGCTGTCTCCCTACAGCCCCGAGGAGCGCGTGAGCCGCGACTACCTCATGGGCGGCGAGTCCGACGTCGTGATCCAGGTGCTCGACGCCACCAATCTGGAGCGCAACCTTTATCTCGCGCTGCAGGTCATCGAGACGGGCCTGCCCGTGGTGGTGGCGCTCAACATGGCGGATCTGTTTGAGAAGAATGGCGACAAGATCGATGTCGCCGCGCTCGAGAAGAGCATGGGTTGTCCGGTCGTGATGATCTCGGCGCTCAAGAACGAGGGGGTCGACGGGCTCATCGCGATGGCGCGCAAGGCCGCGGGACGTGCCAAGGGAGGCTCGGCAAGGACCGTCGCCGCCTCAGGCGCCGCGGGTCCGCGCCATGCGTTCGATGGCTCGATCGAGGACGTTCTCGCCCAGGTCGATGCCCTGATTCCGGCTTCCGTCGATCCTGCTCGCCGTCGCTACTACGCCGTCAAGCTGTTCGAGCGCGATGCCGAGGCGACCGCAGAACTGAACCTTTCGAGTGAGGCCGCATCTCGCGTGGAGGAGCTCGTCTTCGCGTGCGAGCGCGATTGCGACGACGACGCCGAGTCGATTATCATCGGTGAGCGCTACGGCCTCATTGCACACATCGTCGACGGCTGCCTGCACCGGGCCCCCGCTCGCATGAGCACCTCCGAGAAAATCGACCGCATCGTGACCAATCGCTGGCTCGGCCTGCCGATCTTCGCCGCCATCATGTTCGGCGTGTACTACCTCGCCATTTCGACCTTCGGCACCGCCATGACCGACTGGGTCAACGACAGCCTTTTCGGCGAGGGCTGGACGCTCTTCGGCGCCGCCATGCCCTCCGTCCCTGCGCTGTTCGAGGGCTGGCTCACCGCCACCGGCGCGTCCGATATGGTCATCTCTCTGGTCTGCGACGGCATCGTCGCCGGCGTGGGTGCGGTGCTCGGATTTATCCCGCAGATGTTCGTGCTGTTCGTGCTGCTGTCCTTCCTTGAAGACTGTGGCTACATGGCGCGTGTGGCGTTCGTCATGGACCGCGTGTTCCGTCGCTTCGGCCTGTCGGGCAAGTCGTTCATCCCCATGCTCGTATCCACGGGCTGCGGCGTCCCCGGCGTGCTCGCCACCAAGACGATCGAGAACGAGAAGGATCGTCGCATGACGGTCATGACCACCACGTTCATTCCCTGCGGCGCCAAGCTCCCGGTCATCGCGCTGGTCATGGGCGCGCTGATCGGCGATGCCAAGGCAAGTTGGATCGCCCCGCTGTTCTACTTTCTCGGTGTGTTCGCGGTCATCGTCTCGGGCATCATGCTCAAGAAGACCCGCCTGTTCGCAGGCCGTCCCACGCCGTTCGTGATGGAGCTTCCCGCTTACCACATGCCGTCTCTGCGCAGCTGGGCGCTGCATGTGTGGGAGCGCGTGGGCGCCTACATCAAGAAGGCATTCACCATCATCTTCGCCTCGACCATCGTCGTGTGGTTCCTGTCCAGCTTTGGCGTGTTCGAGGGCTCCTTCGGCTACCTTCCGTCCATGGAGGGCACGCCTTCGGAGTTCACCGACTATTCGCTGCTTGCGACTGTCGCGGGTGCCGTGAGCTGGACGTTCGCGCCGCTTGGCTTTGATTCCTGGCAAGCAACGGCGATGTCCGTCACGGGCTTGGTCGCCAAGGAGAACGTCATGTCCACCGCGGCCTCGCTGCTGCATCTGGTTGACGCCACCGAGACGGATCCGAGCCTGTGGTCCGCGTTCGCGGCGCTCTTTCCCAGCGCGGGCGCCATCGCCGCGTTCGGCGCGTTCAACCTGCTGTGCGCGCCGTGCTTTGCCGCCATGGGCACCATTCGAGCCCAGATGGACTCGGGCAGGTGGACGGCCATCGCGCTGGCCTACGAGTGCGGGTTCGCCTGGGTGGTCGGTCTCATGATCAACCAGTTCTACCTTGCTGCCAATGGCGCCTTCAGCGTGTGGACCATCGTTGCGGCGGCGTTCGCGGTCGCGATCGTTTTCCAGCTGCTACGCCCCATGCCGAGCTATGCCTGGGACGACGAAGCGGCAAATTCCGCCGTTCAGCCCGCGATGGGGAACTAAGCGCGCCAAGCGTCGAGGTCCCGATACCATTCAGTCGACTTTTGGTAACATCGAATCGAGGTTCGGGAGTAGCGGGGCATTATATGAGGGACGCATCTCGTGTTTTGCCGCGTTCGCCGGGGAATATGATCGCGTTGGCGAGAATGAAGTTGCCAAAAGTCGTCATTTTGATTCCATGAACTTAACGAGTAAAGGAAATACTGCATAATGGGGCCAGTAGATTTCATAATTCTGAGTATTATTGCAATCGCATTTGTTCTTGTGGTTGCTCGCGTGCGTAAAAAGGGCACGTGCGGCGATTGCGCGAGCGCCGGGTCATGCGGTGGATCATGCGCGAGCTGTGCGACTTCCAAGCGCTCGTCGTGCCCGGCCTGCGAGGGCGCCGATTCCATCGCCGACCGCCTTTCCCGGAACATCTCGGTTGAGCGGCGGTGAGCTTCGGGCCCTCTCACATTAGGAGCGCTGTTTCTCCGCGTCATATGCACAACTCTCGAAAGCTCCCGTTCATCGCGGGGGCTTTTTCGCGCCCATGCGCAATTTCACGCCTGTCCCCGATTGGCGCCTGGGGGCGGGTCGGCGGAGCGTGGTAACCTGAAAACACGTGCCTGCCGTCCAGCAGAAAGGAGGCGCAGCGCCATGACCGCCCGCGCCGACCAATCTCTCAAGTACCTGCGCCTGCTCTCGGAGCAATTCCCCACGCAGCAATCGGTGTTCACCGAGATCATCAACTTGCAGGCGATTCTCAACCTGCCCAAGGGCACCGAGCATTTCATGAGCGACCTGCATGGTGAATACGAGGCGTTCCTGCATATCCTCAACAACTGCTCGGGCGTGGTGCGCGAGCACGTGGACGATATCTTCGGCGAGGCGCTCTCCGAGGAGGAGAAGGGCGACCTGTGCACCCTCATCTACTACCCGCATGAGAAGCTCGCTCTCGCGCATCTGCAGCACATCGCGACGCCGAGCTGGTACAAGGTCATGCTCGAGCGCTTGCTGGTGGTGGCGCGCTCCCTGTCCAGCCGTTACACACGCTCCAAGGTCCGCAAGGCCATCCCGCGCGATTACGCCTACATCATCGACGAGCTGCTGCACACGCATCCCGACGAGAACAACTACCGCGTACGCTATCACGAGCGCATTATCGACTCGATCCTGGAGACCGATGCGGGTGAGGACTTCATCTGCTCGCTGTCCGACCTCATCAAGCGGCTGGTCATCGACCATCTTCACTTGGTGGGCGATATCTTCGACCGCGGTGGCGGGGCGTCCAAGATCATGGACCGCCTGATGGAGTACCACTCGCTGGATATCCAGTGGGGCAATCATGACCTGTTGTGGATGGGCGCGGCCGCCGGTCAGCCCGCGTGCATCATCACGGTCCTGCGCAACAACCTGCGCTACGGCAATTACGAGATCCTTGAGAACGACTACGGCATCTCCTTGCGCGAACTTGTGGCGTTTGCCGAGCGCACGTATCAGCCTGTGGCGCCCAGCGCGACCGGCTTCACGGCGAAGCTGACGCCGATGGTGAAGGCAATCAATGTCCTCCTGTTCAAACTCGAGGGGCAGGTCATCATGCGCCATCCTGACTTTGACATGGAGGATCGACTGCTGCTGGGCAAGATCGACCGCGACTACGGCACCGTGGTGCTGGACGATGGGCTGCCGCACAAGTTGGCCACGAACGACTTTCCCACGGTCGACCCCGCGCATCCGTATGAGCTTACGGGCGAGGAGCAGGCGCTGGTCGATCGGCTGGTCGAGGAGTTCACGAGCTCGGGGCACCTGCGCCGCCATATCGAGTTCCTGTACAGCCACGGCTCCATGTACCTCGCGCGCAACCGCAACCTGTTGTTCCACGGCTGCGTGCCCATGAACGAGGACGGCACGTTCTCGGGTATGAACTGCCTGGGCACGTGGCGCAGCGGCCGCGATTACCTGGACTTCTGCGACGATATCGCGCGCCGTGCCTGGCGCGACCGCGACGAGGACTCCCTCGATTGGATGTGGTACCTCTGGATCGGCATGAAGTCGCCGGCGAGCGGGCGCCTGGTCAAGACGTTCGAGCGCGCCTACATCGACGACCCTGAGTGCTGGAAGGAGCCCATGGACCCTTATTTCGAGCTCACGAAGGACGAGGCGACCTGCGACGCGATCCTGGTTGAGTTCGGCATGCCGATGGGTGCCGGGCATATCATCAACGGTCATACGCCGGTGCACACGGCGGAGGGCGAGCAACCCATCCGAGCGAACGGGCGCCTGCTCGTGATCGACGGCGGGTTTTGTAGCGCCTACCACCCCAAGACGGGGATCGCGGGCTACACGCTCATTTCGAGCTCGCGCGGCTGTCGGCTCAAGGCGCATCAGGCGTTCGAAAGCGTCGAGGCGGTGCTCGCGCGCAACGCGGACATCGTGAGCGAGACGGACCGCTTCGACGTCGCCGAGCGCCGCCGCATGGTGAGCGACACCGACACCGGGGTGCAGATTCGCGAGCAGATCGGCGATTTGCGCGCGTTGCTTGAGGCGTACCGCAACGGTGCGCTCGACGAGCGCCCCTAGCCGCCGCGGCGCGTTTCGATTGCTCCACGTGGTTCATTCAACTTCGATTCGCCTCTCGGTGGCTCCCGTTTCGGCGCATTCCCCATGCGGGAAACCCAGCTGAAACATTCGTATGCGAACATGGATGAACTCTGGCGCCATCGCATGTGAAAGGGTTCGCATATGGATCAGCAGCAGAACATCGACTTTGTCCTGCGCACCGTCGAGGAGCGCGACATCCGCTTCATCCGCCTGTGGTTCACCGACGTCCTCGGCCGCCTCAAGAGCTTCGCGATCAGCCCTGAGGACCTCGAGGTCGCCTTCGAGGAGGGCATCGGCTTCGACGGCTCGGCGATCGAGGGCTTCACCTCGCCGGATGAGGCCGATATGCTGGCCTTCCCCGACCCCTCGACCTTTCAGGTCCTGCCGTGGCGACCCAAGCACGACGGCGCCGCGCGCATCTTCTGCGACGTGTGCACGCCCGACCGCGAGCTGTTCGCGGGCGACTCTCGCGAGTGCCTGCGCCGTATGTTCTACCGCGCCGAGAAGCTCGGTTACATCATGAACGTCGGTGCCGAGCTCGAGTTCTACTATTTCCCCGACGAGCGCACGCCGGAGCCCATGGACGCGGTGGGCTATTTTGACCTCTCGCCGTCCGATTCCGCGCGCGACCTGCGCCGCTCCACCGTCCTCATGCTCGAGAAGATGAGCATACCGGTCGAGTACACCTTCCACAGCTCCGGTCGCTCGCAGCACGGCATCTCGATGCGCCATGCCGAGGCGCTCACCATGTCCGACGCCATCATGACGGCCAAGCACGTGATCCGCACCTGCGCCTACGAGGCCGGCATCCACGCCTCGTTCATGCCCAAGCCCATCGCCAAGGGCTCCTCCTCGGCGATGCTGCTGCATCAGTCTCTGTTCGACCGCGATGGTAACAACGTGTTCTGGGGCGATGACTCCAAGAACCACCTGTCGCCCATCGCCAAGAGCTACATGGCGGGCATCCTCGCGCACGCGTCCGAGATCAGCGCCATCACCAATCCGACGGTGAATTCCTACAAGCGCCTTTCCGCGGGCGTGGGCAATGGCCCGCGCTACGCCACCTGGGGCATGCGCAACCGCGCGGCCATGATCCGCGTGCCCGTCTACAAGCCCGGCAAGCAGGCGGCCGCCCGCATCGAGCTGCGCAGCCCGGACCCGATGGCCAACCCGTACCTGGTGAACACGGTCACGCTGGCGGCCGGTTTGGACGGTATCAAGCGCGGTCTCGAACTGCCCGAGGAGGCGACCTCCGACCTGTTGCGCCTGCCCGAGCGCGAGTTGCGCGCCCGCGGCATCGAACCCCTGCCCGGCAATCTCGATGAGGCTCTCGACGTGTTCGAGAGCTCCGAGTTCATGAAGGACGCCCTCGGCGAGCACATCCACTCGTACTTCCTCAAGAAGAAGCGCGACGAGTGGAATCGCTTCAACTCGACGGTTACCGAGTGGGAGATCGACCACTACCTCGCGAATTCCTAAATACACCGACCTGGTCTTTGGCGCGACGGTCGATTTGTTAAGATGACGCCAACGGAGGTGTGTTCATGGCGGAAAAAACAGTGCTGTTCATGGCCCGCACGACGCGGCTGCATGACTTTATCAGAACGCTCTCAACGTCTCTCGGAGTCGAGGTGCACGTGGCGACGCCCGATTCGCCCGCCGCGGCGCACGATTTCGACTTGCTGGTGCTCGACGGCGACGGGGTCCGCTCCGATCGCGTCGACGCGATGGCAAAGTGGCTCGAGTCGCGCGGCGGCGCGCCGATGTTGCTGGTGATGGATGAGGAGAACCTCGGCGACCTGCATCTTCCCAGCCAGGTCCGCGCCGATTTCATCTGCTCCGGCGCAAGCGAGGCGGAGCTGGAGGTCCGCGTCCGCCAGCTTTTAGGCGAGGGTGAGGTCGTGGCGGTGGACGAGGTGCTCACCGTGGATAACCTCACGATCAACCTCGCGACCTATCAGGTCTCGCTCGACGGCGAGCCGGTCGACCTGACGCTCATGGAGTACTCGCTCCTGAGCTTCCTGGCGACACACCCCAACCGTGCGTACAGCCGCGAGGCGCTGCTTCACCGCGTGTGGGGATTCGAGTACTGCGGCGGCACGCGTACGGTCGACGTGCACATCCGTCGAATCCGCAGCAAGGTGGGCCCGCAGATCGCCGCTCACATCACCACCGTTCGCGGCGTGGGCTACCTGTTCAAGGAGTAGGCGTCCCGATCGATCAATCGGGAAAGATCAATTGGGGACAGGTGAATTCAATTGGGCGCAGATGCAAAGTGCCCAATTCGCCCCCATCGCTTTAAGGTGATCGTTTCGGCGCCTCCGGTTTCGGGGGCGTTCCCATATGCCGCCACCGGTCTTGCGAAATTCTTAACGGCACTTACAACTTGATTAAGCTCTCCCGTTCATGCTGGGGAAAGCCGTGCTTTTGGGGTACAACGTTGAAGATCGAAGACGTCGAAAGGACCGCATATGAGCGATGAAAAGACCCCGCAGCGACCTGAGGGCATGGGCGGCGAGCCCCGTCCCGCCTCGCAGCCGCGTCTCGAGGTCGAGCCGACCCCCGTTCCGCCGGCTCAGGTCGCCTCCGGCGATTCCGCTGCACACGAGACCGCGCGCATCCCAGCCGATCCCACGGCCCCCACATCGGCGGGGTCGACCCGTCAGGTACCCCCGACGGACTACTCATATGCGAAAGCCCAGCACAGCGCGACGCAGGGCGAGCAGCCGACGGGCGCCGTGCACACCGAGACCCGCACCGTGGTGAAGACGAAGAGCAAGAAGCTCCCGATCTTCTTCGCCTCCTTCGCGGGCCTGGTGCTGGGCGCGGTCCTCGTCATCGCGCTCGTGATGTCGGGCGCGTTCCGCATCACGGACTTCAACGTCGAATCCACGGGCGGCGGCTCCTCCCAGGCCATCGACATCAACCCCGAGGACACGACCCTGTCCGAGGCTGTGGCCGCCAAGGCCCTGCCCTCCGTCGTGTCCATTACCGCCCAGGGCGAGGATGAGAGCTCCGGCGGGATCGGCAGCGGCGTGATCCTGGACACGGACGGCAACATCCTGACGAACTATCATGTCATCGAGAACGCCTCAGTCCTCGTGGTGAACACCGACGACGGCGGCAGCTACGAGGCCGAGCTGGTTGGTTCAGACGAGTCGAGCGACCTTGCGGTCATCCGCCTCAAGGACGCCGATGCGGCCAACCTGACCCCCATCGAGATCGGCGATTCGGATGATATCGCGGTCGGCGAGTGGGTCATGGCGATCGGCAGCCCCTTCGGCAACGAGCAGTCCGTGTCCACGGGCATCGTCTCCGCGCTCTACCGCTCCACGGCGCTTCAGAGCACGGGCGGCACGTCCATCTACGCGAACATGATCCAGACCGACGCCGCCATCAACCCGGGCAACTCCGGCGGCGCGCTCGTGAACGACGAGGGGCATCTCATCGGCATCAACTCCGTGATCGAGTCCTACTCCGGCTCCAGCTCGGGCGTGGGATTCGCGATCCCGGTCAACTACGCCATCGACATCGCGAACCAGATCATCGACGGCAAGACCCCCGTCCACCCGTACCTGGGCGTCTCCCTCGTGAGCGTGAACGCGTACAACGCCCGCACGAACGATCTCGCCGTCGATAGCGGTGCGTACGTCGCCGAGGTCACCACCGACGGCCCCGCCGCCCAAGCGGGTATCCAGAAGAGCGACATCGTCACCGCGGTCGATGGTGAGGACATCGCTTCTGCTGACGGCTTGATCATCGCCCTGCGCGAGCATGCAGTCGGTGACGAGGTGACGCTCACGGTCGTGCGCGGCAAGGACGAGATGGAGGTCAAGGTGACCCTCGGCTCCGACGAGGCCCTCCAGACCGAGCAGGAGGACACCACGGACGGCCCCGGCGCGGGCACCGGAATGTCCAGGGAGGAGTTCCTCCGCTACCTCGAGGAGTACATGGGCGGCTCCTTGCGCTAACGATCAATTGGGGACAGGTACAAATTGCAACATTTTGGGCGGGTGCCGAGGAGGTACCCGCCTTTTCTTTACCGGATGAGTTTCCAGGGTTGCGTGCCAAGTCGGTCGGCGATCTTCTCGAGGGTGGAGAGCTTGAGATTGCTGTTGCCACTTTCGATGAGGTCGAGCAGCATGCGGCTGATACCGAGCTGCAAGGCAAAATCAACCTTGGACAAGCCCGAGGCCTCACGGATGGCGATGAGATTCTCGCCCAGGTTCTGTCGCGCGTTCGCATTCATGGTTCGAGCATGACCGCGTTGACGCTACAAAATGTAAAGCGCGCTTTACATCTAGGATATTACCCATAGCGATTCCAAGAAAACTCAGCGCGAGGGCGAGGCATTCGCATGATGGGGGGATAAGCAGGAAAACTATGCTGAGCGGAGGTGCAGGCATGTCGAAGGCAAGAGGACGCGCATTCGAGGTCGTTTGCGGAGGGCGGTTCCTGCCCATGTCGTCGGTGCTGGCCTTTGGCATGGATGAGGGCCCGCTGTCAGACCGCGAGTTGGGCGCCTTGCGTTGGGCGCGCGACGCGGGCTATACGATCGCGGTGTTCGCGGGCGAGTCGGTTGCCTCCCTACGCGTGCAGTTCGACGAACATGACATCCCCGCGACTATCCTTGCGGACGATGAGGGTCCCGCGAGCGCGCCCGATGCCCCGTTCACGGTGGCCGCGGCCCGTGCAGAGGCCCTTGCACGCTTTTGCGCGCAGCGCGGCACGACGCTGGAGCAGGCCGTGGTGATTGCCGTCACGCCAAGGGATTGCGAGGCCATGATGAGCGCCGGCAGGGCCCTTGCCCTTCATGGCGCGGGAATCGATGCCTTGGCGGCGGCGGAGCAGACGTTTTTCGACCGCGCCATGAGCGGTCTTGTGCATGCGCTGAACGCAGCCGTGGCGATGCGCGTATAAGTCGCCGCTCCATGCCGCCGTCGTGCTACTCCGCGCGGCTTACCATTCGTCCACGCGGTCGGGCACCTCAATTTAGGGACAGTCCCTAAATTGAGGTGCCCGTTTTAAGTTTGGCGGCCCCTTCGCCCGGGTTTAATCAGTTCGCGATAATTTCAAGCCCTTTCACGACAGGGCGCGTTCGCGCCGAAGCGTCGTGAAGGGAGACTTCAATGACACTCTTGCAAGAACAATGGTTGTTTTGGGGGCGGAGGGCAGCCTCTAGGGATCGATATGTTGTCTCTGATGGGTCGAGGAAGGCCCGTGTTGCCATTCCTCGGTTTCCTCGTGTGGGATGCGACCCCTCGTTCCGACTTGCTGTTCAACGGTTGAACAGGCTTGATGGAATGACCGAGAGGGGGTTTCATGGGTCACGGTGAGGCAAATGGCGGCTGGCGGGTCTCGCAGGTCGAGAGCCTGCTCAATATGCCCAGGCGCGATATCACGAGATCGTGCTATGCGGATCTCAAGCGCGGTGGGGCGGGCATCTTGCAGCCGGCCGATGGCACATGGGGCCGCCGTAATTACAGCATAGAGGACATCGCATGGTTGTACCTGGTCAAGCTTCAGCATGACCAGGGCTACAGCCTGCCTGAGATCGCAAAAAGGATGGATACGTCGGCCGGTGTCGGCGCGCTGTGCGAGCATCTGGACGCCGTGGCGGATCGCGCCGCCGAGGCTTATGAGGAGGCGTTCGAAAGGCGGGAGCGTGCGCGCGTGTTGCGTTGTGCGTTGGAGGTGCGCACATGTGAGGTTCAAGACGCACTCGAGTGCTATTTGCGGAACCGCATCGGTGACGAGACGCTTGAAATCTGGCGAAGCGTGCTGCGGCAGCTTATGCCGCCCTTCCTTGCGGACGGTATATCCCCCCAGTTCGACGCCGAAGAGGCCGATCGCATGCGACGGATTCTCGATGAACCCGGAATGGACTTGGCAATCGAGTTATGGGCGGGGCCAGGTGCGTTCGAGCGTCTGCGCGAAGCTGCCATCGCCTGGTAAGAAGATATCGAATACACCTGATAGAGAGGAATGCTGGCATGACTAACGAGAACGGACTGTTGGCAAAGCTAATGCGCGGAAAGACGTTCGCGATTCGCAAGAGCGTCGTGTTCGCCTTGATTGGGGGCATCCTGATCGGATCGGGCAGCGTATTGTTTTTCCAGTGGTACAACCCCAGAGACGTTCCGAAATCATCTGCGTTTGACGCCTCGCTGATCATGAATCGAATCGTCGATCGAAATGAGATGGTGGCGGCGTCCCAGGACTACACGATCGTCGAAAAGGCGGGGGACCGAAACAAGCTGTTCGATCTCATCGAGATCCCCTTTACGCAGAATAGTTTTTGGTATCGCTACTCGGGAGTTATCGAAGCGACGGTCGATCTGAGCGAGGCCCGATGGAACACGAAAGGCGAGACGGCGATTACGGTTGTTCTGCCTGAGCCCACAACGCAAAACATTCCCGACATGAATGTCTCCGGGGTGCTTGAGGAACGCAATAACATCCTTAACCCCATCCATGTTGAAGACGTCGACGCCTTTCAGCGCGATTGCATCGCGAAGAGCGACCAGCAGGCTAAGGAGGGAGGACTGCTGGAGCAGGCGAAGGAGAATGCCCGGGTAAATCTACAAGACATGTTCGATATCGCCTGTGGCAAAGATGTGTGCAAGGTCGAGGTCGAGTGGGTCGATCAAGAGGATGGGTTGAAGGGTGAGTAAGAGGACTCTGCTGGCAATTGTGGCGATAACGGCACTCGCTTTGATTGCCTTTGCAATATTCAACACGGCGGTTTTGTCGTGGGGATAGAAAGGATTCAGATGATGCTTAAAAGCAAAATGCTGCTTGTAGTTGCGGGATGTTTGATGTTGACGGGCCTGACGGGGTGTCAGACGCAAAAGGATGCGGGACCAGATTACGCGGACGACGAGGCGATGGAGATAATCGCGGAGTCAGTGATGGCGCGCGCCGACCTTGTCGATAAATACGAGGAGGAGGGCGTCGATACGGTGTCGATGAAGTCCCTCCAAAGCTATATAGATGCCGAGCGTGAGCATGTGAACAAGCTGAAAACCCGCGTGTTCGAGGACAGCGAGATGCAGGAGAACGTTCTCGCCTACATAAACACTCTCGACGATGCCGATAAGGCTCTGGAGAATAATCCCGTTGCAAGCGCGGAATTTCACAAAGAGTGGAATTCCATCTACGATAAGCGCTCGATGTTGTTGAAGGAATTTGTCGATGAGTACGGTCTGAAGGTCGATGAGAAGTACCAGGAGGTGTTTGACGAGATCATCGCCAACGGTGCTGCCGCAACCAAGAAGAGCCAGGTCGACGAGGCAATCGAGGGGCTCATGGCGTCGGTTGCTTTTGAGAAGCAAAACGACGGCTACGGCCTCATAACGTACGTGGCCGTTGTTGAGAACACCACCGGTGTCGACTTTGAGAACGTCGGTATGACCTTGGGCCTGTACGACGCCGACGGCGTTCGTGCGGAGGATGCCTACGTTGGGACCGCTTCGTGGAAGTCGGGAGAGAAGGTCAGGTTCGAGACGACATCCACTGTCGATGCGGCAGAGACGCGGATCTCGATTGACTACTACGACGTGGTGGATTAAACCGAGCTGGGAATACGAGCGGAGAGGGGTGGCTGTTTTAGCCGCCCTTCTCCGTTCAGGTGGTTCTATGCATCGTTGGCGGGACGGCTACGCCGATTGGCTCATTGATGTCCAATAATGAATGAAGTGGCGGGTAGTCCGAGGGAGGGATTATGTTATGTCTGAAGTTGAGAACAGGATCGAATGGGGTTCAGCGGCTGCTACGTGATCGCAACATATGCCCACGCGGTCAAAAAGGGCGACTTTAGCAAGTTTCGCGATCTATACGTTGGCAAGTCGGAGAACGTTGGGGATAGCATCTTCAAGGATCTCACCGGTAGGGGAAACGTGGATGTATACGCCGATGTGAAATACAAGCAGTGCGTCTACATTCTGGTGTATCCGTGCCTGCCCGAAAAGATCGATGAGCTTGAGGCGTCACTGGTTACTGCGCTCGATGCGGACCGATCTTACAACAGGGACGCAAGCGCTGCGATTGCGTAAGACCATGCGTCGGTATTGATGCTTTTAGATGACCCTGGCCGTGTTTGCGGTCAGGGTCATCTGACATTTAGACGAAGCTCTTACCATTCGTCCACGCGGTCATGGTTGATTGGGCGGTAGAACAGGCGCTGCAGCTCGTCGGCATCGCGCGTCTGTCCGAGAGCCCACATGGTCTTGGCCACGAGCGCCTCGGTGGTCATGTCGCCGCCCTTGAGGATTCCAGGGTGATCGGCATATGCGCGGCCGACCTCGTATACGCCCAGGTCCAGGCCCTCCTCGGGCACCTGCGTGGTCATGACCACGGTGCGGCCGGAATCGACCCAGTCAAAAATGGCATCCTGATAGGAAGCGCCGTCGGCACCCCGCTCGGGCACGCCGCCCATACCGAAGGTCTCGAGGATCACGGCGTCGTAATCGGGCTTAAGCAGACGGAAGATATCGGGCGTGAGACCGGGCGTGAGCTTAAGGGCGCACACGCGGCTGTTGAGCTCGGTGTAGAAACGGGGCTCGTCGAGAGTGCCGTCGGCAGCGCGCGCGGCATCGCCCCCGGCGCAATCACCCTCGGCCAGGCCAGCGGACACGGCGACCGACCCGCTGCGGATGATCTTGTCCTGGCGCAGGTAGGCCAACACGGGGTAGTTGATGCTGTTGAACGCGTTGAAGCTCATGGTGCGCTGCTTGCGAGCGCGCGTGCCGGCGATCGCGTAGCCGCCGAAGACGACGGACACGTCGCGCGAATGGTCGGATGCGGCGTACACGAGGCTTTGGTACAGGTTGATCTTCGCATCGGTGAAGGGGTTGCCCATGGGCTGCTGGGAGCCGGTGAGCACGATGGGCTTGGGGCTGTCTTGGATGAGGTAGGAGAGCGCCGCCGCGGTGTAGGACATGGTGTCGGTGCCGTGCAGCACTACGAAGCCGTCGTGCGCGTCGTAGTTCTCACGGATGACCTCGGCGATGCGCAGCCAGTCAGTGGGGCGCATGTTGGTGCTGTCGATGTTCATGGGCTGCATGATGCTGAGTTCGCACAGGCCTTCGATCTCGGGCACGCTGCGGGCGAGCTCCTCGCCGGTGAGAGCGGGGGAGAGGCCGTTGCCGTCCTCGGCGGAGGCGATGGTGCCGCCGGTGGCGATCAAGAGGATGTGCTTCATGCGGGCTCCTTTGCTCTGCAGTCCCTGTTGGCGCCTCGTCTCATAGCTTGCGGCCTTTTGTGGGTACGCCAGATGCGCGGCGAGGCGCCATCATGGCGGCACCCGATGTGCGACGAGGCGGCATCGAGATATTGTAGGCCAAAAATCCCTGTAGGATTTCTGCGTATGCGCAGCTCGGCGAGTATGATGTACCAATTAGCTGAAACGTGTTGCCGCTGCGGTGCAGCGGCATGGTTGGGAGGGTTCATGGCCCAGAACGCATCTGAGCAGATTCAGCAGAAGGTGCTGGTCTTCGACTTCGGCGCACAGTATGCGCAGCTCATCGCCCGT
>CAUWMY010000019.1:0-31852 GCA_963560155.1 uncultured Collinsella sp.
CCCTTAGGGTTACACCCTAAGAGCAAACCACCCGCTATGCGGGTGGTCATGATTGATATGATATATAAGGTAATAAGACGTATTTTATAGAGGAGAGGCGCGTATCGCCGGAGGAGGGATGAAGATGGCCGGAAAGCTGACGGGCGATTCCGCGATGCCGTTGTACCAGCAGGTCGCAAACGACCTGCGCGAGGCGATCGTTAACGACGTGTACCACGTGGGCGCACGCGTTCCCACGGAGCCCGAGTTGAGCCGTCTGTATGCCGTGAGTCGCATCACCATCCGCAAGGCCATCGAGATACTGGTCGGGGAGGGGCTTCTCGCCAAGCGACAAGGGAAGGGCACGTTCGTTCAGGAGTCCCATCGCGCCCCGATGGTCCACGACGACCGCCGCGCCGCGCTCAATGGCTTCTCGGCGTCTTGTCGGCAAAATGGCCTGGAGCCCGGCTCGACGCTGCTTCGCCGCGAGGTGGTGGACGTTCCGCCTGCTGTGCGCGAGTTTTTCGGCGAGGGCACGCGTCTGATCGCCATAGACCGCGTGTGCACGGCGGACGAAATGCCCATCATGATCGACCACTGCCTGTTCGCGCGGGAGGGGCACGAGTTCCTCGAGACCGCCGAACTCGAGAACGCCTCGCTTTTCGATCTCATCCGCAATGCGACCGGTCAGCGTCCCCATCGCGACAGCGCCCAGATGCTCAGCATCCAGCTCGCCGACGAGCAGGTCGCCCATGCGCTTTCCGTCCCGGTGGGGGAGCCGCTCTTCAGCCTGGAGGGCTTGTATCGCGATCAGGACGGCAATCCGTTGTACGCGGGCAAGCAGCTCATCATCGGCTCGCGCTATACGTTCTCCATGTGATGCGCAGCCGGACTTCATATATACGTCTACGGATAATTTAATACCACTCAAGGATTATTCAGCTGAGAGAACCCGCATGGCCCGTATAGTCGAGCATGCGGGTTCATTTATGCGCGCCTCGCGCGCCGGATATAAGGGGCTGCGTCCCATGAGCAACGCCAGGCCGACCATGGAAACCTATATCGAGATGTCGCCTCGGGTGTTCGAGGAGAACCTTGCACGCGCAGATGCCCTCGTGAGCGGCCTGGTCGAGCGCTATGCGCGCCGTGGTCTGCGCGACCTGCGCTTCGTCGCGTCTGGATCCTCGTACAACTCCTGTGTGGCCGCGCGCCCCTTCGCCGAGCGCGTCCTGGGCGTTCGGGTGGACGTCTTCACCCCGTCGCGCTATCTCGATGAACTCGAGCGCCTGGAGGTCGCGACGCCCGGTGCGTTTGAAGTCTTCGTCTCCCAAAGCGGGTGCAGCACGAACATCATCGAGGCGGTGCGCGCCGCGCGCTCGCGGGGGCACGAGACGGTCGCCCTCACGGGCAACGTGAACGCCGACCTACGCGATGAGGTGGACGAGATCTTCGAGTACGGCGTGGGGAACGAGACGGTCGGATTCGTCACCATGGGTGTGCTCACGCTCATGGAGTTCATCGCTTTGTTCGCCCTCGCGGCCGCAAAAGCCATGGGCGTCATCGACGAGGGCGGGCGCTGCGCGTGGACGGACCGGCTCTCCAGGGTCCCCGCGATGCACCGGGAGGTCCAGCGCCGCGCGCACGTCCTCATGGATGCGAGCCCCGAGACGTTCCTCAGCCCCGGGGCTGCGTTCATGTGCGGGGCGGGCGCTGCATACGGAATCGCGCTGGAGGGCGCTCTCAAGTGGCAGGAGACGCTCAAGGCGCCCGCGATCGCGCTGGAGCCCGAGGAGTACATCCATGGGCCCAACATGCAACTGACGCCGCGCTCGACCGCGTTCTTCCTCGACCCCGCGCGCGAGCCCGGCCGCACCTTCGACATCTACCGCGCCACGCGCGCGGTGACCGACCACGCGTACCTCGTCGCCTGTTACGGGCCGGTGGAGGCGGACGGCAACGCGGTGTGCCTGGGCGCGGACATCGAGCTCGAGATCGCGCCTTTCGTCCTGCTGCCCGCGGTTCAGGTGTTCGCCGCCCGGTCCATGCGCGAACTCGGCTGCGAACCCTGCCATCCGCTGTTCGACCGCTTCGAGAAGGTCGTGAGCTGCAAGACGGAGGACTACGAGGAGATCTGCAAGGAGAAGCTCGCCCAGGCGGGGTTTGCCGAATAGCGGGACGGACCTCAATTTGGTGCCTGTCCCCAAATTGAGGAGAGTGGGAGGAGGACTCAGATGGATGGCGTGAGCACGACACTCGATGACAGCCGCGCGGGCCGCGGCGCCCTGTGCCTGTTCGGAACGGCGGTGTGTTGGAGTTTCCTGGGGATCCTCACCAAGTGGAACGCGCAGTCGCCGTTTCTCATCGGTGGGATCACCTCCACGATCGTGCTCGTCTTCACGCTCGTGGTCGCACGTCCCCAGTTGAGGTTCAGCCCGCTGATCGTCGGCGTGGGCCTCGCCTCGTTTTTCACCGGCCTGACGTTTCGCTACGCCAATCAGCTCACCACGGTCGGAAACGCCATCGTGCTCCAATATACGTCGATGATCTTCGTCATCGTCTACCAGGGCATCGCGGAGAGACGCCTGCCGGCGTTGCGCCATGTGCTTGTCGTGCTGGGCGCCTTCGCCGGCATGGCCCTGTTCTTCATGGGGTCGCTTTCGGCGGAGGGCATGCTCGGCAACATCCTCGCCATCGCATCGGGCGCGTCGTTCGGGCTGCAGTTCTACCTCAACTCGCGCCCCGGCGCCGCGCCTCTCGTCTCGTCTTTGGTCGCGAGCGTGTGCTCCATGGTGCCGCTTCTGTTCATGCTCGACCGCCTGCCGCTGGTGAGCGCCGCGGAGTGGGCGTGCATGGTCGCGAGTGGCGTGTTCTGCAGCAGTTTCGCGAACATCCTGTTCTCCAAGGGGATCGGCAAGGTCCCGGCGTTCACGGCGAACCTCATCTGCATGAGCGAGGTCGTCATGGCGCCGACCTGGTCATTTTTCATTTTCGGCGAGACGTTCAGCGAGACGGCGCTCGCCGGCGCGGCCCTCATCGTGGCGAGCATCGTGGTCAACCTGGCGCTCGACGCCCGCGCCCGATCGGCCAAGGCATCGGCCTAGAGGCTCAATTCGGGAAGCTCGATTCAGGGGCCGTCCCTGAATCGAGGAGAGCGCCGCGACGAGTTCGGGCGTGTAGAGCGGTATGATATTTCAATTGAATGTACTTTTCGGAAAGGTTTCCCGTATGGCTATCAAGGCGATCGCCCTCGATATCGACGGCACGCTCACGAACGACCGCAAGGTCATCACCCCTCGCACCAAGGAGGCCCTGCTCGCCGCGCAGGAGTCCGGCGTCAAGTTGATCCTCTCATCCGGTCGCCCCGTCCAGGGCCTGCGCGCCATCGCCTCGGAGCTCGAGCTCGAGGCCCACGACGGCTTGCTTGTCGCCTTCAACGGCGCGCATGTGGTCGATGCCCAGACCGATGAGGTCCTCTACGATCGGCCCATCGATGTCGATACGTTGCGCGCGCTCGTAGGGCACGTGCGCGAGTTCGACGTCATTCCCTGGATCACGCAGGGGCGCGAGCTGTTCGTCGAGCGGGGTTCGCGCCATGTCATCCGCTATCGCGGCGAGGATTTCGACATCGTCGAATATGAGCGCCGCCATTGCGACCTGATCCTGCATGAGGTGGACGATCTGCTCGAGGTGTGCGGGACCCCGCAGGACAAGCTCCTGTGCGCCGGCGAGCCCGAGTACCTGCAGGAGAGCTGGCGCGCTATGAGCGAGCCGTTCGATGGGAGCCTCTCGTCCATGTTCACCGCCGATTTCTACTTCGAGTTCATGGCGCCCGGCATCGACAAGGGGCGGGCGCTCGCGGGCGCACTGCCCAAGCTCGGCATCGACGCCTCCGAGGTCGTCGCGTTCGGCGATGGGCAAAACGACGTCTCCATGATCGAGTGGGCGGGGGTGGGCGTCGCGATGGCAAACGCGGTGGATGAGGCCAAGGCCGCCTCGAACATGGTCACCGCGTCCAACAACGACGACGGTATCGCGCTGGCGCTCGAGAAGATTTTGGGATAGGACCCCGTGCGCGGGGATGTGAAAGGGGGCCGCATGGCTCAGGAGCGTTTTCCATACCAGGCCGTCATCTTCGACATGGACGGCGTGATCGTCGACACCGAGCGCTTCTATTTCGACCAGCTCGACGAGATGTACGCCGCCGCGGGGATGCCCGTCTCGCATGAGGAGCTGTCCCGTGCCGTGGGCGCGTCGTACAAGGATTTTCAGAAGAACCTTGTTCGCTGGTTCGCCATGGGAGGCGTCGAGCTGAGCATCGAGGAGGCCGAGGCCCGTTATGACGCGTGGGCGAAGGAGCATCCCGCCGACTACGCCTCCCTGCTCAATCCCGGCGTCCGCGAGACGGTCGCCGAGCTCAAGAACCGTGGGGTCCGCGTGGCGCTCGCCTCGTCCTCCCCGATGGACAACATCCTGCACGTGCTCGAGGTGTGCGGGCTCTCCGGTGCGTTCGAGCTCGTCACCAGCGGCGAGCAGTTCCACGAGAGCAAGCCGAATCCCGAGATCTACCTCCATACGCTCGAGAACCTGGGGCTTCCGGCCTCCGCCTGTTGTTGTATCGAGGACTCCGTGCCCGGCATCACCGCGGGCAAGGCCGCCGGCCTCACGGTGGTCGCCAAGCGGGAGGAGCGCTTCGGGTTCTCCCAAGATGCCGCGGATGTGATCATCGACGCGATCCCCGATGTCTTGAATCTGCAATCGCGCGTGTCTGTCGAGGATTGAGAGGTGGGGCCGCGTGCCTGTCACGAGTTCGGGTATACCCCCCAAAGATCGTGCCCAAGAGGGCATCTTGTGGTACATCAAGAGCGAGGGCCTCAAGGGCGGTGACCGCCTGATGCCCGAGCGCGAGCTCGCCGAGAAGCTGGGCGTGTCCCGTACCGCGCTGCGGGCTGCCATCACGCAGCTCATATCCACCCACGTGTTGGAGAGCAGGCAGGGCTCGGGCACCTACGTGCTCCCACCCAAGCCCATCAACATCTTCCAGGAGACCTACAACTACTCCGACGCCGTGCGCCGCGCCGGCCGCGAGCCGGGTTCCCGGCTCGAGTGCGCGCGCCTGATCGAGGCGGACGAGGGCCTCGCCGAGCGCACGCGCCTCGTCGCAGGCGCCCCGCTGTTCGAGATGCGCCGCATCCGCTTCGCCGACGATGAGCCGGTCGCGATCGAGACCGCATACGTGAACTACGCGATCTGCCCTGGCATCGAGGCGCATGACTTCGCGGTCGAGAGCCTCTACGATGTCCTCGCCGCGGACTACGGCGTCCATGTCGGTCACGGGCAGGAGCGGATCAGCATCGCCCGCGCCACCTCCGAGGAGGCGTCTCTTCTGCAGGTGGAAGAAGGGTCCCCCGTCTTCTTCGAGCGCGCCATCGAGTGCCAGGCGGATGGTGTCCCCGTGGAGTACCTGAAGGCGGTCATCCTTCCGAGCCGTTACCGGTTCGCCAGCAACGGCTGCGAGAACGGCTCGAGGCCCAAGGAGGTGAAGAGCTCATGGCTCACCTGGTAGGCGATCCCGCAGTCGGCGGCTCCGAGCCCCGCTATCTCTCGATTCGCAAGACCATACGGGACCGCATCGCCGACGGCACCTATCCCGCCGGCACCGCGATCCCCTCCGAACATGAGTTGTCGGCTGAGTTCGATACGACGCGCCTGACGGTCCGCAACGCCATCGACGGCCTCGTGACCCAGGGGCTCATCCGGCGCGTGCAGGGCAAGGGGGCGTATGTGTCCGGCATCGGCCAGGGCCAGCACGCACATGCCACGGGGTTCCGCGCCTGGGTCAAGGCGGCTGAGGGCGCGCCCTCCGTGCGCCAGCTTTCCAAGGCCAAGCGCCCCGCGGGCCCGTGGTACGCCGACCTGTTCGGCATCTCCGAGGATGACGAGCTCTATTCCATCCGCCGCCTGAACAGCATCGACGGCGTGCCGGTCTCGCTCGAGCAGACGCTCATCCCCGTGAAGTTCTTCCCGGGCATCGAGGATGTGGACGTCTCGGTGTTCAGCCTGTATGAGACATATGCGATGTGCGGGCGCAAGGTCGCCTTCGCGCAAGAGAAGCTCGACGTCGTCGCCCTCTCCACGCGCGACGCCGGCTTGCTGCAGGTGGAGCCCGGCAGCCTCGCACTCTCCCTCGAATGCCTGAGCTTCGACGACGAGGGCCGTCCCGTCGAGCACGCGTACGCGCTCAACACCGGCCGGAAGAGCGGCTACACCTACGAGTATTGATCAATTGGGGGCAGGCGCAAATCGCCCAAATGACCCAACTTGTTCCATGGGGACGTTCGCGGGGCGTCGGCGATGAGCGCCGGCGCCCCGTTTGCCTGGATGCGAATCGACGGATCTCCTCGCTGTTATGAAAAGGGAGTCCGTTTCTTCGCGGAATATCGCAACTTATATTAGTTTGCATGAATTTAAAACCAATTACGGCGCAGAATCGACCGCTCGGCGGAAGGTCTAACCTCTCATTACAAATTGGTATCAAAAAGTGTATAACTGAGATAACGCAAGTGGTGTCAAAATGGCGCGACTTGATAAGTGGAGACAGATCCAAGGTGGAAGGGAGCGTCCATGAAGGAGACGGAAAAGATCGAGATCATGAACTTCGACCAGGAGGGCTACCTCGCCGACGGGAAGGCCGCCGTCGAGGCCGGCAAGAAGATGATCGAGCTCGCCGACCGCGTGGCCGACGAGGGCTACGACGCCGTGTTCCTGATGGGCGTCGGCGGCACCTGGGACGAGCTCATGCAGCTCGAGTACCTCATGAACAAGTTCGGCGACAAGGACCTCGAGGTCTACCTCATCCACGCGGCCGAGTGGAACGCCATGGGCCACAAGCGCATGACCGAGCGCTCCGTCGTGCTCACCGCCTCCGAGTCCGGCACCACCCCCGAGGTCCTCGAGGCCTGCAAGAAGATGAAGGAGATGGGCATCCGCGTCTTCGCCATGACCAAGCCGGAGGGCCTCATCGGCCAGGCCGTGGGCGCCGAGAACTGCGTGGCGATGGCCAGCGACCATGGCTCCGGCGGCTGCGAGAAGGGCTACTACCTCGCCGACTGCTTCGGCCTGCGCCTGCTCAACCGCCGCGGCTGCTTCCCCAAGTTCGACCTGTTCATCGAGCAGACCAAGGATATCTGGAAGGACATGCTCGACATCCGCAAGCGCTTCGAGCCCAAGGCCGAGGAGCTCGCCCGCAAGTACGCGCTGGCTCCCTACACCATGTTCATCGGCTCCGGCGCGCTGTGGGGCGAGACCATCCTCTACTCCATGTGCATCCTCGAGGAGATGCAGTGGAAGCGCACCCGCTCCATCACCTCCCATGACTTCTTCCACGGCACGCTCGAGCTCCTCGAGCCCGGCGTCCCCGTGTTCCTGTTCAAGGGCGAGGACGAGTGCCGCGCGCTCGACAACCGCGTCGAGGCCTTCCTGCGCTCCGGTGTGACTGGCGACGAGGACTACGTCATCATCGACACCGCCGAGTACGCCATCCCCGGCCTGGACGACGACTTCCGCGTCATCGTCTCCCCGTGGATCCTCACGGTCCTCGCGACCGACCGCATGGCGCGTCACTACGAGACCGTCACCAAGCACAACCTCAAGTACCGTCGCTACTACCATCAGTTCGACTACTAAGGTCAACGGGCGCCGCAGTGGGTGCGATGCGATAAGGTATAGGGGGCGGCCGGGGCTACTCGGTCGCCCTTTTGCGAATTTCACGACATGAGACGGGCGACGTATGAGCGAGATCTCGAACAATGACGATATCAGGACCATCCTGCTCCCCTCGGCACCTTTTGGCATTCCCGAGGTGACCGCGAACGACGCGGAGGGCACCTGGGGGCTGCGCAAGCTCGGCGTCCCCCATCCGGACGTGTACGCCATGGCGGATATCGCGAGCTGCACGGTGAGGGAGCTCGAATGCGAGGGGACGGCCGGTCCCGCCGTCGGCGAGGCGCGGGGGATGGAGCTGCTCGGTGAGGTCATCAAGAATCCGGGCAAAGTCGCCCGTGCCAACAAGTACAAGGGCGGCGCGTATTGCGGTGGGGTGTACCTCGAGGTCACCTTGCGCGATCCGACGGCCGACAAGCTCATCATCCCCGTGTGGGGCCGCGAGCTGAAGCGCGGTTCGATGGCGTATCGGCAGGTGATCGAAAGCGCCGAGACCGTGAAAGCCGCCTTTGACGAGATGATCGAGGGCGGTTCCCGTGGCTAGACGCGCCGAGGCGACCTCGTACGACAAAGCCGTCGAGGGCATCTTGAACCACATCGCCGCGTGCGATATGCGGCCCGGAGACGCCTTTCCACCCGAGCGAGAGCTCTGCGACGAGATCGGGGTCTCGCGCACCACGCTGCGTAGTGTCCTGACGCACCTCGTCTCGACCCATGTCATAGAGAGGCGCCAGGGGTCGGGCAACTATCTGTGTCCCCCTCGTCCGACGGTTCAGCTCGATGATTTATCGGGGTTTTCCGAGATCGTTCGATCGATCGGGGGCGAGCCCTCCTCCCGCGTGCTGACCCGCGACATCATCCCCGCCGGCGCGAGCGTCGCCAGTCATCTGTACCTCCCGGAGGATGGGCCGGTCTTCCACCTCACGCGTCTGCGCCTGATCGGGGACGCGCCGGCCATGCTCGAGACCTCGTATCTCTCCCTCGCGAGGTTCCCCGGCATCGACAGGTTCGATTTCGAGGACGTCTCGCTGTCGCGCGTGCTTGCGGACGAGTACGGCGCCGAGGCGGTCCATGTGACGCTTCGCGTGACCGTCGCCCGCGCGACCGGGCGGGAGGCGAGCCTGATGGGTATCGAGCCCGGTGACCTGCTCTTCCTCGAGTGCGGCACGCGCATGGGGTCCGACACGAACCCCATCGAGTACTATCGCACCCGATACAGTCCCAGCCATTTCAGGATTTCGTGCAAGACGGTCATGTAAATCGGTTGCCGCGAGTTAGGGTTTCGAAGAGGAGGCAGCGCATGAAGGGTGCACGTTACCACGTCCCCGATCGGGGCGCGATCGAGGGGGTCCCGGATGCGAGGGCCCGCGCCGATGAGGCCGCCGCGGCTTTCCCCGATGCCGCGCACGAGGATTCAGGCGAGGGCGATCTGCCTTTGTACCTTGATATCCGCCGCGATATGCATATGCGCCTCGCCACGGGGGAGTACGCCACGGGGGCGGCGATCCCCTCGGAGGCCAAGCTCGCCGAGCAATACGGCACGACCAAGGTCACGATCCGCAACGCCCTCGACGGACTGGAGGAGGAGGGGCTCATCGTCCGCGTCCAGGGGAAGGGCACGTTCGCCACGCATGGGCTCGAGGGCTCCGTCACGCATAATCCGCGCGGCTTCCGTGATTCGCATCGCCATTACCAGCGCACGCCGAGTGTCCGGGTGCTGGAGGCGACGGTGCGCGAGGCGGGTGAGTTCTACGCTCGGTTTTTCGGCGTCGCCCCCGATAGCGACCTGTTCTACGTCCGTCGCCTCAACTGCATCGACGGCGTGCCCTTCACCATCGAGCGGACGCTCATACCCTGTGAGCTCTTTCCGGGCATCGAGGATGTCGACGTGTCGATATTCAGCCTGTACGCCCTGTACGAGCTGCGCGGGCATCCGGTGGCCTGGGCGGTCGAGGAGCTCGAGGCGCAGGAGCTCAAGGCGCGTGATGCGCGTCTGTTGCGCGTGGGGGCCAACGATCCGGCACTCGGCCTCACGTGCGTGAGCTACGACGCCGAGGGGCGACCGCTGGAGTTCGTCAGGTCCGTCTCTGTGGGGGAGAGCGCGAGCTATCTCGTGCGCAAATAGCCCATGTGGGCATATGACAGGGGTAAAACGTCGTTTCGAACCCCGTTTCGTTTGATTCGCGTCCGATATGCACCGCTCGGCGAGATATTCATACCACTTGGCCGATGCGCCTTGAACGAGGACGATTGGTATTAAAAACATGCTATCTTATTATTGTTTTTGGTATTAAAAACATCCAAAAACATATAGAACTCTGTTCACGTTGAATAAGGAGGAGGAACATGATTCTACTAACGCGCGTCGATCACCGACTGCTGCATGGGCAGGTCGCGACGTCTTGGGTCAACGGTCTGGGATCCGATTGCATCTTCTGCGTCGGTGACAAGGTCGCGAACGACCCGGTGTGGAAGACCACGCTCAAGATGGGCAAGCCGACCGGCTGCAAGCTGGTGATCAAGGACATGGCCCACGCCATCGAGGCCATCAACAGCGGTGTGACCGACAAGTACCGCATGATCATCTGCGTGCGCTCGATCGAGGACGCCAAGCTGCTCATCGACGGGTGCCCCCAGATCAAGAGCCTGAACCTCGGCAACACGCTCGAGTCCCCCACCACCAAGCAGATCTCCCGTCAGATCTTCCTCGAGCCCGAGGAGGTCGAGATACTCAAGGAGCTTGGCGAGCGCGGTGTCGAGGTGGAGATTCGCGCCCTCGCCGATGACAAGAAGGAAAACGCCCTCGCGCTTCTCTAAGAAGGCCGTTTTGTCTGCCCTGACAGGAGGTACGACATGCTTGTCCAATCATTGATCTGTGCCGCATTCTACGTATTCGTCAAGTTCTTCGATTACCAGCTCGGCACGCTGTACGCCTTCCGTCCCATCGTGGTCTGTCCTCTGCTCGGTCTCATCCTCGGTGACCTGCAGACCGGCCTTGCCCTGGGTGCCAGCATCGAGGCTCTGTTCATGGGCTCCGTCTCCATCGGAGCCTATATTCCGCCGGATGCCACGTCCGCCGGCGTCCTGTGCACCGCCTACGTGATCCTGCTCGGCTTGGACACCGAGGTCGCCGTCGGCTTGGCCATGCCCATCGGCACGCTGGTCCTCGCCCTCAGCAACCTGTTCCAGCCCATCACCAACTGGCTGCTGTCCTTCGTCCCGAAGTTCGCCGCCGAGGGTAACGGCGCCAAACTCACCGCCCTGCACTTCTTCATCGCCCTGTACGTGGCCCCCGTGTATTTCGCGGTCATCTTCTTCGCCGTGTACCTCGGCTCCGACGCCGTCGCCTGGATCACCAACACGATCCCCGAGTTCGTCCTCAACGGCTTCGGCGCCGCCGCGAACATCCTGCCGGTCATG
This sequence comes from uncultured Collinsella sp., assembly GCA_963560155.1. Classification (GTDB taxonomy): domain Bacteria; phylum Actinomycetota; class Coriobacteriia; order Coriobacteriales; family Coriobacteriaceae; genus Collinsella. The sequence goes on from CAUWMY010000019.1 coordinate 11,119, forward strand.
GGCTTCGCGATGCTGCTGCGCCTCATCTACCGCAAGGAGCTTCTGCCCTTCCTGTTCCTGGGCTTCCTGATGACCTCCTACATGGGCGTGCCGGTGCTCGGCGTCTCCCTGATCGCCATCATCATCGCTGTTCTTATGCTGGGTATCTTTGACAACAAGCCTGCCGCTGCGCAGATCGAGGGGGCTGACGACGATGACTTCTAATGAGAACAAGAGCGTCTACAAGAGCGGTGAGAACGCCATCACCAAAGACGACCTTGTCAAGTCCGCGCTGAACATCGGCGCCCTGGGCATGGAGTTCTCCTGGACCTACGTGAACCAGATGGGCCTCGCCTTCGGCCTCATGGTCAAGAAGATGCTCAAGAAGATCTGGCACGACGACCCGGCCGGCTATGCCGCCTCTCTCGAGCGTCACACTGCGTTCTTCAACATCACGGTCGCGCTCGCCCCGTTCGTCGGCGGCATCGCGATGTCCATGGAGGAGCGCATCAAGGCCGGAGAGCTGCCGCCCGAGTCCGTCAACGATGTCAAGGCGGCCCTCATGGGCCCGCTGTCCGGTGTCGGCGACGCCATCTTCCTGACGACCATCCGCGTGGTCGCCGCCGGCATCGCCGTCTCCATGGCCGCCGAGGGCAACCCGCTCGGCCCGATCCTGTTCCTGTTGATCTTCAACGTCCCGCAGTACATCCTGCGCGTCTGGGGTATCGTGAAGGGCTATGAGCTGGGTGTCGGCCTGCTCGACGCCGCCTCCGAGTCCGGCATCATGGACAAGCTCATCAAGGGCGCCGGCATCGTCGGTATGATGGTCGTCGGTTCCATGACCTGCTCGATGTTCTGGGCAACCCTCGCCGTGTCCTTCGGTTCCGGTGAAGAGGTCACCATGCTCCAGGACGTGCTCGACGGCATCATGCCCGGAATGCTCGGCCTGGGCTGCATGGGCATCTACTATTGGCTGCTCGGCAAGAAGATCCACCCGTCCCTGCTGATCCTCGGCACCATGGTCGTTGGTGTGGTCGGCGTGTACCTGGGTATTCTGGCCTGACAACGCATCCAACGCTTTCAGCGGGCACAGGGCGGCGACCTCCGTGGTCGTCGCCCTTCTCATTCTCTAAGACATCGCGATCCCTGCTGGACGCGAGCCCTCGCGCCGTTCACGGCGTCAAACCTACCGCCGGCGGAAACACGAGGATGCCGCTCATAGTGGTATTAAAAATCGGTAAGATGTATTGCAACAAGTGGTATGAAAAACTCTCAGGTTGATATGAGAGACCACCGATCCGAAAGGAGTCCGGCAATGCAGGAAACGGAAAAGATCGAGATCATGAACTTCGACCAGGAGGGCTACCTCGCCGACGGGAAGGCCGCCGTCGAGGCCGGCAAGAAGATGATCGAGCTCGCCGACCGCGTGGCCGACGAGGGCTACGACGCCGTGTTCCTGATGGGCGTCGGCGGCACCTGGGACGAGCTCATGCAGCTCGAGTACCTCATGAACAAGTTCGGCGACAAGGACCTCGAGGTCTACCTCATCCACGCGGCCGAGTGGAACGCCATGGGCCACAAGCGCATGACCGAGCGCTCCGTCGTGCTCACCGCCTCCGAGTCCGGCACCACCCCCGAGGTCCTCGAGGCCTGCAAGAAGATGAAGGAGATGGGCATCCGCGTCTTCGCCATGACCAAGCCGGAGGGCCTCATCGGCCAGGCCGTGGGCGCCGAGAACTGCGTGGCGATGGCCAGCGACCATGGCTCCGGCGGCTGCGAGAAGGGCTACTACCTCGCCGACTGCTTCGGCCTGCGCCTGCTCAACCGCCGCGGCTGCTTCCCCAAGTTCGACCTGTTCATCGAGCAGACCGAGAACGTCTGGGCCGAGCTGCTCGACATGCGCAAGCGCTTCGAGCCCAAGGCCGAGGAGTTCGCCCGCAAGTACGGCCTCGCCCCCTACACCATGTTCATCGGCTCCGGCGCCCTGTGGGGTGAGACGATCCTGTTCTCCATGTGCATCCTCGAGGAGATGCAGTGGAAGCGCACCCGCTACATCACGAGCCACGACTTCTTCCACGGCACGCTCGAGCTCCTCGAGCCCGGCGTCCCGGTCGTGCTCTTCAAGGGCGAGGACGAGTGCCGCGCGCTCGACAACCGCGTCGAGGCCTTCCTGCGTTCGGGCAAGACGGGCGACGAGGACTACTTCATCGTCGACACCGCCGAGTACGCCATCCCCGGGCTCGAAGCCGACTTCCGCGTCATCGTCTCCCCGTGGATCCTGTCCTCCCTCGTCACCGACCGCATGGCGGCGTACTATGAGACCGTGACCAAGCACAATCTCAAGTACCGTCGCTATTATCACCAGTTCGATTACTAGTTCAAACCTCGTCTCACATGTAAGGAGCAACTCTCTATGAGGCAGTTCATCATCGCATCGCACGCACATTTCGCGGCCGGCATTAACGAGAGCGTCTCTCTGCTGTCCGGGGAGCGCGACAACGTCCGCACGCTTTCGATGTACGTCGACGGCAACAACGACCTTGCCGCCGCTGCGGCCAAGATGCTCGACGAGACCCCGGAGGGCGATGACCTGGTCGTGTGCACCGATCTGTTCGGTGGCAGCGTGAACAACGAGTTCACCTCCATCGTCCAGCGCCGGCCCAACACCTATCTGGTCACCAACATGAATCTCCCGCTGCTCATCCAGCTGCTCTTTGCCGAGGAAGGGCGCGACACCGCCGAGGTCATCCGCGAGATCTGCGCCGCGGACGATACGCGCGTCAAGTTCGTGAACGACCTGATCGAGGATACCGAGGACGACGAGGAGTTCTAATGTGGTGTCGGGCAGGTGCTGCAAGCGTCTCTGCCCGTTGACCCCATGAAGCTCGAATCGGTTATGAGAAACGCGCAGGCGGCGTCTTTGCTCGCTTGCGCGTTTTGTTTACCGCGGTCGCGCGGGACGGGCCAATCGGGGACGGTCGATCGGGAATAGGCGCGAATCGACCGGCTCCGTTCCGCGCTCGCGTGCGGCCGCACGGATTTCACTTGGGATGTGGGAACATGGGCGGAACCACCCATGAGAAAAATAAGCTCAGCATCGCGGAGAAGCGCCTGATCGGCATCGAGTCTCTCCAATGGTGCGCGAACAACGCCGTGTATTTCCTCGGCCTGATCGGCGCGGCGACCTACGATCTCGCCGGCACCGCCTTCCTGGTGGCGGCGATCACGCTCGTCCGAAACCTCGCGACCTCGATCGGCAACGTGGCGGCGGGCTCGGTTATCGACTCGATCGGCCCGCGCAAGACGACGGTGGCGGTATGCGCTTTCTCCACCGTCACGAGCCTCGTGATCGGCCTGGGGCCCATCACCGAGGCGTCTCTCATAATCGCCGCCGCCGCGCTCGGCGTGTCGGGCGGCTTCATCAATACCTGCACCCATGCGTACCCGGGCTATCTCATCGCGACGCTCATGGGGCGCCAGCGCCTGAACGGCCTGATGGTGTTCTACAGCAATATCGCGTTCACGCTCGGTCCCATCTTCGGCGGCGCGTTGGTGTCGACGTTCTCCACGCAGTCGGTGTATCTGTTCATGGCGGCGGCGATGGCGGCGGCGGGCGTCTTGGCCCTCGGATGCCACGAGGTGCTGCGGCCCGAGCGGGAGGAGGATGCGAAGGCGGGCATTCTCTCCGGCATGGCCGACGGCGCGCGCATGACGCTCCAAAACCACGATTTGAGGCTCATCTTCATCTCCGGCTTCCTCGGCTTCTTCGCCTTCGGCGCCTTCGATTCCCTCGAGTCGCTATTCTACCGCGACGTGCTCGAGGTCGATGTCGTGTGGCTCGGTTGGCTGTCCTCGGTGGTGGGGTTCACCTCCTCGATTGGCGCATGGCTGCTCACCAAGCTGCCCGACCGCATGGCCAACCTCACGCTGCTTTTGGGCTCCCTGTTCGGCGTGGGCGTGGCGTCCATGATCTACGTGGGAACCGATATCCTCGCGGTGGCGATCGTCGGCCAGGCTATCAACGGCCTCGCGTGGGGTTTTCTGGAGCCCCTGCAGATGATTCTCGTGCAGGAGAAGGCTCCCATCGCATATCTGGGCCGCATCATGGGTTTCGTGCGTTTCGGCCTCATGAGCGCAGGTGTGCTGCCGCTGCTCGCAGCGCCCGCGCTTGCCGAGGCGTTCGGTGTGCAGGCGGTGCTCTTCGCGGCGTCGTGCATCATCGCGCTGGTAGGGGCTGTGTTCTTTTTCGGTCAGGTCAAGCGCGCCCGCTCGCGGGCGGCGCAGTCTGAGTGATGGGGAGATATGGGAGTGTACAAGGACGGGAACGGCGACGGAATGCCCGGGGCGTTCCCCTTCAAGGCCGTCATCTTTGATATGGATGGGGTGCTCGTCGACACCGAGGTGTACTACCTCGACTGTCGCGGGCAGTTCCTCGCGGAATCGGGCGTGGAGGTGTCCCATGAGGAGCTGCTCGAACTCGTGGGCGCCTCGGTGAAGCAGGATCGGGCGAACATGCTCAAATGGTTCACCCGCTCTGGGATATCCATCGACGCCGAGGGCATCGAGATGCTCGAGGGCGCCTGGTGGCAGGGGCGCGACATCGACTATGCCACGCTGCTGAATCCCGGCGTCAAGGAGACGCTCGTCGAATTGAAGCGCCGGGGCGTGCGCCTGGCACTCGCCTCATCTTCCTCGCATCGTAATATCGCGCAGGTGCTTGCGGATTGCGGCTTGGGTGGGTTTTTCGAGGTGATCATCAGCGGCGAGCAGTTCCACGAGAGCAAGCCGAACCCCGAGATCTACCTGCACACGCTGGAGATCCTGGGCTTGTCCGCGGGCGATTGCTGTTGCGTGGAGGATTCGATTCCCGGCATCGCGGCCGGCAGGGCCGCCGGCCTCACGGTCATCGCCAAACGCGAGGAGCGCTTCGGCTTTACGCAGGATGCCGCCGACGCGATCATCGATTCGATTCCCGACCTTCTGGATCTGTAGGTTGCTGCTTGTGGGCGGATGCCACCCTGCCGTTTTCAGGGCATTTTGACCATCATCGGAGATTTATATGTCGCGCTGCCGTCGAGGGGAAGGCTAAAAATCGCCCCACTGGTTGTCGAACTGATGCTATGGGCGGGACTGCAGTCCGAGAAGTTCCGAACTCGTTTTGGCGATACGGGTGGAAAGCGCATGCTCGTCGGTGCCACGTAAGTGGGCGAGCTCATGCAGTACGCGCATGAGTGAGGCTTCGATCTGATCGGCTGAGCAAGGCTTGTCCAACTGTTCGGGCAAATCGGTTTCCAGCAAGAGCCGACCCAGGGGGATTTGCCGTGCGTATTCGCGCCCTCTCCTGGTTGCGAGCATGCGTTCGCTTATCGAAAAGAGACATCCGGAGTCGAGTGCCCGCGCAAGTTGATCACTTGTGCCCGAAAACCAATGGAATATGCAATGGGCGCTCGCGGTGAGTCCATGGCGTTCGAGGACGTCGAGTGCCTCGCCCGCTGATCGGACGGCGTGGACGGACAGCACGCGGCCCTCAACGGGGTGCCCGGCGCATGCACGGGCGATGGCTTCAAGGGCATCCAGTTGTCTTTGGGCGTTTGCGGCGTGGCGGGGACCGAAATCGAGCCCCACCTCGCCAATGAAGCGGCTGACGGCTGCGAGTTGCGCGGCCTGCTCGATCTCGATCTCGCCGCATCTCCCGTCTGCGACCCACCACGGATGGAGTCCCACGCCTACGCGGACGTTGGGCGGGGTGCCGAAGCGGGACCGCGCGGCGAGCGCGTCGGCAGGGGTGACGGTGGTGCAGAACAGGGCCATATCGTTCGCCGCCGCTTCGCGCGCGACCTCATCGGCGTTAGCCATGCGGTCGAGGTGACAGTGCATATCGAACAGGCGCCAACGGTGCTCGAAACCCGGCGTTTCGGTGTTCGTGTTCGAGGTGGCCATCTCGACGCTTGGGGCTTCAGGGTGAATCGCTCCCTCGTGTTCCCTTCGCCCCGCTCCTTCCTTTTTGCCCAAATTTCCGCTCATACGCGCCCGCCACGCTTGCCCGCCAGCTGCCCCTTCTGTGCGGCGTCGTGCATGGCGAGTGCGGCCGAGATGTCGTCGTCCTCTCCCAGGCCGGAGATGTGGCGTAGCACCTCGCCCGCGATCATCTGGCCCATGATGGGCGGCATGAAGCTCGCGGTGCCCAGGTCGGTGCGCTCGGAGCGCGCGGCCCCCGGGGCGGCGGCGATGCGCACCGGTTCCTCGCAGGAGTAGAGGACGCGCAGGTGGCGGATGCCGCGCTTGCGGCATTCCTTGCGCATGATGCGCGCAAGGGAGCAGTTGACCGTCTTGTGCACGTCGGCGATGCGCAGGCATTCGGGGTGGATCTTCTTGGCGCCGCCCATGGAACTGATGAGCTCGAACCCGCGCTCCTGGGCGAGCGCGGCGAGGGCGAGTTTGGTGGACACGGTGTCGATGGCATCGACCACGTAGTCGATGCGGCCGCCTGCCTCCTCGAGGCAGGCCCCGTACAGTTCCACGAGGTTCTCGGCGAGCACGAAGGCATCGTGTGGGAACACGCGGCAGCTCGGGTTGATGTCGGCGATCATGGCGGCCATGACGTCGACCTTGCGTTTGCCCACGGTGCTCTCGAAGGCGATCGCTTGACGGTTTATGTTGGAGGGCGCGACCACGTCCTTGTCCACGATGACGAGCGTGCCCACGCCGCCGCGTGCGAGCGCCTCGATGCAGCTCGATCCCACACCGCCGCAGCCGAGCACGAGCACGCGGGCGTCTTCGAGGCGTGCGAGCCTCTCGCCTCCGAGCATGACGCGTAGGCGGTCCTTCATCGTCTCCATAAAAGTACCCCAATCAGTAACATATGCGGCGGGTTGTGCGGAAATGCCCATATTGTAGCGGCAAAAACAGCCGTTGACGGGCGGGAATGACGGGAGTGAGAATGTGATATGGTAGGGTGCAACCGCCCTAGAAACGCACGATATATGAAACGGGGGGGGGTATCGATGCACTTGCCCTGCAGCGACCACCAAACTCTCTTCTCTCGCCGAGTACATTCCGAATCGAATCGCCCTGCGGCTTCCCGCACGGTCTCGCCGCACATTCGGCGCCTTTGGTCGCGCGTGGCGACCGCGGGTCTCGCCGGCGCCCTCGTCGCGACGACGCTCATCGCCGCACCGTCCATCGCCGATGCCGCCGCCGATGCGAGCAACCCGTTCCTCGCGCCCGAGAATCTCGTCGCGGACGTCAAGAGCCCCTCGAACGCGAAGCTCAACATCTACGATTACTGGCTCTCCACCGAGGACGCTCAAGACGCGCCTGCAAACTCTCACACGCCGGTGGGATGGCGCGGCCTCGGCATCAACGAGGGACACGATTTCCATATCGGCGGCCAGGATGCGAGCGGCGGGCAAAGCGATGTCTCCATCAACGCGTGGACCGGCAGCACAAGGCCTCGTACCGGCATCGTGAAGAACAAGCTCGTCGACGGTTATCCCGTGCTCGCGGAGGGTAAGGTCTGCGATGTGAGCGTCTCCCCGCATAAGACGACGAGAGAGCAGTCGCTCGCATACCTTTTCAACGGCGAGGAGGTCAAGGGCAAGCGCGTGTACGCCGACGTGAAGGGCCTCGTGCAGTTCGTCGACGGTTATTACGTGTACGACAGCGACAAGAACTTCGCCTCGCTCGATCCCGAAACTCATACGTTCAACCTGTTCAAGAAGTCCGCGGTCAAGCGCAATGGCCGCGCCTATCCCGGCATGGGCGGGTTCTTCCCGCTCAACAAGCCCGAGGACGTATTCAAGCTCGACAACAACCAAACGGACGGTACGACCATCAAGGCGAACGAGCAGGTCAATTCGAACAACGAGAAGCTCAACCATTACCTCGGCGCCGAGCTCACGGTTGACTTCACGCAGCCGCAGGGCGGCAAGATCGCAGGCAAGGACATGACCTTCCACTTCGCCGGCGATGACGACGTGTGGGTATTCATCGATGACGTGCTCGTGGGCGACTTGGGCGGCATCCACGGTGCGGCGAAGCTCGACATCAACTTCGCCACCGGCGCCGTCACCGCGAGCGATATCCGCGAGACGCCGACGTGGACCGAATCCCAGCCCACGATCAAGGAGCGCTTCGAGGCCGCTTTGGGGGCGGAGGAGGCCGCCAAGTACCTTCAGGGCGATACGCTCAAGCCCGACACCTACCACACCATGAAGTTCTTCTATCTCGAGCGCGGTAACAACGACTCGAACATGAGGCTCAGCTTCAACCTCAAGCGCGTCACGCAGAGCTCTGTCCAGAAGGACGATCAGCTCGGCCAGGCGGTCTCGGGAGCGGAGTTCGCCCTGTATCCCGCTCAAAAGAGGCCGGGCGGCGATTACGTGAAAAGCAGCGAAACCCCCATTTGGCATGGGTTCACGGATGCCTCGGGCAGCTTCAAGATCATGACGCCGGACGGCAAGCGCCCCTACGACTTCGACGAGGCGTACCGGAGCGATAAGAGGAAGGAGTTCTACATCCTCGATGAACTCAGCGCTCCGGCGGGGTACCGCCCTAATCCGGATGCCTGGTTGCGCTATGTCCCGAGCGCCGATGCCACTCACGGCGGCGACGGCCAAGACGGGTTCCTCGTGTGCGACAACACGTGGGATTCGGGCGTGTACGCCCGTCCCAACCAGGCGACGTATGTGAACGATCAGGGCATCGTGAAGGAGCCGGGCGGGAAAAAGAAGTATGAGGTCTCGACTGACAACACCCTGCTGGCGGTCGTGTACAAGCGCGACCCTGACCCCGATAAGAAGGAACGCTGGCACCCCGTGGGCGGGTCGCATGGGCACTGGAAGGTCCGCAACGAGCATATCGTCTCGATCGAGGACCTCAACGGGATGTATTTCGACTATGCGCATCCCTTCGAGCTCAATGGCGAATCTTGGATGGTTGACTTGGGCGACTTGCCCGGCACGCCGAGGGAATACCCGTTCATGGCCGGAAGCGCGCAGACCGCCAACTACTCCATCGGCTATTATCTGGTGGACATGAGCCGCGAGGAGCTCGAGCAGAAGATCGGGGCGGGGAAGAAGCCCATCACCGCCCAGAATACCCATCTGCTCGACTCGACCGGCAAAGAGCACAATTTCATCCGCGAGAGCTATGCGCGCCTGCATGTGACCGATTGCGAGAATGTGCTCACGGTTCAGAAGGTCGATGACGCCGGCAATCCCGTGAATGGGGCGACGTTTTGCCTGTACCGCGCTTCCGACATGGAGAAGGACGAGGACGGTACGCTCAAGCCCAAGGTGGACGCCGTACCCTATATGGAGCGAACGACCTCGAACATGAGCGAGGCCCCCTCCGTCTGGCTCGACGGCGCGGCGCAGTTCGCCAAGATCGAGAACCCGCCTCAAGAGGGTTCGGATTATGAGACGTATTACCTCGTGGAGACCGGCGTGCCCGCCGGCCATGTGGGAACGTCTACGCCCGTGCGTGTACTCGTGGACGGCACCGGCGTCTACGCGGACGCCGGGAAGAAGGACGACAACGTGACCGTCTCCGTCGGCGTGGGGTCGCTCATCGACGCGATGGACCACTACGGCAGCAACGATGGCGTCGAGGTCACGCTGCACGACATCATCGCCAAGAAGGCCGTGGCTTACGTGGCGGATGCGTCGAAGGAGCCGAATTCGGCTTGGATTCAGGGTTGGGAGCCTGCCACCGGCGATATGGGTGAGAAGGACATCCACCTCGTCTACAACGACAAGACATCGACGCATGATTACGCAGCCTCGGATGCCGGGTCCGGCAAACCGCGGGGAGGCACGCGCTTCTCCACCGACACGGGCGTCATCCGCGCGAATGTGATACAGGACACCAACTCCAATAACCACAATCATGGAATAGGCTCGTGGGAGAACCTTTACGGTAAGTCGCTCACCCACCTGTTCACCGGGTCGACGGTGGTGCACGTGTCCAACGAGCGCATCGCTTCCCTCGAGGTGAAGAAGCAGGTGGTCATTCCCGACTAGCTGCAGGGCCCTGCCGATGTCGATACGAAGCAGTTCGAATTCACCCTCGAGTTCAAGGGCAAGGACGGCACCGCGCTCGACGGCCCGTTCGACGCGCGGGTATTCGACAAGAACGGCGCGCAGGTGGGGAAGGATCTCAAGATCTCATCGGACGGCACCGTCAAGTTGTGCCGCGACCAGGTCCTGCGCATCTACGGCTTGCCGGATGGCGCGACATATAAGGTGACCGAGACGCCAATGCCCGGCTTCACGCAGACGCGGCCGGTCGATGATACCGGCACAGCCGCCCCGGGCGAGGGAACGGTGGTCACCGGCGAGACGCAACAGGTCGTGTTCGAGAACACGTACACCCCGGCTCCGGCGACCTTGGATGTCGCCGCGATGCTGAAGGTCAAGAAGAACTTCCTCGATGCGAAGGGTAAACCTGCCTGGGGCATCAAATTCAACCAGGATCCCTCATTTGACTTCGTGCTCGAAGCTGATGCCGGCCGCCCCATGCCCGACGGCGCGGTGCCTGACGCCGACGGGAGCGTGCGCTCGACGGTGAGCATCGGCAGGGGGAATGCTGAGAGCGGGTACTCCGCGTCTTTCGGCAACATCACCTATGACAAACCGGGTACCTATTACTACGCCCTCTTCGAGTCCACGCCCAAGCCCGAGGAGCGCATCCCCGGCGTCTCGTATTCCCAGGCGGCCTATCGCGTCACGGTGACGGTCGAGGACGATCGGGCGGGTAGCCTCAAGGCGACGCTTGAGCTCAGGAAGCTCGCAAACGATGACGCCGACCAGATCAACGGCGATAAGGGCGAGGTCGTCGAGCCTGAAAACGGTGTCTGCACCGCCGAGTTCACCAACGAGTTCAAGCTCAATGAGGTGAAGGCCGGCCCCATGGGCACCAAATACCTGAAGGACTCCGACTTTTCGGTCAACCCCGACGGCTCGGGACGGTTCCAGTTCCGCATGCAGCCCGTAGGCGCGACGGCGGCGACCCAGCCCATGCCCGAGGGCTGCGAGGGCAAGGGCGAGAATCGCTATATCGACGTGAGCAACAAGGGCACCGTGTTCCATTTCGGCCACTCGACGTTCACGGTGCAGCACCTGACATCGCCCAGTCAGACCGGTTCGTATGATTACGAGCTCAGCGAGGTCATCCCCGATAATGCGGTGAACAAAGACGGCAAGACGTGGAAGAACGCCACGGCCTCTGAGAAGTTCGACGGCGGCTTCAAGAAGGATGGTGTGACCTACGACAGCACGAGGTTCGTCGCGCGCATCAACCTCTCGCTCGTCGAATCGCCGGTTAGGGCAGCGGCGCCGAACCAGGCGATCGTGGCCAAGATCGACTACTACAAGGTTTTGAAGTTCGGCGACAATGGTCGCTGGACCGGCAAGCCGGAGGACCTCAAGCTGATCTACGATTCCTCGCAGGGGGAGCCTGTCGTGCCCCCTGCCGGAGGCGATCAGGAGGCGCCCGAGGGGGCCGGCCGCGTCTATTTCCACAACACGTATGAGGCCACGGGGTCGGTCGCGGGTATTCAGCTCACCAAGACTCTGGACGGGCGCGACATGAAGGATGATGAGTTCTCCTTTGTCGTCGAGGGTGTCGACGATGCCTCGCGCGAGCTGCTCGACGGGGCGGGCGGTACCAACGGCTCCCTGAGTCTGAAGGCGCCTGCAGCTAAAGAGGGCAAGCCCGCCGTGATGGACATGGTGCCCAAGCTCAAGTTCGATCAGACGCATGCGGGCAAGACCTTCGCGTTCGATGTGCGCGAGAAGACGCCCGTGAATGATCGGGATGTGAAGCCGATCCCGGGCCTTGAGAACGGCTGGGACCAGACCGTCTATCGCGTCGAGTATCGCGTCGAGGACAACAAGGATGGCACCCTGAACATCGACACCTCGCTGACCCGTCGCATGGACCGCGATGGCAATGAGGTCAACGAGTCGCTCGACCTGAACGACCATCAGGCGGACGGCGGCGTGGTGAAGCTCGACTTCCGCAACGAGTATCGAGCCTCGAGTTCCTACAGCGGCATCCAGGTCACCAAGGTGATGCACGGGAAGAATCTGGGCAAGAACCAGTTCTCGTTCACGATCACCGCCGACCCCGATGATGCGAAGTCGGCCTCCAAGCTCTCGGCGGACGACAAGTTCTTCGGCTCTGCGGCCGCCCAGAAGGACGCCAAGTCAATCATGCGCAAGTTCTCGGGTATGACGTTCACGCAGGATGAGGCCTGCAAGCACGAGGAGGATTGCGCCGAGCACACGTATACCTACTATGTGCGGGAGGTCGTGCTGCCGAGTTATGATACGGACAAGGACCCCTCCAATGGGGTGACCGACGCATACGGCGTCACGTACGACTGCTCGACGTACGTGGTGCGCATCACGCCGCATGACGATGGTGAGGGCTCGATCTACACCATCACGACCGTCGAGCGTCTGACGGATGCCCAGGGCGATGCCCTCGGCGAGCCGGAGGTGTGCATCTACGACAGCCGCGATGAGAACGGCGCGGTGCCCGAGGTGCCGTTTGAAAACTCGTACGCCCCGCGCGGCACGTCCGTCGACACCGATGGGCGGTTCTCCAAGTGTCTGACCGGGCGTCCGTGGACTCCCGAGGACACCTTCACATTCGAGCTGAGAACGCTCAACCCGACCGATGCGCCCATGCCCGAAGGTGCCGTCAACGGCGTGGCGACCTCGAAGGTGACGGGCGCCGATGCGAAGGGCGAGACCGTGAAGTTCGGTTTCGGCGCCATCTCATTCGACAAGGATGACCTCATGGACGTCGCGCCCGATGTGAACGGGGTGCGCGAGAGGAAGTTCACCTACGAGGTACGTGAGCGCATCCCGGACGATGCGGTGAATGCCGCAGGCACACCATATGGTAAGGCGTCCGCGAGCGAGAAGGCCAAGGGCGGGTTCTCGAAGGACGGCGTCACCTACAGCGACCGCGCGGTCCAGTTCGAGATTCGCCTCGAGGACCGTGGCGTAGGCGAGCTGTTCGCGTGCGTCTCCAAGCTCACGGCGACCCCGGTCGATGGCGCGGACTTCGTCAACGTTTACGATGGTGCCGGTTCGTTCGGGATCTCGGCTCGCAAGAAGCTTACCGGGCGTCCGTTGCAGGCGGGGGAGTTCGCCTTCGATTTGACACTCGAGCCGAATGACCCCACCGCAGGGCTTGATGCCAAGCCGGTTCAGACCTCCGTCAACGAAGCGGACGGTACGATTCCCTTCGATGCCGTCGAGCTCTCCATCTCCGAACTCGAGAAGCTGGTCGATGAGGGTTACGCCTCGCTGAGCGTGGATGGCGTGAAGCAGACGTGGGAGCTGACGTATCGCGTCTCCGAGCGCCTCGATGCGATGCCGCAGGGCGTGAGCCCCGCGCGCCCCTCCTTCGATGTGCGCGTGACGGTGACCGATAAGGGCGACGGCACCCTTGATGCGAAAGTGGCGTATCCGGCTGATTCCGGTGACGGGCAGATGGGCGTCATCAGCAACGTGTACGCCGCTGCGGGTCCCGTGCAGGTGCGCCCCCAGGGCGAGAAGCGCCTGCTGCACGACGAGGGGCTCGTTCCGCCGGACATCGCGGGTAAGTTCACCTTCACGATCGAGGCCCTGGATGGAGGCCCGCTTCCCAAGGACGGCGTGACGGCCACCAACGATGCCGCGGGCAACGTGGTGTTCTCGCCGATCGAGTTCACGATGGACGATGTCGACCGCGTGTTGGGGCAGCGGCCCGCGGTGCCCTCCGATGATGGGGCGGCAGCCGGGGACGATGAGGCACCGGTCGAGGATAAGGTGTCAGCCGAGGGAGACGGGGTAGCCGCTGAGGATGCCGACGTGGCGTCCGAGGATGCCGGAGCTGCCGTTGAGGATGACGACGTATCGGCCGAGGAGGACGGTGCGGCGGCCGAACATGGCGGCGCGGCGGCCGAACGTGATGGGGAGGCAGCTGAGGATGCAGGTGTGCCGGCTGAGGACGACGTGGTGTCAGCTGAGGATGACGGAACCGATGTCGCTCCGGAACCCCGCGTCGGCCTTCCGCGTGAGGTGACGTTCAGGTATCGCGTGAGCGAGTCCGGCACCGTGCCCGGTGTCACCAACGATCGCGACGCCAAGGAGTTCTCCTACACGGTCCGTGATGACGGCAGGGGCGGCTTGACGGTTGTCAGCGCCGATTCGGTGCCCGTGCAGTTCATCTTCGCCAACGTCTACGACGCCGATCCGGTGACGGTCGATCTCAAGGCCTCCAAGGTCCTTGAGGGGAGGCCGCTTGCCGACGGGGAGTTCCAGTTCACGTTGACGGAGGTCGATGGCGACGGCAAGGTTCTCAAGGCATCGAACGCCGCCGACGCCTCCATCTCGTTCCCGCAGCTGACTTTTGAGCGCCCCGGCGTGTATCTCTATGAGATGCGCGAGGTCGTGCCGGATGACGCGGTGAATGTGGACGGGGTCCGCTGGGCGGACGCCTCTCCCACCCAGCGCGATGCCGGCGGTTTTGTCCACGACGGTATCGAATACGATTCGGCCGTCCGTACGGTTCGGGTGACCGTCTCAGACGATCATGCCGGGGCCCTGCATGTGGAAGCCGTCGAGTGGGATGGCGCGGCAAAGTTCACGAACCGCGTGAAGCCCCCGGTCGATCCGCCTGCCAAGCCCGAGCCCCCGACCGGTCCCTCGGCACCCGATTCCCCGGCGGTTCCAGATGTCCCTGGCATCAAGCCGCAAGATCCCGGGGCGGGCGATAAACTGCCCGCCACCGGCGACAGCGCGCTACCGTGGGCGCTTACGCTGGTGGGGGCCCTGCTTGTGGGGATCGCCTTCAGGCTGAGGTCGCGCCGTCGCGCGTGATGAAGAGGTCGATGAACCGCCTTGTGAGGCGCCCGGCAGGTCAGTCGGGCGCCTCGTCGTTTACAGCCTCAGCGCGCGCCGCGCCCACGCCTTCGTCACGCGCATGATCTTTTCGAGGCCCGTGACGCTTTTCATGTTTTCCGAGATGCACGAGATTCCCGGGCGGCGAGGCCGGGCATGACGTTATGAGGTCACGCTCGTTATTCGAGATGCAACCGAAGTCACGATTCTGGAGTGCGAATCGTGACTTCGGTTGCATCTCGGCGGGGGAGCAATGTGACTTTTGATGGATTTCGGGACCGATGGTACCAGGGTCGATTGTCTCGGTGCGGGTGGGCGTTTCATGCGACAATGATTCGAAATGGACGAGTTTGCAGCCTTGAGTTTGCTTCCCATCCTGTTCTCTCACTTTTGGCAATCCCGCACGTCTCAGCTCAGAAAGGTTGAATTTGCTATGGCAGAGTTCATCTACCAGATGTATCAGGCGCGCAAGGCGCATGGCGACAAGGTCATCCTCGACGACGTGACCCTGTCTTTCTATCCCGGTGCCAAGATCGGCGTCGTGGGCCCCAACGGCATGGGCAAGTCCACGCTGCTCAAGATCATGGCCGGCCTCGAGGAGGTCTCCAACGGCGATGCCCGTCTCACCCCTGGTTACACGGTGGGCATCCTGCAGCAGGAGCCGCCGCTGGATGAGGACAAGACCGTCATCGAGAACGTCCGACTCGCTTTTGCCGATATGATCGCCAAGGTCGAGCGCTTCAACCAGATCTCGGTCGAGATGTGCGACCCCGATTGCGACATGGACGCCCTCATGGCCGAGATGGGCCGCCTGCAGGATGAGATTGACGCCGCCGACGGCTGGGACATCGACTCCAAGCTCGGCCAGGCCATGGACGCCCTCCAGCTGCCCGATTCCGACATGCCGGTGAACGTGCTCTCCGGCGGCGAGCGTCGTCGCGTCGCCCTGTGCAAGCTGCTGCTCGAGGCCCCCGACCTGCTGCTGCTCGACGAGCCCACCAACCACCTGGACGCTGAGTCCATCCTGTGGCTCGAGCACTTCCTCAAGAACTACCCCGGCGCCGTGCTTGCTGTCACGCACGACCGCTACTTCCTCGACCATGTGGCCGAGTGGATCTGCGAGGTCGACCACGGTCACCTCTACCCCTATAAGGGCAACTACTCCACCTATCTCGAGACCAAGGCCGCCCGCGCCGCCGCTCAGGGTCAGCGCGAGGAGCGCCTGGCCAAGCGCATCGCCGCCGAGCTCGACTGGGTGCGTTCCTCCCCGAAGGCGCGCCAGGCCAAGAACAAGGCGCGCCTGGCCCGCTACGAGGAGATGGAGGCCGAGGCCCGCGCCAGCCAGAAGGTCGACTACACCGACATCCGCATCCCCGTGGGCCCGCGCTTGGGCTCCAAGGTCCTGGTGGCCGAGCACCTGCACAAGGAGTTCGATGGCCGCGTGCTTATCGATGACCTCTCCTTCACCCTGCCGCGCAACGGCATCGTGGGCGTGATCGGCCCTAACGGCGTGGGCAAGACCACCCTGTTCAAGACCATCGTGGGGCTTGAGCCCCTCACGAGCGGCAACTTGGAGATCGGCGAGACCGTCAAGATCTCCTACGTGGACCAGATGCGCGGCGGCATCGACCCCGACAAGACCCTGTGGGAGGTCGTGTCCGACGGTCTGGACATCATGCAGGTCGCCGAGAACGAGGTTCCGAGCCGCGCCTACGTGGCGAGCTTCGGCTTTAAGGGCTCCGACCAGCAGAAGCGCGCCGGCGTGCTGTCCGGCGGCGAGCGCAACCGCCTGAACCTCGCGCTCACCTTGAAGCAGGGCGGCAACCTGCTGCTGCTCGACGAGCCCACCAACGACCTCGACGTCGAGACCCTCTCCGCGCTCGAGTCGGCGCTGCTGGAGTTCCCCGGCTGCTCCGTGGTCATCAGCCACGACCGCATGTTCCTCGACCGCGTGGCCACGCACATCCTGGCGTGGGAGGGCACCGACGAGAACCCCGGCAACTGGTATTGGTTCGAGGGCAACTTCGAGCAGTATCAGGAGAACCGCGTCGCCCGCCTGGGCGAGGACGCCGCCCGTCCGCATCGCGTCCATCGCAAGCTCACGCGCGACTAGCCAGAGCGCTGCCCACACCGGGTTCTCCACATGAGAGGCGCCCCGCATCCGACGGTAATTCGGGTGCGGGGCGCCTTTGTGTAGATGGACGGGGCTCGATGAGGACGCTTGGGAGAAGACGCGCCTATTCGATTGCGAAGAGCTCCCATTGGAGGCCGGTGCCCCCGCGCTTCTTGAGGGTGACGCGGATCGGTTCGATCGAGTCGGCGTGCTGGATGCGCAGGGGGAAGGTCGCTCGTGCCCGCGTGCCAGAGATGAGTTCGAGGGTGCGGGCGCGTGCGTAGTCCTCAGCGAGGAGCGTGAAGACGTCCGTGCCGTAGGGGAGCAGCTCGCACAGGTCGGCGATGAGCTCACTGGCGAGGTAGACCTCGGTTGAGAAGTCGGTGGGATAGGTGGCGAGAACTGCGGGCGACAAGGGCGCGGGCGCGGTGGATGCCGACGGCTGGGCGCTCGCCGTCGGCTGGGCGATGGCCGCGGATTCCTCGGGGCGGGGCACCGCGCCCGAGGCGGGCTGCGATGGGGCGCATGCGGGCTCCAGAGGCGCCTGATCGGGCTTGGGCGAGATGGAATGGGACTCGAGCTTCGTCTCGCGATTAATGCCGCTGTACGGGTCGTAGGTGACCGTGAGAGAGATGGCGGGGGAGGGCTGGGGGCCTCCCTCAGCGCAGACGCATGCATCGTCGCGCTCCGCGCGGGACGCCTCTTCATGTATGTCGGTCGTTTCGACAGCCTCGGCAGCCTCATTTTTCGCGATCGGCTCCGGCTCTGGTGCGGGCTCGGGTCGCTTCACGCGCCTGGGCCTCACCGGCTTGAGGGTCTTGTCGGCCTTCTTGCGTTTCCAGGGCTTGTTCGACGGGCCGCCCGCGTCCTTGGCTTTGCCGGATTCGAGCGCCGCGAGGGCCTCGTCCCAGGCGGGCTGGGCCATAACGGTGGCGTAGATGCGACCGCCCTTGAAGACGGTCAGCTTGACGAACTCCTCAAGTGCTTCGAGCAGGGCGCGGGTCGATTCGAATCCGAGGTCGTCGGCGGTCATGCGGTCGCGCGCGAGCGCTTCCTCGACTGCGGGCATGAAGGTTTGCTTGCCGCAGCCCAGCTCTCGTGAAAGCAGCTGGTAGAGGTAGATGCGGTTGTTGGGGGTGAGCTGTGGTGCTTGGACTTTGGTTGCCATGGGTGTCTCTTTCGTAGTTGTTCGCTACCCATGGTAACACCCCGCGCGGATAGCTCGTCTGCCAACGACGAGCCATCCGCGCGGGTTCGATGAATCGCGGGTCGCATCGCATGTGCGGGAGAGCGGCCTTGCGGCGCCCTTGCGCGCGGTACCTGCTGTCTATGCGATGTCGGTTCCGCCCTCCATGAGGACGAGGGCGGCGGTATTGATGGATCCAGTTGCCCCGCCGGTCCCGGCTGCGGGTTTCTTGTTCGCGGACGCGGAGGTGTCGCTTGTGTCCTCCCCGGCGGCGTCGGTCTGGTCCGGGGCGGACTCGCCCGAGCCGGCGTCCGATCCGTTTTGCTGGGAAGTGCCGCCCTCGCCGGGTGCTCCATCCGTCGTGCCGTCCGTGGTGCCCTCGGCGCCCGTTCCCGCGGTTCCGTCGGGGGCGGTGCCATTTTCGGGCTTTACGGGTTCATCGATGGGGGCCTCGGGATTTGCCTGCGTCGTTGGGGTTTCGGCGGGGTCGTCGACGGTCACATCCGTTTCCGGCGCGGGCTGGCTGTCGGTCGAACGGCCTCCGAAGACGCTCGGGGCTTTGGTGCCCAGGCCCTGGCCGGAGGTCGTCAGCATGATGAAGCCGGCGCTTGCCGCCACGGCAACGACGGCGATGAGCGCGGAGACGACGGCCACCTTGCGCTTTGAGGCGCTGCGCTCGGCTGCCGCCCGCGCCTGGAGCTTGGTGGGGGCGATGCGGATCCGCGGCGCCCCCGCGACGGCCTCGTCCACCATGGACGGGCCTTCGGTGGTCGCGTAGCCCTTCAACGCATCTTGCTCGCATGCGTGGCTCATTTGCTTGGCCTTGAGCTTGCGCGCGCTTGCGTCGAGGGCGTTGCGATAGAGCTGGGAGCAAATCACCGTGACCATGGAGCTCACCGCCGCGCCGATGACCGATCCCGCGATGCCGATGCGCGAGGCGAGGAGCATGGAAGTCGCAGCGGCCGCCGACGCCGCGATGACCTGGGCCAGGGAGATGCCGTCGAACAGCCCCTTTTTGATGGGGATGGGTTGCGTGCCACCGATATGCGTATCGGGAGAGTCGCCGCCCCAGTACGGAGAGTAGGGGCTGTCTGCGTGACTTCCGGGATATGCGGACTCGGGGTATGCGGGGTCGGAAACGGGTCGGCCCTCATAGCCCGCGCCGTCACGCCCCTCGTACGTGCGCTTCTCATTGTCCATGCGGATGTCGTCTGCCATATGCGCCCTCATTCGATATCGTGATCGCTCACGTGATTGTGATACCCGAAGCCGCGGGATTCCACCCTCTGGCGGTCGGGAACGCAAAGTCCCAACAGACGCGCGGGTCTTGTGGAGTCCAAAAAAGATGCGCCCGGGCCGCGTGGGCTTCCGGGCGCATATGGCGCTTGTGGGTGCATGCGACGGTGGCGCGCCAGCTATTTGAGCGGGGGCATGGGCTTCCAGGTCTTGTCGCGATAGATCTTGCGCGCGTCGCGCATGCCGCGGAAGAGGGCGGGCATGCCGGTCTTGAACTTGTGGTCGACCGCGATGAGGCGGATGACCTCCTTGGCGAAGGTCGCGGCGGTGCCCAGGCCGAACAGGAAGCGGTTGTAATCGCCGTGCAGGCGGAAGTACTGCATCATGTAGCCGCGATTGCGCATGATGTGGTAGCGGTTCATGTCCGAGGTGCCGTTGAGCTGGCGGACGCCGGCGATGTCCCAATTGGGGATATCGCGGCTGCGCTGCAGGATGATGTCGGACACGACGATCGACTCGGTGACCTTGGAGGCCAGGTAGCCGTAGACCGTGTCATCCCAGTAGATGAAGAAGCGCGGGTCGGGGAAGCCGATCTCCTCGACGACGCTGCGGGCGAACAGGCCGCCCTCGAAGCACATGGTGTTCATCGTGCGGAAGCCCGACTCGTCGAACGCCGCCGGCGCGATGGGGTTGGGGATGCCCAGCGGGACGATGAAGTGGTACTGCCAGTAGAAGGGTCCGCCGTCGTAGTCGTAGCGGGATCCCTGCACGACGCGGTGGTCGTGCGTCCACGGCTCGAGGCGCTCGATTGCCTCGGGCACGACCATGACGTCGTCGTCCATGACCCAGAACCACTCGGCGCCGAGCTCGTAGGCGCGCTTCACGCCGGCGGAGAAACCGCCCGCGCCGCCAAGGTTGTCCTCCTGTGGCGCGTAGACCACACGTGCCGTGCCGCCCTCGGCGTCGGGGGTCTCGCCGTCCACACCCCACAGCTCGTCTGTGCGGCGGCCGAGGTCCTCGACCATCTGGCGGGTTTGCTCGGAATTCTCGTTATCGACGATGATGATGCGCCACGGGGCGCGCGTCAGCCCGCAAAAGGAGTCGAAGAGCTTGGCGAGCAGCTCCTGACGCTTGAAGGTCACGACCACGATCGCCAGCTTGTCGATGCGGTTCGGGGCCGTTGAGGAGCCGTTCGATATGATGTTGCCGGTTTGCGGTTGCTCGGTCACGTGCTCGCCTTTCTGCGGGGCGGATGGGGCGATCAAACCCTTCATTCAAACTGATATTGGCTATTATAGGCCCTGAACCAGTTCGTATCGA